>CAYGQD010000101.1:0-3858 GCA_964351855.1 uncultured Verrucomicrobiales bacterium
CAACGCTCGGCAGACCATTCTCCTCCGGGCGCTCTCGCAACACCTCGAACGCCGCCACCTCGACGCGCTCGAACGCAAAGCCGCTAGCTTCCGCCACATTGCGGAACAAACCACACCGATCCTCCGGTCGCTTCAGCGGCTGGGTCAGAAAGACGTCCTGCCACCCATCCCCATCCACATCAGCCACCGCCGCCGCGTCTCCCACGCTCAGAATCCATTTTGAAATATGCCGAACTCGAGGATCCACCTCCTGCAACACGTCGCTCATTTCCCCGGTCAGCCCCGATACTGAACTCGGAACCGAAACCAGCTTCAACCCGTTCTCGCTCCCTCCTTCGTGCTTCGCTCCTGTCAGCAGCGCGACCAAGCCCACCGCGACCGGAACCATCAACGCGCCACCCTGCGCCCAGCGTCCCAACCCCCGCCACATATCTTGAGGATGCCCCAACACCTGACGCATCCAACCGGCTAACAACGTCCCTGTTTGAATCACGAACAAGGCAGGGAAGAGCGTCGAATAGCTCTGCCGAAAGTGCAGCACGAAATCCAGTACCGTCACGGTGGCGGCAAGCGCGACCTGCCCCTTCCAGGTCTTCGGCGACGTGGCCGGATCCGTCAGCATATAAAACACAAACAAGAAGAACGGCGGTGAAGACAACGTCCCTAAAATAATCGCTTCCGGCGGAACATGATGTCGCATCAGATACGCCCGAGCCGTCATTTGGATGAGATAGAACCCAAGGAATGAGAGGATCAGCACCGACCGCCCAATCCGAAACACAAAGATAAAGAAGGCCAAGGCGACCAAGACCAACACCAAAGCTCCGGATCCGTGCCATTGATAAGCCGGGGCCGGAGAGATCATCCCCCCACTCGCCATTCCGCCAACCACCAGACCAAACAACGTCGGGTTGTAAATATGTCGTCCGGCGACGCTAATGACATGCTTACTCGCGATCGCCAGGAACGCGGGAAGAATCGGCATCCAAACCTGCGAACCATAATTCAACAAGAGGCACAGGCCCAGCCCGGTAATGAAACCGCTCATCGGAAATGCTGGCTTTCGCCCGCGCAGCCAGGTGTTGAAGACAAAGTCAAGTCCGGTCGCGACCGCCACCGTCAGCGCGGCCTGTCCCGGGCTCCGATTAAACCCTAGCACGGTCAGCCCCAGCACCACATAAAGTAACAGCAGCCCCGCGAAGGGAAGCCGCACATCCACGGATTGAAATCGGGCACGAAGGTCCATGAACCTCCATTCAACCCTGAAAACCCTCCCCTGACCAGAACCACGTTCGCCTAAAATGCCACCAGACCGGATTTTCCGCTTCAGCGAACCCGAACTGCTTCGAAGATGTAGGAGATCGCCTCCATGATCACCGTCTTGACCCCGGCGCTCGACTCCCACCAATCGTCCGCACGATATAAACCGGACGCAGCCGGAAAAGATCGAATCTCAACCCCACGTCCAAACGTCCGCCGATAGACCAGCTTCGTCCGACGCATATGGACGTCGCGGGAAACGATCGTTACCGTCTTCGGAGTAATCCCGCGACGCTCCAATTCCAGCTTCACCGCCCTCACATCCGTCCGCGTCCGATCCACCTCCCGCGGAATCGGAGGAACGACCATCACCGGCTTGCGAACCCCTGCCAGCTTCAAGCGATGCGCACCCAGTTCACTGTAGGTCTCGTGATCCGTCAGTGCGATCCAATCATCCAGCACACCGCCAGAAGACACCACGTAGTCGAAGTCGTGTTTCGTTGCGATTTCGGCAGCCACCTTCACCACCATTTCCGGTGCCCATCCCTCCATCACCAAAACGTCGCACTCCGTTTCCGTCCGTATTGGATCGCTGATCGCCAAAAAGTCATACAAATTGGCAACCGTCATCCAGAGGAATCCTGTCACCATCGCCAAGATCGCCGCCCACCCCCAAAGCGTGGGGAAATAGACGGTTTTTCGAGCAAACAAAAGGCGAGAGAAGTGTTTCACGGGCAAGGCTGAGAGCAGAGCCTCACCCGAGATCGCCCACAGCACCAACGATTTTCGGCCTCACCAGCAATGCGGTCGATGAGGGGCGTTTCTTTGAAGTTGACTTCGAGCCCGAAGCTCAGATCCTAACACGAGAACTTAAACGGCAGCCCGTGCAGAAATTCCACGTATCGAAGTCCATTTTGATCGATTCTCCCAGGTCGGTCGTTTACGATCATCTCCGCGATTTCGAGACTTGGCCGGAGTGGTCCCCCTGGTTGACTACGGATCCGGATTGCAAGGTGACTTACGGAGCGGACGGATCAGCCTATCGCTGGGATGGGCCCGTCTGTGGCGCGGGTGAAATGCGAGTTGTGGATGAAAAGGCGTCAACCTGGATCGAAAGCAAACTCACGTTCTTAAAGCCCTGGAAGTCGTTCGCGGATGTGCACCTGAAGTTGGAAGAGAAAGAGAGGAAAACGGAGGTGACTTGGAGCATGGATAGCGCCTTGCCGATCTTTCTATTCTGGATGAAGCCTATGATGGTGGCAGTGATTGGGATGGATTATGCGCGGGGTTTGGCGATGCTGAAGGATCGGCTGGAGACCGGTGAGATTCCTTCGAAATTGCAGTTTCCCGGCCCTCAAACGCTGAAGGGGTTTTCCTATGTCGGGATTCGTCGAGAATGTGGAATCCCAGAGTTAGGAGAGCGGATGACGGAGGATTTCGGCCGACTGAAGCGCTGGTTTTTCGACGAAGGCCTCACTCCGTCCGACATCCCGATTTCCATCTATCACCAGTGGGAGCCCGTGAAGGAGCGCGTGGAATACACGTCCGCGTTCCCAGTGGTGGCGGTTCCCTCTGATTTGCCGGACGGGTTCGTGAGCGATGCGGTTCCTGACTGCAACACCTTTCCGATTCGCCACACGGGAGCCTACCGCCATCTGGGAAATGCCTGGTCAGCCGGGATTGCCCGAGGACGGAACAAATTGATTCGCCAGAGCCGTGCGATTCATCCGTTTGAGCGCTACGAAACTCCGCCGGGAGAGGTCCCCGAGGATGAAACCATCACCGTGGTTCACTTTCCCCTGCGAGACTGATAGCAAGGTCCGCGGTCTCTAAACCGGAAGGCGCACCCAGGCTTTCTTCGCGGCAAATGGCTCCGCCGCATAGAGTTTCCACTGCGGCGCGTTCGCATCAGCCTTGGATAGGACGGTTGCTTCGTGATGGCGGCCCAGGTCTCGCCATTCGAGGATTTCGACAGGAACCGCGTCGGGTTCAGACTCTGGTAACAACGTCATGCTTTCCGGTCGAATCCATCGCGAATCGACCCGATTGACGATCCCAAAAAGGCGGGCGCAATATTCGTTCTTCGGCTGCCGATAGATCACGCCAGGGGTGTCCTCCTGCTCCAAGTTACCCGACTTCAAAATGGCGACCCGATCCCCTACCGCGAGGGCGTCTTCCGGCTCATGCGTGACGAGGATGGCGGTGGCACCGGCTTGACTGAGGAGGGCGCGAACTTCATCGCGAACTGAACGACGCAAGGAAGGGTCCAAGTTGCTGAACGGTTCATCCAGGAGAATGACGGTGGGACGGGGAGCCAAGGCCCGAGCCACGGCGAGACGCTGACGTTCGCCCCCCGAGAGTTCATGCGGGTAGCGACTGGAATAGGCATCAAGGGAGACCATCCGGAGCATCTCCTCCACCACGGAATCGCGCTCTTCTCCAGACAATGCGGAAAGTCCGTAACAGACGTTTTGAGCCACGGTGAGGTGAGGAAAGAGCGCCCCGTCTTGGAAGACGAGGCCGACGCCGCGGCTTTCTGGTGGGGTCCAGACTTCCGGACTCGCCACGACCTGCCCGGCAATGCAGACTTGCCCGGAG
>CAYGQD010000101.1:3868-9786 GCA_964351855.1 uncultured Verrucomicrobiales bacterium
GTCCGGTGCTTCCAGCCCGGCCGCGAGGCGAAGAAGGGTGGTTTTCCCGCTCCCACTTTCGCCGACTAGCGCCAGGATCTCCCCGGGCTGAACCTGAAGATTGACCGCATTGACGGAGGGGTGATGGCCGCCGGGATAGGTCTTGCTGACGCTTTGATATTCCAGGCTGGGATTCATCCGCGAGAGGGGTTGGAGAGGAGGCGATTGAGAACCATCAAGCCGGTCGCGCCCGCCAGAATGATGAGGAGCGAAGGGACGGAACACTCCCGAAAACGGCCCTCGCTGGCAAGCCCAAAAGCGGTCGTCGCCAAGGTTTCGAAATTGGCGGGGCGCAGGATCATGGTGAGCGGCAGTTCCTTGAGGATATCGACAAAAACCAGCATGCAAGCGGCGAGAAGCGTCGTCCGCAGCAGCGGCAGATTGACCAATCGCAGGCTGGCAAAGGTGCCGCGTCCGAGCGAGCGGGAGGCTTCGTCCAACGAACCGCAAACGCGATTCATCCCCGAGGTGACCGAGCTGAACGGAACCGCGAAAAACCGAACCATGTAGGCGAACACGATCGCGACATAGGTTCCGCTCAACACTCCGACGCCCCAGCTGCGATCCAGATTCCCCAACCCAATCATCACGCCGACCGCGACCACCGCGCCCGGAGCGGCGTAGCCAACGGTCGAAACGCGACTGAGCCCTTTGAGCCAGGTGACCGGGTGGAGACGAACCGCGTATGCCATCACGATGGCGATGACCGTCAAACCGGCCGCCGTTCCCAAGGCGAGCAAGACGCTGGCCAGCAACTGAACCAGAGAATCCCCGCTCACGAATTTCCCGAGTCCCTGAGATGCCCACACTAGCAATTGCCAAACCGGAAACAGCAGCCCAATCGTTAGGGGAACCAGACAAACGATGATACTCAACGCAGCCGCCCGAGTTCCCAGTTTTTGACGAGCCAACGGGGCCGGACTGACGGACGATTCCGAAAACCGCGCCCGCCCGCGCAGAGCTTGCTCCGCCCAGACCATGAAGAGAACGGCGAGCATGACGAAGCCGGCAATTCGTAACGCGGAGAGGCGATCTCCCAAGCCGAACCAAGAGCGAAAGATCCCCTCGGTCAGGGTCGGCACCCCAAAGAACTTCACCGCGCCGTAGTCGTTGATGACCTCGATACTAACCAAGCTCAAACCGGCAGCCAGGGCTGGTCGGGCCAAGGGGAGCGCAACGGTGAAGAAGATGGAAAGCGGTTTGCGCCCCAGCATCCGCGCCGCTTCGATCGGGCCGCGCTTTTGTTGGGAAAACGAGGCCCGCGCGCTGAGGAACAAGTAGGGATAGAGCACGGCGGCCAGGAGCGTCGAGAGAAGGCCGTAACGGAGAACGCGTTCCGCCACTTGGTAAGTTTCGAAGCCGTGTTCCCGTTTGATGGCGA
The DNA here is from genome assembly GCA_964351855.1 of uncultured Verrucomicrobiales bacterium. Lineage (GTDB taxonomy): Bacteria > Verrucomicrobiota > Verrucomicrobiia > Verrucomicrobiales > DEV007 > JBCDHN01. The sequence goes on from CAYGQD010000101.1 coordinate 5,289, forward strand.
CGAGAGCGGGAATCGCGGCTTCCTGGCCCTGAAAATAGACAAAGGCCGCGACGTAGGTGGGAATTGCTAACGGGAGGACCAAGGCCCACTCAAAAATGCGACGTCCTGGAAACTCGAATACGCTGACCAGCCAGGCGGGCGGAATCGCCATGAGAAACGCCAGACAGCCCACCACCAAAACCAAGATGACGGTGTTCCAGACGTAGCCGGACAGGACCGTGGAGGCGATGTGATCCCACTTGGGACCCGCCTCGGTTAACCCGGCCAGGACCACCCCCAGCGGGGCGAGGATCAACAAAGCCAGGACCAGCGCCGCGATCGACCAGCCATCCAGATCACGCCGAATTCGGGTCGTCAGAGCGCTGAACTTCACTCCCAGCCCACTTCATTAAAGATGCGGACGGCAGTTTCATTCAGTTCGCCCAGTTTGGCCAGATTCAACGGATCCGCCTGAAATTCTCCCCAACTCTTCTGCAGTGGAGACCACTCTACGCCTGGAACTACCGGATACTCATAGGTCGCGGCGGGGAACGTCCCCTGCGCTTCATCCATCGCCAGAAACTCGAGGAACTTACGCGCTCCGTCCGGGTTCTTCGCGTGCTTCGTAATACCGGCCCCGCTGATGTTCACATGCGTGCCCCGATCTGCTTGATTCGGAAAAAACAAGCTCATCTCCTTCCCGACCTTCTGATCTTTCTCATCGGTCGATTCGATGAGCAGACCCAAATAATAGGTGTTCACAATCGCGACGTCGCCAAGACCGGCACTGACGGCACGCATCTGATCGCGATCACTCCCTTGCGGAGGACGCGCCATGTTTTCCCGGACTCCTTTGGCCCAAGCCTTGGCTTTCTCTTCTCCGTGGGCCGCAATCATCGAAGCGAGCAGGGACTGATTGTAAATATTCGACGAAGAACGCGCCAGAATGCGACCGCGCCACTTCAGGTCCGCCAGATCTTCATAGGTGGTGAGCTCCCCGTCCTTCACCCGATCCGGAGCATAGGCGAGGATCCGCGCCCGTTGGGTCAGACCGAACCATTGGCCTTCCGGATCCCGAAACTGGGAAGGAATTCGCTCGTCGAGCTGGGTCGAATTCGCGGGCTGAAGCACGCCTTCCGCTTTGGCGCGAACCAACCGCCCGGCGTCTGCGGTCATGAAAACATCCGCTTTCGTGGTTTCAGCCTCTGCCTTGAGTCGCTCAATCAGCTCATCCGCACTGGCCTTGACCACGTTCACCTTGATCCCCGTTTTCTCGGTGAATTGCGCGTAAAGCGCATCATCAGCCTCGTAGTGGCGATGGCTGAACAGGGTGATTTCCTCAGCCTTCGCCAGGAACGGCGCTGCCAGAAAAAGAAGATACAGGGAGGTGAACTTCATGGAAGGGAGTTGGTAGGGGTTAAATGAGACTCAGTCTCATAACCAGCATTTCGATCAAGTGCAACTCGCTTTCTGAGTTTGAGTCTCATTCGCAACTTCGCCGTTCACAGACCCGGTGTCGAAATCAGTCGCATTCCCATCTTCCCGCACCTTCGAAAGTCCGCCCCACGCGTGAAGAAATGAGTTCAGTGCCGAGGTTCCGGTTTCAGGAATTCGAGGGACCTCACCACGAATTGAAGGTTGCACCAAGTTGACCAGCGATCCTCAAAAAACGGGCCAAGTTGACGCCCAAAAACGCCAAGTCCAACACCGTCTTTTCTTCATTACCAATCTAGCGAAAGGATTCGTCTCACGATCTTGCCGAGCGAATTTCCCTGGAAAGCTCGGAAAAGGGTCTATCGTGACCTCTTTCGTCCTTCTTGTCATTGGAGGCATCTGTTCAAGATTCGCTCTCAGCTCAGTTCGCATCCAACTGCTCGATCGCTTCATCCACGGACTCGGTGTCGATGATACGGCCAAAGATGTCTCCGAAGCTGAGATTCTGACGATTGGGATCGGTCAGGATTCCGCCGGAGAAGACGCCAATCAGCGAAGGTAGTTCCTTCGTTTCGAACACATCAATCACCGCCGGAACCTCCTGGATCGTGATCATGTAAGGACGATCTTCAAGTTCCAGGCCACTGAAGGCCGCGCTCCAAGCTCCGGCAGAATCCACCAGGACCGTCTGACTGAAGGAGAAACCGCCAGCCCCATCCGAAATCATGACGATCATCTGAGAACCCACTTTCCCGGTACCGGCAAAGTAGGGGGTCAGCGTGGATAACGGTGGCAATCCTGGCAACACACTTCCGACGTTACTTCGTCCCGTTCCGATGCTGGATGCGCTGTTGCTCCCCGTCGTTTCCCCGATTGGATCCACCCGGAAACCGGCAAAGACCGGACGATCCGCAAGCGAGCGGAAGGCGTTGGTGATGCCGTTAAAGTTGGGTCCCAGATCTTGAGGGATCGGCTCCGGATCAGGCGTCGGCGGGACGGCCGGGGCCGGTACCGGGGTGGGCTGCGTGACTTTCGGAATCGGCGCAGGATCGGGTGATGGAATCGAGGCCTGATGACTTCCCAAGCCGCTAAACGTATCAACGGGCCGCGCGATGAACTGATCGACGAGCGGATCAATATTCCCGGCACCCGAATCGAACCCGCCGGGGTTTCCGATGAGAATTCCCGGACGCCGCACCAACGTCTGATCGCCGGTTGAATGGGTTGGGTCATCTCCCGGGTTCGCAGGCTCGCTGGCCCATTCGGTTCCCGGATTGCTTCCCGACTTCCCGATCTGATCGATGATCGTCGGGCCGTTTTTCAGGACGATCGCATCGTTCCCATCAAAGGAGAAGGTGGCGAAACCGGCGTTGTCCTCTCCGGCCAGATCGATCAATTCCGGATTGGTGGACGCTCCGTTGATGATGACGAGCGTCTTGCCGGCTTCGAGCGTCGGTTGGATGCTGCTCAAGGGGATCACGGTGACACCGCCTCCCGCTTCATGGATCTCCACGCTGTAGTTGGAGAGGTCGAGATCGGCTCCGGTTGGGTTGTAGAATTCCAGGGCCTGATTATCCCCCGTTCCTTCCACATACTCGGAGATAAAGAGTTCACGATTGACCACATTGATACCAATGGTCGCGACATCGGTGGCACCGTGATCATCGTTCACCGTGACCGTTAGTTGCGCCGGATCATTGATCAAATCATTGAGCTGTGTAGTATCCAGTACCCTGATCTCTCCGGTTGCGGGATCGATCGTGAAGATATGATCATCATTACCGGCGGTTATGGCATACCCCAGCGTATCCGACGCATCCAAGTCACTGGCGACAACCGGATGAACGACAAAGCCGTTGGGGCTGGTCACGGTAATGGTCACGTTGTCATCCCTGGCCACGGGATCGTCGTTGGTGCCATTGATCGTGATCACCACATCTTGGGTGTCGGTCGCTCCGTGAACATCGGCGATCTCCAGCGTGTAGGTCAGAGTCAGCGATTCGCTGACGGCCAGGTAGTCAAAGGCTTCGCCGTTGCTGTTGAAGTTCCAATTGACCGTGCCGTCATTGGCGGCACCACTGATCACATTGCCTGCATTGGCGTTCATCATCGCGAGGAGCGTGCCATTGGTGATTCCGCTGGTGGTTCCCGATTCGACAACGTTGGTCACCGAAACCGTGACCGTGTCGGAAGTATCCACGTCGCTCGCATCCAGCGAACCGTTGGTGCTCAACGTCGTGTTGGTTTCTGTGACGGTCTCCGCGGCTGAACCTGCGCCAATCGCGATGGTCGGATCGTCGTTGGTGCCGGTGATGGTGATCGTGACCGTTTCGGTCGTCGTTGCGGTTTGGCTGTCGGTCGCGGTGACGGTGTAGGTCAAAATCAGGGTCTCGCCGAGCGCCAGGTAATCGAAGGCTTCTCCGCTACTGTCGAACGACCAGCCCAAAGAAGCGCTATTGGTCGCGTTGTCCAAGATCGCGGTCGGAGTCAGGGTCAACATGCCTTCCAAAGTCGCGTCGCTCGGTGCCGCTGCGTCGCCGCGATTGCTCGTACCGGTCACCGCCAAGCTGTGGCTCACCGCGACGGTATCGCTCGTGTCGAGATCGCTCACCGTTAACGTTCCAGCGGTGCTCAACGCGATGTCCGATTCGGTCAACGCCGCCGTATCCGGTCCGTCCGTGATGAACGGCGCATCGTTCGTCCCGGTAATCGTGATCGTGACCGTTTCGGTGTCGTTGAGCGCTGTTCCGTCGTCGTCAGTGGCTTGAATGGTGTATTCCAGGATCAACGTCTCGCCAACTGCGAGATAATCGAAGGCTTCCCCACCGCTGCTGAAGTTCCAGGTCAGCGTCGCGCTTTGCTGGGTTCCTGTCAGCGCCGGAGTCGGTGTAACGGTCAGCATCGTCGCGAGCGTCGCATCGCTTGGTGCGGCCCCGTCTGAACGGTTCGAAGTGCCGGAGACGGTTAGCGTTGGCACCGTCGCTGTAATCACGTCGGTCGTGTCGATATCGCTCACGGTCAGTTCGCCCGTCGCGGTCAACGTGGTATCGGTTTCATCCAGCGCCGCTGTATCCGGACCATTGGT
>CAYGQD010000101.1:9886-23008 GCA_964351855.1 uncultured Verrucomicrobiales bacterium
TCGCGGTCAACGTGGTATCGGTTTCATCCAGCGCCGCTGTATCCGGACCATTGGTGATGATCGGTGCGTCGTTGCTGCCGGTGATGGTAATCGTAACCGTCTCCGTGTCGCTCAGCGGCGTTCCATCGTCATCTTCCGCCTTAACCGTATAGGTCAATACCAGGGTTTCTCCCGTCGCCAGATAGTCAAAGAACTCACCACCGCTGTTAAAGTTCCAGGTCAGGATTCCCGTATCTTGAGATCCCGAAAGAACCGGTGTCGGTGTCACGGTCAGCATGGCTTGCAACTCGGAATCGGTCGGTGCATCCGGGTCGAGGCGATTCGAAGTTCCACTTACTGACAACGCGTCCACCGTGGCGGTTACCACGTCGGTCAGATCAATATCACTCACCGTCAGGCTACCAGAAGCCGTCAACGCGATGTCCGATTCCGTCAGCGAAGCGGTATCCGGACCATTGGTAATGATCGGCGCATCGTTGGTGCCTGTGATGGTGATCGTCGCGGTCTTGGTATCCGTGCCTCCGTCGTCATCGACCACGATGAAGCTGAAGCTGTCGGTCGTGGTTTCACCGGTCGCGAGATCCTCGAATTGACCATTCGGATCGTAAACGGCGTCGCCATTTGCTGCGATGGTGAACGTGCCACCTTTCCCGGTCGTTCCCGCTGCCTCAACAACTGCGGTGTGAACATCCAGCGTGCCCACATCGGTCACGCCGGTGATGACGTTGAAGGTCGCCGTGGGCGTGTCTTCATCCGTCGCTGCGGTCTGGTCTTGGGCTACCGGATCAACGTTCGTAACGACAACGGTCTGGGTTCCAGTCACGGTTCCCGTGTCATCATCGGTGACGGTCACAGTGATCGTGCTGGTATCGCTCGACGAGGTGTTTCCAGGCGCAACGCCATCGTCAAGATATTGGTGCGTCACACTGAAGCTGATCGCTCCCGTCGCCGAATTAATACTCGAAATGGTGAGCACGGAATCGTCCGTGGACGAATTGATGGTTCCGCCGGTCAGTTCGACCGTGGTTGTTCCATCAACAGTTGCCACCGCAAAAATCGCCGCGACATCAAAGGTCGCAGCCGCGGTATCGTTCGCATCCCCCCAATCAATGACCATCTCATGGCTATCCAGGAGTCCGATGTCAGTAACGCTTCCGGTCAGGGTCGCCGTGCCGTTCTCATTGATGCCGGTTACCGGGTTAAGGATCAGGCTGGGAGCGGCATTGTTGACGGTGACCTGAGCCGAGTCTACTGCCGGTGCGTTGCCGTTGTCATACAACGACGCGATCTCTTCATTGCTCAAAGGACGTCCCACGACAAATGCTTCGTCGATCAACCCGTTGAAATAGCTGTCACTAGTCCCATTTCTCCAGCGTCCCAAATGGACGTCGTTGGCTGCCGCCCCGTTGAAGGCTCCCACCGGCGAAATTCGCTGAGCGATTTCTTGCCCGTCGAGGAAAATGGTCTGGCTGTTGTCACTCCCATCGAAACGATAGGTCACTTGATACCATTGCCCCGTGGTCAGCGTCGTGCCGGAGCCGAGATCATTGCCAAAAAATCCCATATGCGGATTCCCATTCCGGATCACTAAATGCAATCCTTGGTTCGCTCCACTCTGGTCGGTGCCGAAGATGGTGTCATCTCCTGTCAGATCGTTCAGGTTAATCCAGGCGGATGCGGTGAAACTGCCTCTGAATCCGAGGTCTCCAACTGTTCCCACGGTAATGTAGTCGCCGTTTCCGTCGAATGCAGCAGCTTCGCCAAAACCGGCATTTCCGGTCTGACCGGTTGCGGCATCACCCTCCAGGGTTCCATACCTTCCGTTTCCGGAAGCATCGAACATTTCCGTCGCGGCTGCTCCGTCTTCCATCCGCCAGTAACCGGTCGTGGCTGGATCGCTGGCGATTGTTGCCTCTAAGGTCAACTGGTCATCGTCCACGAGCCGGATGGTGACATCCAGGGTATCAGACGTCGTTCCATTTTGCCCGGAAGCAAAAGGCGTCGCGCTGGGGCCATCATCCAGAATCAGGCGGGTCAAGGTGAATTGAATTTCGCCCGTCGTTGGATTGATCGAATCAACGGTCAACACGGCCCCATCCGTGCTCGAGTTGATCGCTCCGGCCGCCAGATTGGCGGTGGTCGAACCGTCGGCGGAATTCACCGCGAAGATGGCTCCGACATCAAATGTTGAAACCGCCTGGTTGTTCGGATCACCCCAGCTTACGACCACATGATGACTGTCGACCAACCCTGAATCGGTGATCGATCCCGTCATCGAAACCGTGCCGTTTTCGGTCACGGTTCCATCATTCAATGTCACTGTCGGAGCGACATTGGACACTGTGATGCTGGTTCCGGCGGTATTGAGAGGCCCGTCACCCAACTCGTAAAGCGTCGCAATCTCAGCGTCCGAAAGGGAACGATTGATCACAAATGCTTCGTCCAACATGCCGTCAAAACCGCGAGTGTTGCTGTTCTGCCAGCGCCCAATCTTAATTTCCCCGGTCACTCCAGACCCGTCGCCCGTCGAGGCGAACAGGGGCTTGTTATTGGCGGATGCGGCTACCTGAACACCATTGACATACATCGCCTGCTGACCGACGCCTGGGTTTGCAGCGTCTTCGGTATAACGCCAGACCACCAAATACCACTCATCTTCATTTAAGATGGTAGAGCTGCCAGTGTCGTTTCCAAAGAACCCGGTATGCGGTTTTCCATCACGGATCACAAGATGAATTGCGTTGTTCGCAGGTCCGCTCTTATCCTGACCGAAAACCGTATTATCCTGCCCGGCAATACCACTGGCATTGAGCTTCACCCAGGCACCAGCCGTAAAGTCGCCGGTAAATCCAAGTTCGGCGGCCGTGGCGCCTGTGTTGATGTAGTCGCCGTTCCCATCAAGGGTGAGACTTTCGCCCAACGCATTGAACGCGCTGACCGATCCCATCGCCGCATTCCCCTGGAGAGCACCAGGAGCAGTGTTCCCGGAAGTATCCGCAGCCGTCGCCGAAGCCGCACCATCCTCGAACCTCCAGTAACCAGTGAGGTTGGGATCGGCGGCCAGCGCTGCCGCCAGATCCGTCAGTGAAGCTCCCTGAGTGGTCGCATCATCCACCCGAACGGTGATGTTCACCGGATCGCTTGCGGTTCCGTTCGCTCCGCCGACAAAGTTTGCACCTGCCGCGCCATCATCAAGATAGAGATGATCGACCGTGTAGGATACCTCACCCGTCGTGGTATCGACCCCTGTGATTTCAAGCACGGCACTATCACCAGCCGTGGTGCTATTGAAGGTATTGCCAATGGCCAACTGAGTAATCCCGTCATCAACGGCAGCCACGTTGAAGACCGACACGAGGTTGTTGTTTGCATCTCCCCACGTCACCGTCACGGTGTGAGGATCGGACAAATCAGGATCCGTGTAGGTCGACGACAGCGTCGTGGACTCGTTTTCGTTGATATCTGTCGCGGATATCGCATCGACGACCGCAATGTCATTGCTACCATTAATCGTCACCGTGACGGTTCCGGTCGCCGTTCCACCGTCACCATCAGACAGGGTATAGGTGAAGGTATCCGTCGCACTTTCGCCGACAGCCAGATATTCGAAGGCTCCGTTCGGGTCGTACGTCACATTTCCCGAACCATCGACCGTCGCGGCTCCACCGTTCGTCGGCGTCGTCACGCTGGCCACCACCAGCGGATCGTTGGCACCGGCAGGATCTGTGTCATTGGACACAATCGTTGCATTGGTTATCACAATGGCGGTGTCTTCATTTGTCGTGGCGGTATCGTTGTTAGCGGTTGGATCGAGGTTGGCAACGGTAACGGTGAGCGTTTGCTCAACAAAATCGACTCCAGCCGTTCCGGCAAAATTGCCGCTCATATCATCATCAGCCACCCGCACGGTTACGGTGTAAACGCCGTCATCCGCATAGGTATGGCTTCCGTTGAAGCTCGCCGCGGTGCTAACTCCCACTGAACCGGTCGAATCAATCGTTGCTGAACCGGTGTCGGTTGTCGTGCCGTCACCCCAGTCGACCGAGTAGGTGAAAGTCTCAAAGGTTGACAGAGCCGAATGATCGAAACCCGGATCGAGCAGGGATCCGATATCGGCAATGCTCAACACAGCGGCTTCATCAACGTTCTGATTGGCTGCGACGGTCAAGGAAGGCAGCACGTTTGCGACCGTCACTTCAAAAGTGTGAGTGATCGTGCTCCCCTGCTGATCATCCACTGTCACCGTCACGGTGTAGGTGCCGTTATCAGCGAAGGTATGAGCACCGTCCACTGAGTAGCTGCCCGTTACCGGCGCGGTTGCCGGATCGCCGGTGTTCGGTTGCACCGCCGAATCGGTATCGCGGCTTAAAGTTTCATCAGACAAGCCGTCGCCCCAGTTGATTGTGATTACGTGCGAATCAGCCTGGTCAATATCAGTGAAGGTCACGATGTCGGTGAGGCTCAACTCGGTTCCTTCATCCACATTCTGATTGCCAACGCCAACCCCGAGGATGACCGCATCGTTTTCGCCCTGGACGGTAATGGTGGCAGTGGCGGTTGATGTCGCACCTGAAGCATCCTTTGCCGTATATTCAAAGGTATCCAACGCCGTCTCTCCTGCGGAAAGATGTTCGAATTGGCCGTTGGTGTCGTAGCTGAAGGTACCATCACCGCCGGCCGTGTTCGTAGTGGAAAGGTGTTCCGGACTGAGCACTTCGGTTCCCGTTAGACCCGGCCCACTCCAGGCCACCTGCAGACGCGCACCACCAGCCCCCTCGAAGTGAAGAATCTTGATCTCATTGAGTCCTTTCGTCAACGTGATCGGGCTTCCGGTGGCCGACCCGTTACCACTTGTTCGAAGAGCTGCCGTTTGCCCGTTGATAAAGACACCCGCCCCGTCATCCGAATGCAAAGTAAAAGAATAGTCGCCATCCGCTGGCACATCAAGAAAGCCGGTCAGGATCACCGCGGTATTGTCGACGTCTGTATCGCTACCGGACGCCTGTTGAAGGCCGCCGAAAGCCGCCCCGTTGGAACCGTTCCGACCTAAAACGCTCCCATCTCCGGTTACCTCTTCGGTTCCGACACCGAAATCGACAAAAGGAACAAAAATATTCGAATCATTGGCAAACGCCTGTGAGAAAACCGCCTCAAGGAGGACATTCGCATTATCCGGAATGTCGAGCAGAAGGTAAGCAGCGGCATTCCCGGCGAAGTTCGTGCTGTTGTCAGCCGAGGCAACGCCTCCAAGATTATCATTGTTCGTATCAAAGAAATTACCACGCAGACCACCGGAAACAAAGGTTCCGTTACTTGCCACGTCATTCAAGAGTTTCGCCGGAGGGATCTCCCCCATGACGTTTCCATTATCAGCACCGGAATATTGGACCAACAATCCAGCACCGCCCGCACCTTCGTAATGCCCTACGACGATGTCGTATTGACCCGCAGATGTGAAGGTAAAGGTTCCCGTCGTTCCCGGATTTCCACTGAATCCACCATCCTGGTTTCGATTGACCACCAGTTCACCATCAATGTAGATCACCACGCCGTCGTCGCCATTCCCGGCAAACGTGTACGTCCCAGGTGTTGTGATGTCGATCTTCCCGACAAAGTATGCCGCAACCTGATCCGCATCCAGACCCGGAGCAATCGTTGTACCGGACCCATCGGTGGCGTAGGGGTTGGCGTTCGTCGTATTAGGGAAATCCAGTTCCGGAACCACGACATCTCCCACGGTGGGCACCATGCCGAGGCGATGCATCGCCTGCAGCATGAATTCCTCTCCGGCCTGTGGAGCCTCCATCATCCAGGCGGCCTTTGCCGCGACCTTAATGTCGTTAGCGACCCCGGGGAACTCATTGTCAAGGTCAACAAAGGTCGCAAGGAGCCCACCGTCATTTCCTCCGCTTGTATCCAGAGTGATGCTACCTTCAAGACTCGAGGTATCCGTCGATGTGACAACCAATTCACTATGGGTATCGATATCCGTGTCGTTGCTGATCAGACTATTGGCGGCAGTCGTCACCACCGTTCCACTTTCCGTCACGGTGTAACTGTCCGGATTTGCCGTCACCGCATCGTTGAGACCATTGATCTCAATTCTCACCGTGGCCGTGTCCTGGCTAACCGCCGTACCATCACCCCGGTCGTCGTTCACCGTGTAGGTAAAGGAATCGGTGGCACGCTCATTGACGCCCAGTCCGTCGAACGCCCCGTTCGGATCATAGGAGAAACTCCCGTCTGTGAACATCGTCAACCGGGCTCCACTCGCCAGTGTGATCGGTGAACCGGAGGTATAAGCCAAACCGTTAACCTCAATGACATTCTTCGGATCGTCGTCGTCCGCCGGGGTACTCGAAATCACCCCGGCCTCGCTGTCAGGATCGGTATCGTTTGAAGTGACATTGTTCCCTGACACGATCGTATTCTGGTCCGTCACGTAGACGCCATCAACCGCATCCACCGCGTCATTCACGCCGTTGACGAGGACGGTAACGGTGGCGGTACTCGTATTCACCTCGAAGCGGCTCGGATCAGTAGAATCAAGATTGATACCAAGCACTCCATTCTGAAGCAGCGAGTAGACCGACGTATCAATGCCATCCTGCGGCGTGGGCGGAGTTCCACTGGCAATGACCAGCTCACCGGAGTCTCCGCCTCCACCTTCGTAATAGAACGCATCAAGAGCCAACACATCGCCAGCTGAGACTTCAAAAACGCCATAAGAGCTCCGGTGCGGCGACCCACCAGTAAAAGAAATAACGTTGTCACCCACCGAAAAGGCTCCATTCACCTGCCCTGCCCGGGCGGAGAAGCCACTGAAGGAAGAACTTCCCCCAGGGGTGACGTCGGTCAGCTCAATCCGCCGTCCATCATCGCTGGTCATCGCGATGGTGTAGGTTCCCGCATTCGTGAATTGGAGGAAACTGGTCGTCCGGATGCTGTAATTCACCCCTCCAGCGCCCGCCGGATCAAATGGGCCGGGGCCACCTCCCGGTCCGTCTCCCGCGATCGAGCCGATCGAGTTGTTGACGTTGTAGTCTTCGGGGTTTCCGGCGTAATCAAAAACCGTTTCCGTATCGCTGGTGTTGTTCACCACATTAAAGCCGGCAACCATTCCTGTCGTTGCACCGCCATCGACAGCATCCCAAACGCTTAGCCAATTTGCCAGGCTGGTTCCTGGATTCGTTCCTGAGGTATTGACTACCTGGACACTTAACAAGCCATCCGGAGGTGTGCTGGCATCTGTGATGGTGTAGGTAAAGGTATCGACAATCGACTGGCCTTCATCGAGATCCTGCAAGGCCGCCGCAGAGGTCGGATCGTAGGTGAAACTACCATCCGGATTTACCGTCACCGCCGCGCCCAGTAAGCTCTGACTATTTGCAATCACCGTTAACGGATCGAGATCCGCATCAGTGTCATTAGCCAGCACGCCTGATGCCGCAATGCTGAGAACGTTGTCTTCCGTAACCGGATTCGATATCGTGTAATCGTCATCATTCGCCACCGGCAAATCAGCGGTTCCCGTCACCGTAATCGTTAAATTGGCCGTCGATGTCGCCCCTTCGTCATCGCTCATGGTGTAAGAGATCGTCACCACAGATGACTGGCCGACATTCAATTCATCAAAATCCGTTCCGGGATCGAAGCGAACCTGGTTGCCGACAATTGAGACCAGTCCTGCAGCAGTAGGTGATACAGTGAGACCCGTCGTCGCGATGACCGATACTGCGTCGATCGAGAAATTCGCCGGGCTGTCATCACCATCCACATCGGTGTCATTAGCTAGCACATCAATATCGATCGTGCTGTTCTCGTCCGTGGTGTAAGGCGTGTCGTCAACCGCCACCGGCGAATCGTTCAAGCCTGAAACGGTCAGTGTCAAAGCAGCACTCGCGTCTGCAGACTCGTCATCGCTCATCGTGTAGTTCACCGTGAACGTCGCGGTATCACTGGAATCCATCACATCCAGAGCGGTTCCGGGTGTGAAGACGATTTCGTTAGCGACAATGCTGAACAAGCTCTCTGGATTCGCGAAGGTAATACCCGCCACGGTCACGCTGTCGATTGTATCAAGACTGAAGTTGGCCGGGTTGTCATCGCCATCCACGTCTGTGTCGTTCGCCAGCACATCGACGGTTACGCCGGTGTTTTCATCCGTTGAATCAGAATCGGCAGCTGCCACAGGCGTGTCATTCACCCCGCTGACACTGAGCGTCAGAGCCGAAGTTGCCTCAGCACCTTCATCATCGCTCATCGTGTAGTTCACCGTGAACGTCGCGGTATCACCGTTGTCGAGTTCATCGAGAGCAACGCCGGGGGCGAAACTGATTTCGTTTCCAACAATGCTGAACAAGTTCTCTGGATTCGCGAAGGTGATACCCGCCACAGTCACGCTGTTGATTGTATCAAGACTGAAGTTGGCCGGGTTGTCATCGCCATCCACATCCGTGTCATTAGCGAGCACATCGACGGTTACGCCGGTGTTTTCATCCGTTGAATCGGAATCGACTACCGCAACAGGTGTATCGTTGGTTCCATTGATGGTGATCGTCACGGTCTGATCGTCAAAAGCGCCCTCCAGGTCCGTGGCCCGGACCGTATAGGTCAGAATCACGCTCTCATTCGAGTCGAGGTGATCAAAGGTGTTCGCTGCCGAGTTGAAACTCCAGGCGATGCTTCCACTATTTGCGGTGTTCGGCACAACCGGGTTCGTGCCGACACTGAGGAGAGTTGAGACATCAATTCCATTAAGATCGCCGGTGCTCGTCACTCCGGTCACGGTGGCATTCACCACATCGGTGAAGTCGATGTCCGAAACGCTCAATGTTCCATCAGCGGTGATTGCCGTGTTGGTCTCCGGCCTAGTCGCCGCATCCGTATCACCCGCTCCGCCATCAATGGTGATGACCGGCGCATCGTTGGCTCCGGTAATCGTAACGGTCACATCCTGAGTTGAAGTCGCATTTTCATCATCCGTTACGGTGATGCGGAACACAGCTGTAACCACTTCGTTTTCGGCCAGGTAATCCAATGCCGTTTCACCGATGGCGTAATCCCAGTTGATCGTTCCGTTGTTGGTGTTTCCACCCGCCGGTGCCACGCTGAATCCGGCAGCGATAGCACTGTGCTGAGCCGTCGTGCCGGGCCCGGTTACACTAACGAGTGAACCGGCAGCGGTCGGACGATCCGTCAGGTCAACATCACTGAAGGTCACGGAACCGCTGTCACTAAGAGCTGATCCTTCGATAATTTCGCCGGTGACGTTGACTGCGGAAATTTGCGGGCTGTCGTTTGTGCCGGTGATCGTGACCACAAGTTCAGCGGTGTCGGTCAGTTGTCCTTCTTCGAAAATCGGAAGAATCTCAAACTGAGCGGTATCGAGCGTCGTCTGCGTTCCTTGGGCCCAGGCAATCTCGTAGAAATCACCGCCGCCTCCTTCGCGCATGATTCCTTCGATGTTCACGACCGTGTCCTGAGCGAGCGTGAAGGTGCCAAGGAGCTCGCCAAGGGGGCCGCCTCCGCTATACCCGTCACGACTGATTTCGGAAAATGATCCTGTTGTCGTGTTGCCGAACGACACCTGCTGGGTGAAAGGAATCACCGCTCCGCCGCTGGCGTTGGTCAACCGCAGCAGCGTCGCGTCATCCGCAAGCGAAGCGAGCGTATAGGTGCCCGCCTTGAAGAAGACATCACCGGTGACCCGGACCGCCGTCTGCTCGGTGTCGAGCTGACCATGAGGGAACGAGACATCGCCACCGAAGCGGCTGCCGTTTCCGAAGTTCACCGCATCGTAGTCTCCGCTTCCGAAATTAGTCACGTTGTAAGTCTGACCGCCTGCCGTCACCGCACCGGTTCCTGTCACATTATTGAGCAGCAGTTCCGCCTCGGCCAAATCAACAATCGCAGTGTCGGTTGCGCCGCCACCGGTTCCGATCCGCAAACTGGTTGCGCTCCACTGTCCCGTTCCGGTCACCATGGCTGACTGGCGCACCGTGTAAGTGAAGGTGTCCGTCACCTGCTGCCCTTCCGCCAGCGACTGAGCGGCTGCATTGTCCAGGTTGTAAGTGTAAGCACCATCCGTTCCCCAGACGAGAGAGCCATTCGTTCCCGCAACTGCGTTGGCCGGGTTGGTCTCTCCATTAATTGCAATCACTTCGAGAGGATCTCCCTCGTGGTCAAAATCAACAGTGAACGTGTCAGGATTTTCCGTGTCGAGTCCGTCATCATCCGTGATGACATTGCCATTCACGGAAAGAACACTGTCTTCCACGACATCGGCTTCATTGTCCTCTGCCACGGGAGAATCATCGCGCCCCGCGATGGTGATCGTGAGCGTGCCCACTCCGGTCTTTGCGTTTCCGTCAGGGTGGTTGTCAGCCAGCGTGTAAGTCAAGGTTTCGGTGAGGTATTCCCCCCGGTCCAGCGCCTGCACCACCGCATTGGTGTCGTCGAGATCATAGGTCCAAGATCCATCCGTATTCAGGGTGAAGGTGCCGTAGGTTCCCGTTGCCGTCGTCGTCGTCGTCAGTTGCGATGTCGGATCATCCACGTCCGAATCGTTGTTACGAACGTTGCCCGAGATGTTCGCCGCATCGACACCGTCGACTCCTTCCGTCACGCTGGATGTGTCATTATTAGCCACAGGAGCATCATTGACGCCGGTAACCTCAATCGACACGGTGGCCGTGCTCGTGGGAAAATCGAATACGGACGGATCGGTCGAGTCCATCGCAATACCGAGAATGCCATTGGTGAGCAGAGCCCAGCCATCGTTGGCAGCCGCCGGAGCGCTGTTATCGCCGCCGGAAACATCGATATCGGTTCCCGCTTTGATCATGATTTCCCCGGAGTGGCCGCCGGGATTTCCATTGTAGTAAAACGCGTCAAGAACGATGACATCACCCGCAGCAACCGTGAAGACTCCCACGCTCTGGTTGTGTCCCGTTCCGCCGGAGAAGCCGATCACTTCATCCCCGGAAACGAACGCTCCGTTCACCTGATCTCCCCTCTGGGTAAACCCGCTGTAACCCGGAGCTGATCCCGGAGAAGCCTCGCTCAGTTGGAGACGGCGCCCGTCGTCACTGCCCATCGCGATGGAGTAGGTTCCCGCCTCGGTGAATCGCAGGTAAGCCTGGGTCCGAATTGCGTAATTAGCATCGCCAACAACGCTGCCACCACTGCCCCCCGGTCCATCGTCGTTGATGCTGTCGAGTGCCTGGAAACCGGCAAAGTTGCCGTTTCGTGACCCAAAGTCAAAAATCGTCGCCGTGTCGATTTCGTTGGCGGTGACATTAAAGCCCCCGACAGTCCCCGTCGTCGTGGTGCCGAATGGACCGAGAGCTCCGAAGAGGGTTTCCCAGTTTGCGGTAACGTTGCCCGGCACCGTCCCGGTCGTCTGAACGAGCTGCACCGCGAACTCCCCGTCCGGCGTCGTCGTTGAGTCCGTGATGGTATGGGTGAATGTGTCGGTGACGACCTCGCCCTCGTTCAGCGCATCCAACACGGTAGAGGATGCGGTGTAGCTGAAGGATCCATCCGGATTGACAGTGACGGACCCACCCAGGGTTGAAGTGCCGTCTGAAGAAACTACGGTCAATGGATCATTCTCGGCATCGGTGTCGTTTGCGAGAACTCCCTCGGCTGCCGACACATTGATCGTTCCATTCTCCGTCGCGGTGTAACTCGCGGCCGGCTGTGTCGATGGATCATTCACCGCGACAGGGCCGTCATTTTCACCGGCGACAGTGAAGGTCAGGACGGAAGAAGCCTCCGCCCCCTCATCGTCCGACATCGTGTAGTTGATCGTGAAGACCGCATTTTCGCCCGCCCCCAGGGAATCCAGATCCGTGCCCGGAGTAAAGTCAATTCGCTGGCCGTCCGCATTGATTGAGAAGAGATTTTCAGGGTTGGTCAGGGTGATGCCCGCCACCGTCACCGAATCAATCGAGTCGAGGGTGAAGTTAGCCGGGCTGTCAGCGCCGTCCACATCGGTGTCGTTCGAGAGAACATCGATTGTCTGATTCGCATTCTCAGTTCCGCTCTCCGTGTCGATGACCGCTACCGGAGTATCGTTCGTTCCCGTGATGTTCACGGTGAGGGTCGCCGTGTCGGCGACTTTTTCACCCTGCACCGTGACCGACTGCAGTTTCTGCCAGCCCCATCCTCCTGAATCATTGTCGAAATAGTGGATCTGGTAAGTGGCGCTCAGATCGACACCTGCTCCGGTGAGATCGGCTGCGGACAGATCGAACGTTTGCGTGGCCGCATTGGGTCCGGTTTTGAAATAGGTGACATCATAGGTGCCCGATGCCACATTAAAGAGAGCAACCCCCTTCTGACCATTAACGTTGGTTGATCCCCCGAAAGCATTAACGACCTCGTCCGGCGTGTTGTAAATCTGGCCCAGGTTATTCTGATCTCCGGCACCGCCATAAACTGAGAAGCTCAGCAGGTTTCCTGTCGCCCCGGAGTCGAAAACGAAATCCCCGGAACGCACTACAAATGGAGAGTAGGCATTCACCGCGTCATCATGAGCATGACCTGTGTTTCCCTGCCCGGGCGTTCCACCCGCAGCCATTCCGTCACCGCCATTCGCGGTTCCGAAATACGCCTGCCCATTCAAGACAACCCAGTCCTGAATTGCGCTGGTCCCCGAGGCCGTGAAATCCCAGCTCGCCGCCACTCCATTCGTCACCGGTTGATCCGCGACCACGTAAGTGAAGGTTTCGGAAACGGAATCTCCACTGTCGAGAGAATCGGCTGTGCTTTGATTGAGCACATATCCGTAGCTGCCATCAGCTCCGATCGTCAGGGTGCCGTAGGTTCCGACAATTGCGGTCCCCGTGGCGCTCGTCGATCCATCGGCAACATCCGTGTCAGGAGTCGCCCCGGCACCGACCTGCACGACCCGGATCACAGCACTGGAATCCGCGTCGGTATCGGCAACGTCTCCCGCACCCGAGCCCGTGATCACATTCCCGGTCGGGTTGGTTCCGGCGGTGGCATTGGCCACACCACCCGCTTCAACCGCAGCGGTGGTGTCACTATTAGCGACCGGGCCGTCATTCGTCCCCGTGATCGTGATGACCACGTCCTGAGTATCCGTCGTCCCGC
>CAYGQD010000102.1:0-22978 GCA_964351855.1 uncultured Verrucomicrobiales bacterium
GTCTGCTACGCCGAGCCCACGGACCACGTCCCGGAAACCCCGCTCCCCGGAAACGACCTCCGGATCCGCGGCCTCCACCTCGGTTACCCCGGCCAGCCGCCCCTCCTCCAGGACTTCGACCTCACCCTCCGCACTGGCAAAATCGTCGCCATCGTCGGCCCCTCCGGCTGTGGGAAATCCACCCTGCTCGAAGTCATCGCCGGCCTGCGAACCTCCGGCGCAGCGCGGCTTACCTCAGACGGTGAGCCCCTCGCCGCCATCCCCCTCACCATTGGCGCCTTCGTCGAGCAACGCCCCTACATCTTCGCCGGCACCTTCCGGGAAAACCTCGCCTTTGGCCTCACCGCGGAAGACGAGCGACTCTGGACCGCGCTCGAAGCCGTCGACCTGCGCCCCCTCATCGCAGCTCGCGGAGGTCTCGACGCCGCCCTCGA
The DNA here is from genome assembly GCA_964351855.1 of uncultured Verrucomicrobiales bacterium. GTDB lineage: Bacteria > Verrucomicrobiota > Verrucomicrobiia > Verrucomicrobiales > DEV007 > JBCDHN01. The sequence continues at coordinate 435 of CAYGQD010000102.1, forward strand.
CGACCGTGGCCAAAACCTCAGCGAAGGCCAGCGCTACCGCATCGGCCTCGCCCGCGCCCTCCTCCTGGAGCGCCCCTTCCTCCTCCTCGACGAGCCCTTCGCCGCCCTCGACCAAGCCTCCGTCACCCGCGTCATCCAGGCCCTCCACACCGCCCGCCACCAAGGCCGCGGCATCATCCTCGTCACCCACCAGATCCCCCCCGAGCTGGAAGTCACCGAAGTCGTCCGGCTCTCCGGCAGCGCGGGCCCGCCACTCCCAACGCCGTAGGACCGATGGGCAATCGGTCTCCATCGGCCCCGCCGCCAGCATCCGCCGACCGATTGCCAATCGGTCCTAGTGCGCCAGGGAAGGCGCTCCATCGGGAGGCGCAAGTCACTCCCTGGCGAGGTGTTGCTCGCCAGTAATTGAATGTAACTGCGTCATCGCGAGATGAGGTGGGAAGCAACTGAACATGAACAACCAGTCCGTAACTACCAAAATTGTGAACCTGATTCGGCCTCATGATGTGACGAGCCTACTGGGAACTGGCGCAATCCTCCACACGGGCTGCTCGCTCTCAAGAAGCATCCAAACAATCGGAACCAAGTGGTCAACACCAACTCCGGTCTACTTGGACATCATGGGGGGAGGATGGAATGGCTGGAAGGTGAGCGCGAAGGTAAATCGACTTCTGCGAGGCGGTTGGGCGTAGGAGTCTGGTCCGGACCTTGGCCGCTCGTCTTCGGTCGAAATGGTGCTTTGTATCGGGCTTTGAGGCCTTCTTTGGCCATCAGACGTGCTACTCGATTCTCTGAGCAGGTAAATCCACGCTGTTGAAGTTCTACGGATATTCGGGGACTTCCGCAGGCGTTCTTGAAGCGTTTCCCATGTATCTTTTTTTCATTGCATGAATGATTTGCTGATTCTCTTTCAGGCGCTCGCTCGGCTCGGTGTAAGTGCTTTTGTAGTAGCCACTCCGGGAGACTTCGAGTGCGCCACAGAGTTCCATTATGGTATTGTGATCCCGCATCTTTTCAATGATTGCATACCCAGCTCCGGGTTCTCACTGAGGATGCTGGCGGCTTTTTTAGTATCTCACGCTGACGCTTGAGATACTCGTTTTCCTTCTTGAGTTGCTAGATCGCAGCAGGCTGTTGACGTTGATTCCTGGTTCGCTAATGAGGCGTCCACTGCTCTGGAGCAACTCCACTGCGTCCCTGCGAAACTCTTCGGTATAGCTGTTTCCGGTATTTGACATGATGATCTGATTTAGATGTTCTCAGACCAAGAACCGTCTGTCTACCGTTTAGGGGAAGTTCACTACGAGACCAAGGTACAGGTAGACGTCATGTCATCCGGCACCGACACCTGCATCGTAGTGGATCCGACACCACGAGAAATCAGATCCACGTTTGCGTTTGGAAACGGGCGCATTTTGGCGCAACCAACTGGTTTCTCGATGCGAACCCGCAAGATCGTTTTAGGGACCTTTCTCCTTTCATCAAACGTATTGATTGTGGGTGAAATTTGCAGATCGAACTTTCCTTTCCAACATCCGGCGGATTTTTCGTCTGACCGAGCCAACCACCTCGAGCGACGCCGACACTATCCGATCAGATGCAACGCCAAAAAACGACCCCGCGTCTGTCGAGACAACGCCCGCGTTCCCCGTGTTCCGACCGCCGTTCTCGGTCAACGTTCGATCTGGTGGACCACTGATGCAGTTCGACGAAATTGCCGACTTGAGCGAGGCGCTGCGAATCGCGTCGAAACTCGCAAAAAAAGTGGATGAAGAGCGCATCTTCATTACTGACTCGTACTCGAAGGTGGTCGAATAATTGGGGCGGTCGGTTTGCTTTTTATCTTCGGACGGCGACGATGTTCTGACATGAAAATTCTCTTCCTTCATGGTTGGCACGGCAAGCCGGGCGGAACAAAGCCCACGTTTCTGAGTCAACTCGGCTACGAGGTGCTGAACCCCGCCTTGCCGGACGAAGACTTCGACGCAGCCGTTCGCATTGCCCAGGCGGAGTTCGATCGTCAGGCGCCGGATGTCGTGATTGGTTCCTCACGCGGCGGGGCTGTCGCAGCAAACCTGGATATCGGCGATACCCCGCTGCTTTTGCTCTGCCCCGCGTGGAAAAACTGGGGTCGGGCAACTCGCGTCGGCCCGAACACGGTGATCTTGCATGGCACCCGCGATGAGACGATTCCCTTCATCCACAGTCAGGAATTGCTGGCCAACAGCGGTTTGGAGGCAGGACGGCTCGTCGCCGTGGATGACGATCATCGGTTGGGCGGTTCTTTGGAGGTGATGGAGGAGTGTTTGGATTCGCTGAACAAGTAGCGCGCGAGGTAACGCGCCCGTGCGTCGGTTCGAGCCGACGCCATCCGTCGCGTTAGCGACCGTTCATGTTAGCCGTGGGTTCTCAACCCACGGAAAAGCGTCAGCGAAAAAATTCGTCGCGTAGCGACCGATCACCAGATTAACCATCCCAAATGGCCAACACGTAACCCGAACTTCTCTAACATTGTGTCTTCAGCACGAAGAACCGGGAAAGGCTGATCGCCCCAGAAATCGAAGAACGCCTCTGTTCCATCGTCGCCGAAACCGCCAAAATCCACGGCATGCATGCAAGGCGAGTCGGGGGAATCGAAAACCACATCCACGCGTTGGTCGATATCCCAAGAACCCTAACCGTGTCCGAGGCCATAAAACGCCTTAAAGGAGGATCCTCCCACGCCATCAACCAATTGGGATTGTTGAAGACTCACTTCGCCTGGCAAGACGGATATTCCGCATTCATCGTCAGCTCCTCAGCCGCCCCCGACGTCATCAACTAGATCGCCAATCAACGCGAGCATCATCAGGCGCGAACTTTTGAGGAGGAATACGTGGCTTTGTTAGAGAAACACGGCGTGGAAGATGACGAGTGGTATCTCTGGGGTTGACGCGTTTTGGGATCTTGGTGGGGCCCAGCATGAGCGGTCGCTGACGCGACGCATGGCTCGATTCCTGGGTTCCGTGAGTTGAGGAACCCACGGCTAACATGAACAGTCGCTACGCGACGCCATTTCGATCACGAGAGCATGATTGGGATGACCTCCAAACCCGAAACTCGGTCGAACTCTCGAACATTCGTCGTTGCCACTGCGTAGCCGTAAGTCAACGCCGTTGTCGCAATCCATGAATCGTGGACGCCAATCATCTCGCCCGCCGAAATTAGCTCGGCAGTAATGCGGCTATGTTCTCGGGCGATTCGCAAATCGATCGACACCGCGCTGAATTGATCCAGAACCGAATCCACGAAGGCGCTTCGCCGATTCCGGATCGAGTCATCCTTGGCTCGATGCACTCCCATCAACAATTCGCCCGCCGTAACCACGGAAATGAGCACATCGTCTTCGCGATGCGATTCCGGAATTTGGCTCAGCAATTCCGTCAACTTCCCCGGATCTCTCGAACGCTACAGCGCGATGAACAGGTTCGAAAGCTAGGATGATTGCCATGGATCCCGTATTGGGACGTTGCCAACTTTTCGAGCATCATCCAGATCTGCGGATGAGGCGTCCAAATCTTCGTTCGCCTGATGGGGGAGATTCTCAAATACGCGGGCAAGATCCTTCACTCGAACGCCCGTAGGAACGGGTGACAGCGCGGCCACAGGCTTCCCACCACGGGTGATCAAAAACTCCTCGCCGCGATAGGCCGCTCGGTTGATGAAATCGGGCAAGCTTCGGGAGAGTTCGGTGACGGCAACTTTGTTCATTGCGGGGCCTGATTTCTGTCAGTTATTTGACTCGAATCTTCAACCGGTTAACCAGATCCATACGACGAAAATTATTATGCAGATAACCACAATCCAGCTGCGAATTTCGTCTCACTTTTTCTCATTCGCTTGCCGCTCGTCCCACTCTTTTGCTTTCTCCTTTCGACGTCGTTCCCTTTCGATAGATTCGCGCTGTTCGCATTGTTCACATGAAATGCTAAATGTAGTGGGAAAAGGTGCCCCAGGATCGAAGCCGTAAGGTTTCCGTCCTCGCCAATTTGCTCGCACAGTTACTTTCGGCATTTGAGCGCTGGCGCGTGCTTTTTGATAACGCTTTCCATCTCAGCGAGCCATGTGGATTTGCATTCATAGATCCGCAGCCACAGATCGTGCACCTCCCACAACTATGACAAATTTGAAACTAGGGACTCGATTTCTTGCCACACAAAATGCAGCAATCTGGTCGGTTGTATTCCAAGTTCCAGATAGGATTGAAGATGGGGCGTCTGTGGTTAAACCAATGATTCAAAACGTCTAAAGAAATTCCGCAATCATTCACCGGTGGCTGATCCCCCGGGGATATATGCATTCCGATTTTGGCATATTCGAAAAGGTCCTGCCCCAACACCGGAGGGATTTCTGGAAGGCCGGAAATTGCAATCGTGGGCGATTTCTCTGGGTGTAGATTCCCTAAAATCTCATCTAACGGACCTTCTTCAGTGTTACGAGATTCTTTATCCCAAGAACCATCATTAGGATCCCCACATCCAGGACGAAAGCTCGCTCGGGGAGAGATCTTGCGTTCGCAGGCAGGACATTCAATCAGTTCTATCACTGTTTTGTGGTAGCTAACTAAGACCACTTCACGGTGCAAGGCGAATCTCAGATTCCCCATTTTCTCCGCCAGAATCGCTCAACTCACGCCCCCAAATTCCAACTCAAACCGCGCCAAGTACTTCTTCAACCGATCCGCGTCATTCGGCTTGGCGCGTTTCGTCCGTGAAACTGCGAATAGCTCCCGTCCCGCATCTGAAATCGTCTTCGAGCGCCGACAAACCGCGATGACGTGGGCGAGTTGCACCCGGTCGAACGGATCGATCTCAGCCAACTGCTCCGGCGCCAAAACTGCGGCCAAATTCGCCAGTTCCGCGTTCGCCCCGTCGCTACCATCGCCCGGACGACGCCAGCTTTCCCGCAATCGCGCCTTTTCCTCCTCCACGTCCTCGACCCGCACCCGACTTCGATTCGCCAGTGTCGCCATCCGGGTCACCGCCGCATTGAGATCGCGAAAATTCCCGCGCCACTCGGTGTCTGCCGCCTCCGCGAAGCGCAAAAACGCCTCCCGCGCTTCCTTATTGAAACTGGTCTGTCGGCCATGCGTTTCCGCGAACCGGCGCAGCTCGTAATCCAGGTTTGGCGCGATATCTTCCCGTCGCTCGGCGAGGGCGGGAAGCGCAAAGGTCCAGAGATTGATTCGCGCCAAGAGGTCTTCCCGAAACCGGCCTTCGGCCACATCCTTGCGCAGGTCGCGGTTCGTTCCCGCGATGAGCTGGAAGTCGCTACTCACCGGCTTATCCGCGCCGACCGGCAGAAAGACCTTTTCTTCCAGTGCCCGCAGCAGCACCGCTTGCTCGTCAGGGCCGAGTTCGCCGATTTCATCAAGAAACAGCAGCCCACCATTTGCCTCGCGTAGCAAACCCGGACGATCACGCTGCGCTCCGGTGAACGCGCCCTTTACGTGGCCGAACAAGGTGGAGGATGCCATTTCGCCCCGCAGCGTCGCGCAGTTCACCTCCACGAATGGGCCGCGCAATCCTCCGCGCTGAGTTCGCAGCTCAAAGATGCGGCGGGCGAGTTGCGACTTCCCTGCGCCGGTCGGCCCGGTCAGCAACATTGGCGCTTTCGAGCGCAAGGCGACTTGCTCGATCCGCCCGATCGTCGCGTTGAACGCAGCGTTCCGGGTTTGAATTCCGCTCTTCAAAAAATCGGTCGCCTCCGCCTGCTCTTGTTCAAATCGTGTTGCGAGTCGGTCATACTTCGACAAATCCAGATCGATCAGTGAATACCTCGCCGCACGGTCACGCCCATCCTTACGTTGCCGCGGCGGGGCCGTCTGGATCAGTTTGCCCGGTAAGTAACCCGCCTCGTTCAGCAAGAACAGGCAAATCTGGGCAACATGCGTCCCCGTGGTGATGTGGATGAAATACTCCTCGTTCTCGCGGTCGAATGCGTATCCCCGCGCCCAATTGTGGAGCGCCGTATAAACCCGCTCCAAATCCCAGGCATCGCGCCCGAAATCCACATTTTGCAGCTTCACAGTTGTCTCCGGCGAAACCATCTTGATATCGGCTGCGACCTGCTCAGCAACGGTGGAATACTCCGGCTGAGAGATGAGTTCGATGCGGTGGAAGAGGAGGTCTTCATGTTGGAACAACGAAACCGTCGGTCGCCATTTTTCCCAACGTTTCGGGGATTCACCCGCATCCAGATTGGTGCCTAAAAGGCCGATTACGACTCGCTTCACGGATAAAATGTCTGCTCAAGATCTAAATATTCCAACAGATTGGTGAAATCAGTGCAGATTTGTCCTGTCGTCGATCTTATTGATCCGGTGACTGATGCTTCAGGGCGTTTCGGGGTGAAGGCAAAAGAACTGCGGAGAACAGCCAAACCATAACCAACTCAAGCGGGTAAAGTAGAAAAACGAGGGCGGCCATTACGAGCCGTGCTCTCAATTCTCCGTGATGGTATCTTCGAGCTAGGCTAGAGAGTGAATGTGCCCAATGTACCATCAAAGGAAGTAGGATCACGAGCAGAAGAAGGGAGAACCAAAAAATGATCAACGTGAGGGCACCGCCAAGGGCAATGAGACTGGCAATCATGGCTCGGATCACTCGTGTCAGGTCACTCGGTGGGGGATTCTTTGGGGGAAAAACGGCTTCTTCTTCTGGCATAGGGAACGCCCAAACGCAGAATCCCAGCGAAGCGATTGGTCCCCAAAGGTGCCCGACAGCCTCTTCGCAAACGGTTGCCCGAAACCCCGCTTCTTCAAGCTGGTGAACAGCTAGCCAAGCCTCGTGGTAGTTGTAAAACCGATAGCAGCGAAGTCCTGGTGTCATTTGGTAGATGATAGCCTTGGCCGTTTCAGGAAGAAAAGGGCGAATTCTTGGCCTAGCCGCCTCAGATTTCACAAACAACCGGAGACCGCCAGGTGCTCGAAAAATCCTGTAACTTGGAGTGAGGTGAGCGTGCCGATCTTATCTAAATCACTCGCTAAAAATCTAATAAATTTTCATTTCCTGCGAGGAGGAACATTCACAGACTTTGAGCTGAAAATTTTTAAGTGACTGATAAGCAGTTAGTTAAGCGTTTCCGAATTCTGTCTTAAGCCCTCTTGGCACGGTTTTGGCGTTTAGGCAGTTACGGCGACTGGAAGTCACCGCTACCATCCATGAACAAAATGAACACCATCCACAGAACCGGCGAAGCCACCGGATTCCTCCCAGCTCGCGATAACGCGGGTAAGCCAATCACCGTGATCGGAACCGATCCGATCCGCGATCATTTCGATGACATGTGCATCGAGCAGGCGCTCAATTCGCGCTCCGCGCCAGGGGTGACGGAGGTCGTGTTGAATCCGGATGCGCATGCTGGTTATGGTGCGCCGGTGGGATGCGTGATGGCTTCGCCGACGCACATTTATCCAGGCCCGGTCGGGGTGGATATCAAGTGCTCGATGTCGCTGTTGCAGCTCGATGTGCCGGAGGACGCGATCGCGGATCAGCGGACGCGTCGTGCGTTGATCGATGCGATTTGTGAGCGTACGCCGACGGGGGCGGGGAAAGGCCAGCGTTCGGTGAAGAAGGCGCGCAAGGTTGAGATTGATCTCGGGCGTCGGGCGATTGCGCAAGGTGCGACGGCTGATGTTTGCCAGGATCTGGGGATCCCGCCGGAGTGGGCGGATCGTTGCGAAGATTCAGCGCACTTTGGTCACGACGGAACCGTTTCGACGCTGGTGGAGCGGCTTGAGCAGATGGAGCGCACGGGTTACAGCGATCGGTTGCTTGGGAAAATTCAGCAACTGGGTTCTTACGGCGGAGGAAACCACTTCGGCGAAGCGGAAATCGTGGAAATCGGGGATTCCGAGGCAGCGCGCGCTTGTGCGGAGACGTTTGGGCTCCAGGACGGAAACGTTGCGTTTTTGAGCCACTGCGGATCGCGCGGGTTGGGCCACGATTTGGCGTCTGGCCAGTTCAAGGCCTTGCAGGCGAAATTCGCGCTCTGGGGAACGCCGCTACCAGCCGGGGATCGTCAACTCGTTTACGCGCCGCTGGGAACGCCGGAGGCCGATGCGTATCTGGATGATATGGCGCTGGGCGCCAATTTCGCGACCGTGAACCACATGCTGATCAACGCGCTCGTGCTCGAGGCGTTTCAGGAAGTGTTGCCGGGAACGACGGGAAACCTCGTTTATTTCATCAGCCACAACATCGCCCGCGAAGAAATCGTGGATAACAAGAAGCAGTGGGTTCACCGCAAAGGTGCGACGCGGGCGTTTCCTGCCGGACATCATGCGCTGAAAGACACACCGTTTGCCGAAACCGGTCACCCGATCTTGTTGCCAGGGAATCCTCGTGACGGATCGGTGGTAATGGCGGCGTTGCCGGGAGCGAAGAAGTCGTGCTATTCGGTGAACCATGGCGCAGGTCGCTGTATGGGGCGCAAGCATGCGTTTCGGGCGCTTGATCAGGCGGCGGTGGATCGCGATTTCGCGGATCTGGATATTATGCACAACAACCGCGCTTATCCTCGGGATGAGGCTCCGGATGCGTATAAGAATTTCGCGGAAGTGCTGCGTAGCGTGGAATCAGCGGGCTTGGCGCATCAGGTGGCGAAGCTGCGGGCGCGCTTTGTGATTAAGGATGCGTCGAAGGCAGATGACTAGCCAACAGATAGCTCGTATAGGACCTATGGGACCTATTTTCTACAATGATTACGATTAACGGACAAGACGGCGGAGGGCAGATTCTGCGATCGGCCCTTTCACTCAGCATGATCACGGGCGAGTCGTTCACGATCACGAAGATCCGTGGGGCGCGACCAAAACCGGGGTTGATGCGCCAGCACCTCACTTGCGTGAATTTGGCGCAGGCGGTTTGCTCGGCAACTGTTGAGGGCGCGGATTTGAGTTCGACTGAACTCAGGTTTCATCCTGGAAACATCGAACCCGGCGAGTTTGAATCCCAGATCGGCACGGCGGGTAGCACGACGCTCTTGATGCAGACGCTGCTCCCCGCGCTGTGGTCCGCAGACGGTCCGAGCAAGCTGATTCTTGGTGGTGGAACGCATAATCCCATGGCTCCACCGTTTGAGTTCATCGAGCGGGTCTACGTTCCGGCCTTGCGTCGAATGGGGGTGACGCTGGAGGCGCGTTTGGAATCGATCGGGTTCGCCCCGGTCGGGGGTGGTCGACTCGAGGTGATGGTTGAGCCGGTGGAGAACCTCCGACCCGTGGATTGGTTAGAGCGCGGGAAGCTCCTTTCCCAAGGGATTCGGGTTCTAAGCCAAAATCTGGATGAAGGCGTCGCGAGACGAATGGCCAACGCTGCCAACGCGGCCATGGGATGGGATTCCGAGCCAGAGCTGGAGTTGGTGAGCGATGGCCCGAGCACAGGCGTCGCTTGCTTCGTCGAAAGCCATTTCGAGCAAGTGTCTGAGATCACCACCGATTTCGGGAAGCTGGGGCGTCGGGCCGAAAGCGTGGCGCGGAGCGCGACCAAGGGAATGCAGAATTATCTGGGTAGTCAGGCCGTCATCGGGAAGCATCTGGCGGATCAACTGCTGATACCCATGGCTTTAGCGGGTGGTGGCAGCTTTCTGACGATGACGCCAGGTAACCATGTCATCACGAACATCCGAACCATCGAGCAGTTCCTCGGTTGCCGATTCCGCATCGAACCAGAAGTCGCGGGGCGAACCCGGATTTCGGTCGAATCGGCTTGAGCTTGCAACTTTCGGTTCCCGCCGCGAAGATTGGCGTTTCCATGGCTGCAACCCCGAAAGTCTTCGAGAACGAACAGAAAACCCTGGTCCGAATTCGTGAGGAAATCGCGAAAGTCGTCGTTGGTCAGGAAGAAGTGGTCGATCGCCTTTTGATTGCGCTTTTGTGCAGCGGGCACGTGCTGATTGAAGGGGTTCCTGGCTTGGCCAAGACCCTGCTGGTGAGCACCCTGGCCAAGGCTCTGGACACCAGTTTCAATCGGATTCAATTCACGCCGGATCTGCTTCCGGGCGATTTGGTGGGGACGCTGGTGTTTCACCCGAAAACGGGCGAGTTCCACATCCAGAAAGGCCCGGTTTTTGCCAATTTGATTTTGGCAGACGAGATCAACCGTTCTCCGGCTAAGGTGCAGAGCGCGCTGTTAGAGGCGATGCAAGAGAAGCAGGTTTCGATCGGCGAGGAGAGTTTCAAGCTGGATGAGCCATTCATGGTGTTGGCGACCCAGAATCCGATCGAGCAGGAAGGAACTTATCCGCTGCCGGAAGCCCAGCTGGATCGCTTTCTCTTCAAGGTCATCGTGAAGTATCCGACGCTGGAGCAAGAGCAGAAGGTGATGAGGCGGATGGCGCAGAGTTCGCCCGATTTGGAGGTGAAGGCCGTGGTGAGCGGGGATGAGATTTTAAAGCTGCGGAAGTCGCTCGATGACGTCTTCATGAAAGACACGGTGGAAAGCTACATCCTCCACCTCGTGGATGCGACGCGGCATCCGGAGAAGTATGGGATGGAGGAACTGGGACCCATGATTCGACACGGCGCGTCGCCTCGAGCCAGCATTTTCCTGGCGAAGGCGAGCAAGGCGAACGCGCTGATTGAGGGGCGGGACTACGTGCTGCCTTCGGACGTGCGAGCGATTGCCAGCGAAGTGATGCGCCATCGGATCGCGCTTACTTACAAGGCGGAGGCGAAAGATCTAACGAGCGATGCCTTGGTTGAGCAGATCTTCGAGAAGGTACCGGTGCCGAGTTAAGGAACGTCCCTATTGCGGCCAACCTAAACCTCGTAGAGTTCGGCGAGAGGGATGGAGAAACGGATCGAGTTGAGAGCAATTCGTCCATCGGGAGCTCCCTCCTCTTTTTTCCAGCCGGTTTCTTTGCGGTAAAGCCAGGCTTGCTGATTTTCCGGGTCCTGATCGACAATCAGATACTCTTCCAGCGTCTCAATTTGCTGATAGGCGAAGAGTTTTTCGACATGATCCTTATTGTAGTCACTCATCACTTCGATGAGGACTATGGGGTGTTTTTTGTAGATAGGATCGGTATCGCGGGGATCGCAGGTGACAATGATGTCGGGGTAATAAATCAGATCGGCCTCATGAAGAGACAGGCGCAGCTTCATGTCGCCTTTGAAGGTGCGGCACCCCTTGCCTTTGGTGTGCAACAGAAGCGCTGCGGAAAGATTCCCGGCAACGGTTTCGTGATTCTCGCTCGCTCCAGCCATCGCCAGAACTTGTCCATTGGCGTATTCGTGGCGTTCCAGCGCCAGTGGTTCGGCCTCCAGATAGTCTGCCAGAGAAACGTAATCCTTCTCGTGAACAATCGCTTCACTCATCGATTCTGAGCATACCACGCGCAGTCGGAAGCTCAAATGGCCAATCGACCCTTGGATTTCCATCTTTACCTGCCGTTCATTTCGTCGAAGTATCCAATCAGCTTCCTTATGAATTCTGACGAACCCTTCCAAACTTTGCAAATCCGCTGCCGCCGTGCGGTGGAGGAATTGTTGGCGGGGGAATATCTCAGCGTCTTCAAGGGGAGGGGAATCGAGTTCGATGAGGTGAGGCCTTATCAGCCGGGAGATGAGGTGCGGTCGATCGACTGGAACGTGACCGCCCGGACCGGGGAGCCGTTTGTGAAGCGATTCATCGAGGAGCGCGATCTGACCGTTTATCTCCTCGTCGATGTTTCGGCTTCCGGGGAATATGGCAGCGGGAAGCAAACCAAGCGCGAGGCGGCGGCGGAGCTGGTCGGGCTCTTGGCCCACTCGGCGGCGGCGAACCACGATCGCGTGGGTCTCATTCTGTTCACCGATCAGGTGGAGCGGCACCTTCCGCCCGCCAAGGGGCGCGTTCATGTTTCTCAAATCGTTTACGAAACGCTGACCCATGAGCCGGCTTCTTCAGGGACGAATTTGAACGAGCCCTTGGACATGCTCATCCACATCGCTAAACGTCGCGCCGTGGTGTTTTTGATCTCTGATTTCCAAACGGACGGCTTCATGGACACGCTTCAGGCGGCGGCCCGAGCGCACGACTTCGTCGCCGTCTCTGTGATCGATCCCCACGAGGTCGAGCTACCACCAGCGGGCTTGGTTCGGATTCAAGACGCGGAGAGCGGAGAAATGGTGTTGGTCGATGCCTCGAATTCCGGAGTTCGTTCCGCCTTTGGAAAAGTCGCCCAAGATCAGCGCAGTGAGCTTTGGCAAGAACTGGATGCAGCGGGCGTTGATCAGTTTTCCCTTTGGGTGGGGCATGATTATGTCGGAGCGCTTCATGGCTTTCTGAAAGCCCGGATCCAATCGCGGAGAGGCAATCATCATGGTTAGTCTCGTTGCCATGATGCTGGCGGCCGCCGGGCTGCTGACGTTTGAGAAGGGGCCCGTTCGTGGAACGGTGGAAGTCGTTCCCAACGACCCGATTTCGGTCGCGGATCTGTTGCGGGTTCAAGTGACGATGATCGTTCCCGCGGTGCCCGAAGCGGAAATGCTGGAGACGGGGAATAAGCGTCGCTATCGCCCCGAACCTCCGCATCGCGCCCTTTCCGGACTCGCGCAGTTCCACCTCAAGGGCATTGAGACGCCGATATCTGGCGAAGTGCGAGACGGAATGGTCGTGGATACCTGGAGTTATCTGCTGGAACCGCGCCTTCCGGGAAGTTACGAGATCCCGGAGCTCACCTTGATTTATTGGCCCAACGAAGATTCGACGATTCCTCTCACCATCACCACGACTCCCATCCCGGTCATCGTGAAATCGGTCGTCACCGGGAATCCGCTGGAGGCAGACATCCATCCTGCCGCGCCGCTGGGAACGAAGAAGAGCGATTGGAAGCGTTGGTTGTTAGTGGGGCTCATCATCGTGATTTGGCTGGTGGTTCGGCAACGCTACGCCAAGCGACGAACCCCGAATGCCGAAGGCCGGGACGCGGCTCAACAGCAAAGGAAGCGGTTTCTGGCGGAATTCGACCGAGCGAAAGACGCCGCTGAAGTTCAAGACGTTTTGGATCGCTTCGTCCTGGAAACCTACGGGCTGGAGATGTCGAAACTGACCGCCGATGAACTGCGGAACCATCCGACCATTCTTGACCTGCCTCGGGAAGAGCTCGCGCAAATCAAGGCCGAGTTGGAGAAAGCCTCCTTCGCGAAAGGCGATGGGACGATCGATCCGCCGCTTCGAGAGCGGATTCGAGAGTTGATGGAATCTGTACATTAGGGGGCGTTTGAAAATTGAGGCGAGGCGCGCTGCGAGTGATTTTTTCGGCTGAGGATGATGGTTCGAGGCGTCGATGAGTTTCCTCACAGAGCCCCGAACAGCATTCTCAGCGGGAAAAAGCGCCGCATCTCCAAAAAATGCGCAGCGATTCTCTGAACCTTGAAACCACATTGGGCGTCCGTCCCAATTTTCAAACGCACCCTAGTTCTACTTAGTTAAAGTCGTCGAGATCACGTAGAAAAGGGTCTTATGTTCGTTCACCAGGATTGTCGCGTAGCGACAGCGCATCGTAGCCGTGGGTTTCAACCCACGGACCGGCGGACGCATGGAGCGGCGTCGCGTAGCGACCGCTCAAGTTGATTGCGGGTCGATTCAGGTGACCGGTCGCTACGCGACGGGATGATCTTTTGCGTTGCCCGTGGGTTGAAACCCACGGCTAACATGAGCAGTCGCTACGCGACGAGGCTTGCAAGCAAGCAGCCCGGAGCACCGCCGCTCCATCAGAGCTTTCGGGAGATCTCACTCTGGATCTCCGTTTCAACGATGCACCGGGCTGGTTTTTGCGAGTTTGCCGTCCGGTCTCCCGGACGGTCGGGATCTGCTTCTGGTCCCCTCCGGACCTACGGAACGATTCACGTTCTCTTTCTTACTGGAGGAGAGCTACGGGACGAAAGCCGATGTTGTCGTTGGCGTTGGACGGCCTGTTGCCGTTGCGGTTGGCCCAAAACGGGGAAGGGGCCCTGTTTTCCCTTCCTGGGCAGTTCCTGGCGTTGTTGTTCCAGCTGCCGCCGCGCAGCACGCGGTTCGAGCCCTACGAAGCGAGACCCAAAGGGGTTAAATGAGTTGTGGGTGATGGATGGTTCGTTTTTGGTAAAAAATGCGTCGGGAAATCGGATTGTTCGAGAAAATCTGGCCGCTGGAAAACCTCCTGCAAGCCTACGTCAAAGCCCGGAAAGGAAAACGGGACCGGCGGGATGTCCAGGAGTTTGAAGCGGATCTGGAGGAGAATCTCTACCGGATTGGGGAGCGGTTGCGCAACGGTGGCGGGCCGTTGGGACACTTCACCGAGTTCACGATTTACGATCCCAAACAGCGCGTCATCAGCGCGCCGTGTTTCGCGGACCGGGTGCTCCATCACGCCATCATGAATGGGTGCGAGGCGGGATTCGAGCGCTGGCTGGTGGGGCAGACGTTTGCCTGCCGGACCGGAAAAGGCCTGCGCGCGGCGATTGCGGAGGCGCGGAAGTGGTCGGCGTGCCGGGCGTGGTATCTCCAGTTGGACGTGCGGCATTATTTTGAGACGATTCCCCGGAACAAGCTGCTGCAGAAGCTGGAGCGAATCCATGGGGAGACCGAAATGCTGAACTTGTGGTACGAAGTGGTCTAAAGTCATCGTCCCGAAGCGAGCGAGGGAATGCCGATCGGCGCGTTGACGAGACAGTTTCTGGCCAATTTCTATCTGGGCTTTGTGGATCGGCTGGTCAAGGAACGGCTCCGGATTCGCGGCTATGCCCGTTATATGGATGACATGGTCTTGTGAGCGGACGAGAAGGAAGAACTGCTACGAGCACGCGATGCCGTGCGCGAGTGTGTCGAAGCGGAATTGGGCCTGAGGTTGAAAGAACCAGTGTTGAATCGGACCTCGGGAGGGATGGATTTTCTGGGGTTCCGCTTTCAGCCGGGTTGGGTGGGCCTGAACCGGAGGAGTCGGAAGCGGTTGCGGCTGCGGATTCGGGGATATGAGCAGGCGTGGTCCGCAGGAAGAATCGGCGAGCAGGAGTTGGCGGACCGGGCCACGGCGGCGCTGGCGTTCGTCGAGCCGGCTTTGAGTCGGAGATTGCGCCGAAAATTGGCGGAGGAATCCATTTACGAATAGCAGGCTGTGCCGTTGATGCCATGCTGCGAACCCTGCCGGGTTCGGCCTTGATGATCACGATTTCCGGTGGTGTCGCTTCGCTCAACCACCGGCTAATGGCTGAGAAGCCTTCGGCTTACTTGGGAATTGGAGCTGAGATTGATTAACCCGGTCCGGTGAGTTTTGAGAAGCGGCCAAGAGGAGAATCGGCAGAGCGCGCCCGCTTCCGGGGGGCGAATTGAGGGAGCTAGCCTGCGTTTGACTGCAAATCATGCTTTGGGCATTTACACCAGCCAGGGTATGCACTTCGCTCATGTGAATGCAATGGTAGCGTGGCTGTTTGTGGCCCAAACATTTGCCCCATGCCATACACCCATTTCCATTTCCCGCAGAAGGCGGGGCCAAGCCGGAATTTCGGGCACACCGCGCTATTGAACATGGGCGGGCGCTGCGAACCTTGCCGGGTTCGGCCTTGATGATCACGATTTCGGGTGGTTGAGCGAAGCGACACCACCGGTTACGTGTCCAGTCCATGAAGATCGGGTAGGGCAGGAGCCTTGCGGCTCCATTGCCCCCTCAGCACCGGACAAGTAAGTTTCCAAACTAACGGCGCAAGCTTTCCAAAGGCAAAGGCGGCTACGCCTCACCCGGCATTCCCTTTTGGTTTCCATTTCCCCTCCTTGATCAACTTTCTCAACCCTCGCAGCCACCTGAAATACGGCTGATCCTTCGGTTCGTAGGGATTGGCATTCCCCCGAACCTTCAGATGCCAAATTCGTGGAGTCGTTGCCGCCGCCTTCAAGAACCGGGTCTTGCGGACAGCTTTGCCATCCTTCTGGACTTCGGCGCTCTGAAAACTGAGCGACTTCCGACCCCGCTGCTCGGGATCACCTTGGCAGTATTTTCGATAAATCCATTTCGAAGACTTTTTCGGGTGACTCCGTTTCAGGAATCGCCAAACCGCCTGAAAGATTTGGTGGTCCACATAGATATACCGTTCCAGCGCGACGCTCTGCCGATGATAGTTGGCCCAACCCCGAATCTTCGGGTTTAAGCGGTCAATCACCACCCCCAGATTGTGCCCCCGACAATCCCGAACCGTATCGCGCATCTTGGCGAGGAACGCTTTCACGTTCTTCTTCGATGGCGTGATCCAGAGTTTGCCGTGGGAGTATTTCCGAAGATGTTGGCCAAGAAAGTCGAAGCCTTCGCGGATGTGGCGGATGCGGGTTTTCTCTTCGGAAAGAGTCAATCCACGCACCCGGAGAAGGCTATGTATTGCGGGTAAAATGAAGTTATCGAGATCGCTCCGGTGTCGCGCCGTGACAATGAAGTCGTCGGCATAACGAATGAAGTTGATCTGGCGTCCGGACCGGTTGGCGCGTTTTACCGCGTGTTCCAGCCCATCGAGAACCATGTTGCACAGACAAGGGGACGCAATCCCTCCCTGTGGTGTCCCGGCGGTCGTAGGAAACAGGTTACCCTTGGTTTCCACGTAACCACTCTTGAGCCATTGGCGTAGAATGGTCTTGTCCATCGGGATGTTTTGCAGCATCCAATCGTGGCTGATGTTGTCGAAGCAACCCTTGATGTCGGCGTCCAAAACCCAGGTGGCTGAGCTTTTGTGGGACAGGACACGGAAGGCTTGCGCGATGGCATCATGAGTCGACCGATGCTTGCGGAACCCGTAAGAGTTCGCGTCGGCGCCGGCTTCGCTGATGGGATCGAGCGCCATGAGGTGAAGGGCCTGCATGGCGCGGTCGCGGATCGTGGGGATACCCAGTGGCCGCTTCTTTTTCGAACCCGGTTTGGCGATATTGACTCGCCGGAGCGGTTGGGCTTGGTAGCCTTTCTTCCACAAGGAAAGTGCTCCAGCCATCTTGGATGCGGAGGATTTCCAACGCTGGCCGTCGATGCCCGGCGTGCGGGCACCCTTGGAGGTGGTGACTCGATCGACCGCGAGAACGCGGGCGTCGAGCGACCGGACCAAGAGCCCTTGGAGGACCTTGACCTTGTTGGTTTTCCCGTTTTGGAATGCCTTTACCAAAACGGGGGAGGGGCCCTGTTTTCCCTCCAACGGGCTTGCAGTCGTGTTACGTTTCGCTGAGCTTGGTCGAAGTCGAACTTCTCCCAGAGCTTTTTGAGATCAGACCTAGCACCAGCAAACTGCTCATCGCTGAGCAGCGCCGACAAATTGCTTTGGTCTAACCGAGTTGAGTAACTAACGTTCACGATTCTACAAGTTCTCTCGTAAAGGATTACCTGAAGACGTCAGCAGGCTTTCGCCTTGAAGGATGTGCCCCGCTCCGTGGCAAGAGCGGGATGGCACCTTCGTATCCTCCGCGTTACCGGAGGCATTTGCTTCTTCTTCAGCTCTGACTCTCGCCGCCATCGGCTGCCGTCACCGGTTGGCCTACCTTCCGCGTATACCGCGCGAAAGGAACGACGAGAGGTTACTTTGCTCGCCTCAGATTGACGTTTAACGAGACACTTAGGTCCATGCTCTATGCCGCCAGCTATTGGTTTCCTGAGGACGGAGGACGAGCCGTCGCTTCGCCAGCTGGAGCGCGAGGCTGAGTAGCCGCGTGCGTTCGATCCACGCTCTCGTTCGGATCTTTTCCCTTTACGACACTTGCGCATGTTCACGTGTGTTGACCGTATGTCTCACTCCTGGCCGGTCGGGTTCATGAGAGCTATGCTCCCGCGCGACGGAGTCGGAAGGCTTCAAACCAAAACGCAATGCACGTGAGATGGTTTGCTTCCCAAGGAACAGTTGAGGAAACAACTGGATAGTCTGATTGGTTATGTACTCATAATGTTTCATCTATCATTCAATCTGCGACTGCAAGTCGCCCCATCCCGGTAGGGATGCCAGCCAACTACCGAAACCCCGAGAAAAGTGCCCTCAACCTACCTTAGTCTCCACTACCACATCGTGTTCTCTACCAAGAACCGCGAACCCGTGATCGATGCATCCTGGCGTCCACGTCTCCATAAATACCTTGGTGGATCGGTGAAAGGCCTGGGCGCCAAATCCGAAGGCGTGGAAGGCGTTTCGGACCACGTTCACCTTCTCGTGGGATTGAAATCGACCCATTGTCTTGCCGATTTCATGCGGGAGCTGAAGAAGTCGGCATCCATTTGGGTGCATGACGAAATGGGAATGGCAGGGTTCGCCTGGCAAGAAGGTTATGGCGCGTTCACCGTCAGCCCAGCAGAGCGCAAACGCGTTCGCAAATACATCGCCAACCAGGAAGAACGTCATCAGAAGAAAACGTTCCGGGAGGAGTTGATCGAGTTTTTGGAACACGCGGGGGGTGGAATATGATCCCAAATATCTGGATTGATCAGCACCGTACTTGGCTTCGGGAGAGGCTGGCATCCCTGCCGGGATGCGCCGGGGGTTGGATCCATGAAACCGGTGGTGTCGCTGCGCTCAACCACCGGCTAATGGCTGAAAAGCCTTCGGCTTGGCAATGTCGGTTGGCGCTTCGAAATTTTGGGGAAACGGGTGAACCGGGTAGGCCGCTGGAACAACAATGTGAGAGTCCTGCCGCTCAATCAAAACGGGAGGGAGGGCCCTGTTTTCCCTTCAAGGCAACAGGAACAATCCCGACAACAACCTGGGTTTTCGGGTGGCCGCAGCTCCAAATCAACAAAAATGAGGGGATTGGAACCGGTCGCGTCCCGCTCCCGTTTGATGTTTGATCGGGCAAATCGAAAGAAACCCGCCGGGGCTGGTAGGCTGAAATGGAAAGGCCGAACGTCCTGGCGGCTCATTCCATTTCCCCAAAAAAAAGCCCTGACAACTTTCGTCGTCAGGGCTTCCAAAGTTATAGTGTCGAAATCCTCACGGATTCCGCTACGCCAAAAGCGTTAGGACTTTCTCTCTTCCAAAACCGCCTGCGCAGCTGCCATCCGCGCGATCGGAATGCGGAACGGAGAACAACTGACGTAGTCCAAACCGGCGCGGTGACAGAATTTCACCGAGCTTGGCTCACCACCGTGCTCACCGCAGATCCCCAGCTTCAGATTTGGCTTGGTGCTGCGACCACGTTCGACACCGAGTTGGACCAGTTGGCCGACACCGTCTTGGTCGATCGCGGCGAACGGGTTTTTCGCGAACACGTCGGCTTCTTGGTAGGCGCCCATGAAGCCAGCACTGTCGTCACGGCTGAGGCCGAGGCAGGTTTGGGTCAGGTCGTTGGTGCCGAAGCTGAAGAAGTCAGCGCTTTCGGCGATTTCGTTGGCGGTGAGGGCGGCGCGGGGCAATTCGATCATCGTTCCGACGAGGTAGTCGAACTCGATGCCCTTTTCAGCTTTCACCTCAGCGGCGACGCGGTTGATCACTTCGGCCTGGAGGTCGAACTCGCGCTTGTAACCGACGAGTGGGACCATCACTTCTGGCAGCACATCGATTCCCTTCGCTTTCACGTCGGCAGCCGCTTCGAAGATCGCGCGGGCCTGCATTTCGGTGATTTCCGGGTAGACGATTCCGAGACGGCAACCGCGGTGACCGAGCATTGGGTTGAACTCGTGAAGGGCGTCGCAACGCTCGTTGATCTTCTCGACGCTGACGCCGATCTTGCCGCTGAGATCTTTCTTCTGCTCATCGGTGTGAGGCAAGAACTCGTGCAACGGCGGATCAAGGAGACGAATCGTTCCGGGGCGGCCGTCGAGGGCTTCGAAAATGCCGGTGAAGTCTTCGCGCTGATAAGGAAGGAGCTTCGCCAGAGCGGTCTTCCGGGCTTCGAGTGTTTCCGCGAGAATCATCTCACGAACGGCGTCAATGCGGTCGCCTTCGAAGAACATGTGCTCGGTCCGAGTGAGGCCGATGCCTTCTGCACCGAACCCAATCGCACGTTTCACCTGCTCAGGATCGTCAGAGTTGGTGCGGACGCCGAGCGTGCGGGTCCGGTCACACCATGCCATGAGTTTTTCCCATTTCGCGTAAAGCGCGGAATCGCCAGGAGCCATCGTTTTCTCAACGAGAACCTGAATGATTTCAGAAGGAGCGGTTTCGATCGCGCCAGCATAAACGTTTCCGTTCGTGCCGTTGATCGAAATGTCTTCGCCCTCTTTCAAGGTTATGCCACCTGCTGAGACCGTCTTCTTGGCGTAATCGATCTGGATGCCGGTTGCTCCGCAGATGCAGACTTTGCCCATTTGGCGAGCCACCAGTGCAGCGTGGGAGGATGATCCACCACGCGAGGTGAGAATACCTTTCGCCGCGATCATGCCGCGCAAGTCTTCCGGAGAAGTCTCGATGCGAACGAGAATGACGGCTTCGCCTTTTTCCGATGCGGCAACCGCGTCGATCGCGTTGAAGTAGATTTTGCCGGTGGCCGCACCAGGACCAGCCGGGAGACCGGTTCCGATCGTCTTCGCGGCTTTTTCCGCGTCGGCGTTGAAAATGGGTGCGAGCAGTTGCTCCAAGTCGTCAGCCGGGATGCGGCCGAACGCGGTATCTTCGTCAACGAGACCTTCCTCGACCAAATCGCTGGCGATGTTGAGGGCGGCGAGACCGGTGCGTTTCCCGTTCCGGGTTTGCAGCATGTAGAGAGTCCCGTCTTCAACGGTGAACTCGACGTCTTGCACGTCTTTGAAGTGGGCTTCGAGCTTCTCGAAGACTTCGCCGAGCTGCTTGTGGCTCTCCGGCATGTCTTCAGGCATCTGAGCCAACTGTTTAGGAGTCCGAACGCCGGCGACGACGTCTTCGCCTTGAGCGTTCATGAGGTATTCGCCGTAAAAGACTTTCTCACCGTTGGCGGGGTCACGAGTGAAGGCGACGCCGGTTCCGGAAGTGTTGCCGCTGTTGCCGAAGACCATGGCCTGAACGTTGACAGCGGTGCCCCAGGCTGACGGGATGTCGTATTTCCGGCGATAGACGACCGCGCGGTCGTTTTCCCAAGAGTTGAAGACGGCCGAAGCTGCGCCCCAGAGCTGGGTCATGGGATCTTCCGGGAAATCCTCGCCGGTGTGAGATTTAATGAGGTGCTTAAAGCGGTTGACCAATTCCTTGAGGTCTTCCGTGGTCAGATCGTTGTCTTCCACTTTCCCCAATTCGGTTTTGAGAGCGTGGATGACTTCTTCGAAGGGCTCGTGATCTTCGCCTTCAGCTGCTTGTACGCCCATGACGACGTCGCCATACATCTGGAGGAAACGGCGATAGGAATCCCACGCGAAACGCTCATTGCCGGTCTTTTTCGCGAGACCTTCGACGACGGCGTCATTGATGCCGAGGTTCAAAATGGTGTCCATCATCCCGGGCATCGATTCGCGAGCACCGGAGCGGACGGAGACGAGGAGGGGGTTGGAAGGATCTCCGAACTTTTTGCCCTGATCTGCTTCCAATTTGGCGACAGCGTCTTTGACCTGCTGATCGAGATCTGCAGGGTAGTTTTTATCGTTCTTGTAGTAATCGACACAAACCGCGGTCGACATGGTGAATCCAGCAGGCACAGGCAACCCGATGTTGCACATTTCGGCGAGGTTCGCGCCTTTGCCTCCAAGGAGTGCTTTCTGTTTGCCATCACCATCGGAGCCGGAAGGTGAAAAGGAGTATACGTATTTAGTAGCCATCGAATCGGTCGATATTTTTGGATTTTCTGAATTTCTTCGGGGATTTGGGCGCGAACCTAGCAAGGTGTGACTGTTTGTCATGTGGAGATTTGAAAGGGATGGCTCCACGCTGGGCTCAACATCGTGTGGAACCTTCCAAATCGAACGGATATCCCACTCGATGCGCGCAAGGGTTGCATTGTGGGCCAATTTCCGCACTGTGCTAGGAGACGGGAACAGATGTTGCGTCTCTGAAAAAGCGAAGCCAATGACGAGAGGGTTGATCTATGCCGTAATGTTCTACTTCGCCGCCTTGCTTTTAACGGCGGCTGGTGGTTACGCTTTTTATGGGGGAAATGCCGGGCGAATTTTCGAAGTCATTAGCCTGGTGGCCCGATGGATTGGGCCGCTTTTGGTGGCTCCCGCCGGTTTTGTGATCGGGTTTTTCCACGACAAGCAGATCCAGAAGCGAGAAGAGACCAAGCTTCGGCAACAAGCCAAGGTAGTTTCGAGCGCGGCGGCTTCGACGCCGGCACCTCGCGTGGGGCCGCCAGCGCCAGAGCCTCAACCGGGAACGCCGATGTCCGACGAAGTTCGCGAGTATCTCAAGCAGACTTCCGCCGTCGATTTGAAAGGGATCCGCGAATTCATCGAGGAAACGCGGCGGCATAAGTTGGATGACTTGCCCGGCGGCAAGAAGAATCCGGAAGATTAGCGGAAGAGCGCGTCGATCCCCATGGCGCTTTTTCGGGCGAACTCCGGAATCCAGTGGGGGCGGCGATAGCTGATGAAGCGGTAGCTGTAGCGCAACAGGTGGAGCATGAGCACTTGATCGACGACGCGGTAGCCGGGGCGTCGTCGATCAAGTGCTCATGCTCCACCTGTTGCGC
>CAYGQD010000103.1:0-22865 GCA_964351855.1 uncultured Verrucomicrobiales bacterium
GGAACATCGACCAATTTCCTTCCTCTCCAATCTTGATCGATGACGTCTCGAGCGAATCGCCGGATGAGTCGATCAGAAGAATTTGGAATTTGCTCCCGGGAACGCCCGTCCCCGCTACCAGCGGCTTTGACTGACCCGGGTGCTCCCCGATCTCGACACCCACGAAAATCGAAGGTTCGACTACGGGCTGAATGGCTTCGAGCAGACTTGCAAACTGGGTCAGTGCCTCTTCCTCACGGCCCGTTACGATTTCGGTTTCCTCGGTTTCCGAAGCACCGGAACCGGTCGGCGCTCCGAACGTCTCGTCCTCATCCGACAAAGGACCGAAGACTCTCTCGAACAGATCATCACCCACTCGCGATGGCCGCAGCAGCTCACGGAACTCTCGCAACACATCGAATTTGAACCCATTGGAATCCTGGAAGGTGAAAAACCGTTCCACCGGAGAAAATTGCGCGAAGACGAAGGTCGAATTCCCACTCGGATCCAGGCGGCGAAGATACAATCCCAATCCATCAACCTGCTCTCCGGATTCGCTCGTCGAAGTGATCGTTTCGATCCGATTGACCACGATCGCTCCTCCGAATGAGGATCCCGTCTCTTGATTCAGCCCAAAGGTAGAGCTGGTGGTTTGGAAGGAGTTGAAGAGCGAGACCAATTCGCTCAGCGCGAGCACGGCGCTGTCTACTTGTTGCGGGGCAAGCTCTTCGGCAACGGCTTGGATTCCGGTCGCGGTTGGGGTGACCACCACGATTTCCGGCTTCTGGACCACCGGTGCGGGTCCTCCGCTGCTCGGGGCGTTCGTCGCGTTTGCGGTGATGTTCACCGTCCCGTTTTGACTCGCAGCCCCGTCCTCGGCCCGCCAGGTGACACCCAGGTTAAGATCAGCAACCGGCGCATTGAAAACCAGCGATGCCTGGAGGTCTGTGTCAGTGCCGAACTGGGATTGGTCGAGGGTAAAGACCAGCGGCGTGCCGTCGGAGGCATCCCCGCTCGCAACCGCACCGGCTCCTTGAGTGACGGAGGTAAAGAGACTTGGGTCGGCGAATTCGATGTCGGTTCCGACCGGAATTCCGGTGATCGTAACCGTCACGGTTTCATCCGCGTCCGTCGGGTCATCCGTGGAGAAGGTGATTCCGAGGTCTTCCGCTACGCCCACCGTTGGGTCGAGCGCCGTTTCCGCGATGGTCAGGGTTCCCGTGCCAGCAACCGGATTGACATCAATGGGGACCTGAATCGGAGTCGCGGATTCGGCACCGGTGTCATCCGCAGCCACCACCGTAAATGCGCCGATGCTTGCACCACTGACATTTGCATCGGGAGTCCAACTGGCAGAAGTCCCTGCATCAATGGTGTTGTTCGTGACCGCATCAAAAGCTACGCCACCAATCTGAAGCGTGCCGCTGGTGAGCGATTGAACGCCAAAGCTGGTTACCGTTCCATCAACATCCGCCTCATCGCCCTGCGCTACAAGATCGGCAAAGGTGATCTCGACTGCGGTGTCCTCGTTGGTAGAGTCTACCGCTGCCAAAAGCGTTGTGAAGGTGGGAACGTCATTCACCGCAGCCACATCGACAAGCGCCTGGATCGCGGTAGCGGATTCGACTCCACGGTCGTCCTTAGCGACAACAGTGATGGCACCAATCCCGTTTCCATTGGCGTTCGTGTCTGGCGTCCAGAGGGCCGACGTCCCAGCATCGATGGTGTTGTTCGTGACCGCATCAAAAGCTACGCCACCAATCTGAAGCGTGCCGCTGGTGAGCGATTGAACGCCAAAGCTGGTTACCGTTCCATCAACATCCGCCTCATCGCCCTGCGCTACAAGATCGGCAAAGGTGATCTCGACTGCGGTGTCCTCGTTGGTGAAGTCTACGGCAGCGGCAAGCGTGGTGAAGGTGGGGCCATCGTTCGTGCCGGTGATGACGACATTGAAGGTGTTGGTCCCTGCGGCATCGCCATCCGAAACGGATGCGGTGTAGGCGATCGTCACGGATTCACCATCTGCGAGGTAGTCAAAGGCGGTTGATGCTGCGGTGAAGATAAGCGCCGCATTGCCGGAACTCGAACCGCTGTTTTTGGTGGTTGAATCCACCGTGATCAGGTTGCGTAAATCGGTTTCGCTCAGGGTCAGCCCAGCGTTAACGCCGCTGGTGCTGGCTGCGGTGATCGTCGTGGCATGCCCCGTATCGTTGAGGTCCGCGTCCGTGAAGTTCACGGTGATAGTTCCGGTGAGGTTCGACGGATCGGTCGTTTCATTCAGATTCGTGTCCGCCGTTGCCGCAACGACCGGCGTGTCGTTGGTGCCATTGATCGTAATATCCAGACTCGCAGCAGGTGGAATGTTGGCGTTCAGGGTAATATTATCAAATTCCAGGGAGCTGCCGCTGGCTGGCGAGTAGATATAAAGGCGGAAGGTGACGGCGCTGGTCACATTCTGGAACTCGGCCCCGGACAGGTCCGCGCTGACCGTGGTGAAGTTTGGGCGAATCGTCGGAACGTCCGCCGTATCGATATCCGTGGCATAATTATCCAGGTTCGAGCGAAGGCCCCAGCCGCGAGGCGTTGCGCCACCACCACGGGCAACATCAAAGGTAAAATCCTCAAAATTGATCGCCTCAGCCGGAGTGACGGTGAATTCGACGTAGCTATTCGTCGTGACCGCTTCGCCAATATCAGTGGAACCGTTCGACGGGTTGAGGTGCAGCACCGGAGCACTCGCATACCCATCATTCGCGTTCGGATTGAAGACGGTCAACCCTGCTCCCTGGCTCAACGCAGAAGCCGTAAATCCCGTTCCTTGGGTAGAAGGTCCGGCCGCGCCTCCCGTGAAATCCCACACCGCAACGTCCGCAGAGCCGACCGCTCCATTCACGGTATAGACGAAGGAATCAGTCAAGCTTTCGCTCGCCGCCAACCCATCTACATCAGGATTCGTGTCATCAAGGGTGTAGGTATAGTTACCGTTGGCATTCAGCACCAAGGTTCCATATTCACCGGTCAGGGTGCCATCGTTTGCGACCGTGAGCGGCGCGGTATCGACATCGCTATCCGGGGTGCCGTCGGTCAGGACATTCCCGGTCGCTGTGGGATTCGCAACGGCATCGGTGGTCTCGGTGACGGAAATGGTATCATCGACCAGGACCGGTGAATCATTGGCCCCATTGATGGTAATCTCCAGAGTCGATTCCGCATCCTTCGTATTGAGCGTGATATTGTCGAACTCGAGGGAGCTGCCGCTGCTCGGAGTATAGATATAGAGACGGAAGGTGACGGCGGCGGCCAAATTCTGGAATTCGGCTCCCGAAAGATCCACCGTAAAGTTCGTGAAATTCGGTCGCGTTGTGGGGACATCGGCGGTGTCGAAGTTCGCGGCAAACCCATCAATATCAGAACGGAGAGCCCACCCACGAGTGCCCGTTCCACCTTTCGCTACATCAAACGATAAGCTGTCCAGATTGAGATCCGAGTCGGGCGTCACCGTGAATTCCAGGTAACTGTCCGAAGCAATCGCAGTTGCAACATCAAGAGTTCCGTTCTGAGGGCTAACTTGCAAAACCGCCCCGCTCGCATAGCCAAGCGAACTATTTGCAGCAAAGGTACTAATCCCGGTGCCGTTGGTAATGGCGGAGGCGGTGAGCCCATTGGGAACCGAGGTTGCACCAAGAATACTCCCCGTAAAATCCCAGACGACCGGCCCTGTTTCGCTTACGGCATAGGTAAACGTATCGGTGAGGCTTCCCCCAACATTCAGCCCATCGACCTGCGTATTCGCATCATCGAGGGTGTAGGTGTAGGAGCCATCGCTCAGCAGTTCCAGGGTGCCATAGGTTCCGGTCAGGGTCCCGGCGTTCGGGACATTGAGCGCCGTCCCTTCCGGATCACTGTCGTTGGTCAGAACGTTCCCAGTGACTTGCGGATTGGAAACGGCATCGACCGTTTCGGTGACGGAATTCGTGTCCGCCACCGCTGTCGGCGCGTCGTTTTCACCCGTCACCGTGATGCTGTAATCCTCGACCGTGTAGAGACGAAAGCCATTGAGGGGAGCTTCGGTATCCCCTGCGGCCGAACCATCGAAAAGCAGGACCACATCATTGATCCCATCAGCCATAAACGTGAAGTTGGCCGCAGTGGCGTTGATAATCGCGTCCGTCAGGCTGTTGGTTCCCGTGGCGGTGCTGGCATCGCCGATCGCTCCGGTATCGACGAACCCGCTGCCGTTGCCGTTATCAACAAAAACTCGGATCGCCTCACTTTGAGACGCGCCCGGGTCAATATGATAAGACGTGGCCGAATAGGTTCCGGCAGGTAAATTGCCCAGCGTCACCCGGATGATGCCACTGTTGTTCTTCACCAAATCTTCAGCCACCTGAACCAATGGATCAGTGCCCGAACTGTTGCCGCGATCACGCCAATCAATATTTCCGGCATCCGCGCCGGAAGCATTGGTGTCCTCTATGGAAATCGTGAAGTCATTGCCAAAGTTCGACGTCAGTGTTCCCCCGAGGACTTCAACATTGTTGTCGCCGCTCGCTCCAGTGAGACTTTCGTCAATCGCAATTGCTCCGGCCGCCGTGCGCGCTCCATCCGGTTGAAGATCAATCAGGGCGAACTCGGATTCATAGCTCACGACAACAGTCGCAGTTTCACCGACATTCAGTGCGTCGAAGTCCGATCCCGGATCAAACGTGATCTGATCGCCGGACTGGCTAACGGTGGCTGTTGTCAGGGAAATCGGCGAGCTATCCCCATCGTTCGTGGCGGAAACGATCGAGGCATTGCTGCTACTCGGAATCTCGGTAACCAGGCTCGCATTTTCCGTGGTTTGCTCATTCGCGCCGTCCACCGTGATGGTTACCGTCGCCGTGCTTTCGATCGTGGCCGTTCCCAGGATTTCGATGTTGTCGAACTCCATCGAACCAGTCTCGGTGAACTGATAGACGCGGAACGTGATGGTTTGATCTGCCACGGGACTGAGCGAGGAAAGATCCACCTCGTAGCGGGTCAGACTTCGCGCGAGAGCGACATCGTCGACCTTGAGCAATTCATCGCCATCGGCGAACCCGCTCACCCCGCCATCCAGAGAGGCCATCACCGCGATTCCCCTTACACTGCCTCCACCTTTTGCTGCGTCTAAGGACAGCTGTGTAAGATTCAGCGTCTCTCCTGCAGCCGGTGTCACCGTAAACTCAAAGTAGTCATCACCTGCAATCGCGTTGGCTAAACTCGGTGACGGGTCGTTGCCACTGATTGTCTGCAAAACATTGGTAGCATAGGCAGAAGCCGGATTACCGATCACAAACGTGGAAAGACCGGCTCCCCGGATCAAATCACTAACCGCAAAGTCGGGGACGATCAGGGAGGGAGAAACATCCGTGTCCAGATCATAACCGACCAGCGTGCCGGTGATTTCCTTAGTAGCCGTGTAGCTGAAGGTGTCCGTGCCCTGTTCTCCGGTATCCAAACCATTGAGGGCACCATTCTGATTATAGGTAAAAGTCCCATCTTCCAGCACGGTGACTGAGCCGCCTCTATCGGTATCGACCGTTACGGTTCCTCCGGAGAAGGGCTGATCCTGAACCGCTGTTAGGGTGGGATTCTCGATATCGTTGGCCGACAAGCCATCGAAGCTGCCATCGTCGGAAGCGACGTCTGCTACCGATCCATTTGCATCATTCGCTACCAGGCTTCCGTCTTCCGCCACGGTAAAGGCATCCGCTACGGCGAGATTGGAAACCGACGTTCCCACGATATTGTTCTGATCGATGGTGAGATCCATTTCCACATCGACTTGATCGACAAACAGCACTCCACTGAATCCCGATCTCATCCCCACGGTGATGCCAGCATTATCGCCGTCACCATCAGGTCCCAAAGTTCCCGAGCTCGAGATGGTGTGGGTTGAAGGGCCTGCGTCATAGACCTGACTCCCTGATTGGGTATGGCGGTGACCCGAGCCGTCGTCTCCAAACCAGCCCGCGATTTGGAACGTCCCGTCCAAATCATTCGTACCGCCGACGCTGGAGTTGTCATCCGTTACGATGACGCTGTAACTGCGGAAGTTTCCTGCATTCAGCGCATCGGCCAGAGGAACCTCGATGGTGTAGAGCACCCCGTTGTCCAAGGCGCGCATTGTCACGGTTTGATCCCAGCCGAGATGGACGCCATGGGTTCCGTTGTCGTTACCCGTCGACAGCACACCGACCATTCCTGCCGGGATCGGCTCGGTGGTGGCATCTTTCTGATTCAATGTCGCCAGCGGTAACTCTGCGGTAAAGGTCAAGACGCCGGGACCTCCGATCGAAGATGTATCGAGATCTCCGCTGATGGTACCGGAACCGGTGGTCGCATCCGTCTGCGTATAGGCTAGGCGAACTTCCGTGGTGGAAACCTGATTATTGACCACGAAATTCGTTCCGTCAGCCGTCGTGATGAGATTGCCCGCATCATCTGTGACGGTCACGCTGACATTGGCATCCGTTACATTGATGCTCCCGGTCACGATGGTGTAGGTCGCCTGATAAACGCCACTACCGATGTCGCTGGCAGCCACTGCGGCGCCGCCGCCAAACTCGGAGAAGTCCACCGTCACGTTGCCCACGTCGGTCGTTCCATCCGTGGTGCTATCCCATTGCACCGTAACGGTATCGCCAATTCCAAACGCTCCGGCAGTGTCGCCACTCACGCTAATGTTCGCATCTGTGACGGTGGGAGGTTCATTGTCCGCCGTTACATTGGCTGTGGTCGCCGCACTAGCAGTGCTACTATTGTCATCGGTTACCGTCACGGTGACGTTGAGATTCGTGAGGTCGAGAATTCCTGTTCCCAGAGCAAATGTGGCCGTCCACGTATCGCCGGAATTGGTTGCGGTTACCGCACTCCCGCCACCAAACTCACTCATGTCAACCGTGACTCCGGTGATCGTATTGGTGTTGTTATCTCCCGAGCCTGTATTGTCCCATGCGACGTTGACTGTGTCGCCCGCCATGAAGGCTCCGCCGGTTCCCGTTGCCCCGGTGATCGCGATATTCGCAGCGGTGACAAGTGGCGGCGCGAGAGCAGTGGGATTCGATTCTCCCAAATGACTGGTGGCCACGGCCCCAGCTTGGAAGTTAGCATCGCTTGAATCCTGAATCACGAAATTGGGAGCCGTGGAGCTTTCATCCAAACGAATCGCAACCCAGTCTGCTCCGGTGGAGCCGGTCGAATCGCCAATTCTCAGGAAGAGACTCGCATCGTCGTTCGTCAGATTGATCGAAACCTGATTGGCTCCGCTCGGCACCGTTCCATCGCCATCTTCGGCAAAAGTAATCGCGGCATAGCCTCGCGCGGCGGGCTCGCTTCCATCGACATAACCAAACGAATCGATCACGGTCCAGCCGGTCGGCAAATCGAGTTCCCCATCGTCATTGGTATCGAGATTTTGGCTGCCTGTCGGTGCCGCTGCCGTCGAGCTGACATGGACGAGGAGCGCGGAGAAAGAACCATTCTCGAAGTCGAGACCGTCGATATCGACAACGGTAGTTCCGGCTGCCACGGGATTCGGGTTGTCGGGATCGCGAACGACCAACAGGCCGTTTGTTCCGAGCGAGAAGCTACTGAGATCGATGAGATCAGAGGCCGTGTTGCCCGTGATCGAGCCCTGAGCAGCGACATCATTACCCTCGACGAACATCAGATAGACGCCATCAAGACTCTCCCCCGCCGTGCCACGAATTTCGACATACTCGTTCGGGTTGTCCGCAACGACATCAGGATTGATCAAGATCTCGTTCAGATAAACCGTTGGAATCGTCTCGGTAAACGGAACGAGAGTCACATCGCCATTTGCATAGGTAACCGTAAAGTTCTGACCACCCACCGTCACTGCGGCCCCTTCCGCCAATCCGCTGAAGGTGCCGGTCAAATCACCGACATTGTCATCCGCATTGTCCAGAATCGTCACCGAGTCGGTGGTCGAAATGGCGGTCGAATTGACCGGATTGAGGGTGGCTCCAGTCAGATCCAGCGTGCCGTTGATCGTCACCACATCGAATTGCCCGGCGGTCGAACCGTTCAAGTCGACATCAACCTGGCCTTGGACCACCAAGTCATTCACGGTCAAGGTCCCGACTCCGCCAATTCCCGGCGACAACGTTCCACCCGATGCAATCGTCACCGTCGAACCAATCGTTCCGGTTCCACCAAGGGTGCCGGTGGAGGAAACGTTCAACCCCGCGCCGACTCCCGAGTTATCTCCGTTCACAAGCAGAGTTCCCGCAGCGACCGTGGTCAATCCGTTATAGGTATTGCTGGTCCCGGAAAGGACCAGGGTTCCATCACCGTTCTTGGTAATCCCGGCATCTCCCGCAGAGCTGACCGTGAAGGCAAGATTCCCACTCAGCGTCAGACTATCGTCCGTCCCGACATCGATGAGAAATCGACCCGGCCGATCTTCGTGATGGGTAAAGTCCCCGGTTAACGTCGCGCTGTTCGCTCCCGTTTCGTCAAGGCGGATCGTCTTGAAGGAACCATTGTTGCGGATGAAGAAGGTGTTGGCGATCGTCAGGTTGTCCGCACCCAGTTCCAGAATCGTCGTCGTGCCTGTCGCCCCAGCCAGGTTCACTTCCACGGAATTGCCAAACGCAGCGCTATTGGTAATTCGGGTTGTTCCATTGTTTAGAAAGGTTGTGCCAGAATAGGTATTGGTTCCGGTGAGCGTGAGGGTTCCGTCGTTGTTTTTGGTGAGTCCGCCCGACCCGGAAATCACCCCGGAGATCAGACTATCCGCGCCCTCTGTCGTCAGCACCAAATTGCCGCCGGTCATGGAGACGGCGCCATTGATGATGACATCACCGATCGATGCTTCGTTCGCTTCCAGGGTGACCGATTGGGACAGCGTGACGTCCCCATTCAGGACGATGTCACCAACGGTGGTGGTGATTCCTGCTCCGAGCGTAATGGCATCGGCCGTGACCGTCACCGGACCAGCCAATGACAACGCACTATCGATGATGACCGTGTCGATATTCGCGTCGGTGCTTTCATCCGCCGTAAACGCACTTTGGACGATCAATCCGCCGGTCACGCTGATTTGAGCGATCCGTGCTTCAAACGCCCCAAACGTATTCGTGACTACGTATTCGCTGGTCCCCGTGTCCACCGAAATGGTGATGGTATCGGCCGAGTCGGTTCCGACATCCGTGATCATGAGATTCCCCAAGCCATCGACGACCACGCTTGTTTCCGGCGTGCCAAGCACAATGTCATTGGCGTCGGTATCGCCAGCGTAACCAATCGCGAACTCCTGTCCGTTGATAGTGACCGCCGCTCCTTCCGGTTGTCCGTCAAAGGTTCCACTGACCGGGTCGGTATCATTGTTCGCCAAAATCGTAATGACCCCACCCGTTGTGGTGGTCCCGCTAGTGACTAGCCCGGAGTTGGCTCCTAACGTTACCGTTCCGTTCACCACGACTTGGTCAAAATCAGTTCCCGCCGTCGTCACGTCATTGACTTCGACAGCCAGTTCTCCATTGAGGATCAGGTTATTGTTGATCGTGAGCTGACCGATCCCGTTATTTCCAGGAGCGAGCGTGCCGCCATTGTCGACCGTAACAGCTCCTCCAATCGTTCCAGCCCCTCCGAACGTCGCACCTGAAGCAACTGTTGTAGTTCCTGCTACGCCCGAACTATCCCCATTCACCAGATAGGTCCCAGCACTAACCGACACCGCGCCCCGATGGTTGTTGGTCCCGCTCAGCTCAAGCGTGCCAACACCAAGCTTCGTAATTCCAGCTCTTCCGGCAGCAGTGGCAATCACATTGCCGCTAAATACGAGGCTATCATCTTGACCCACGTTGATGATGAATTCCCCACTGGTATCCTCGTGATGGGTAACTTGGCCTGTGAAAGTGGTTGTATTCACCCCAGTCTCATCGAGCTGAATTGTTCTCAATCCAGATCCGCTGTTTCGGATGAAGACAGGATTGTCGATGGTCAGTCCTCCCGCCACCTCAAGGACAGGATCCAAATCTGCTGTAGCACCTGTGTTGTAGACATCGATCAAGCCACCGTCCCCAAAAGCGTTGTCATGCTCGGCCCGAATCGTTCCCTGATTCAGGGTCGTGGTTCCCGTGTAGGTATTATCGCCTGATATCGTCAGAGTTCCGGCACCTTCTTTTCGCAGGCTGGTTCCTGAGATCACACCAAGGATTTCACTGTCCGTACCGGTGACGTCCAAGGCCAATTGCCCGGCAGATAGATCGACCGCACCGCTGATGATCACATCGCCCACTCCGGCTTCGCTCGCGGTGAGGGTCACAGCCTTCGCAAGCGTAACATCTCCGTTGAGATTCATGTCACCAACGGTCGTTGTCAGATCTCCGTTCAAAGTAATCGCATCGGCCGTGATCGTGATTGGACCGGCAAACGTCAGGTTGCTATCGATGATAACCGTGTCGGTGCTGGCATCGGTCATTTCATCCCCAGTAAACGCGCTCTGAACGATCAACCCACCCATCACGCTCGTTTGCGCGATTCTTGCTTCAAAGCCATTCACCGAGTTGGTCACGACATACTCGCTCGTGCCGGAATCGAGCGAAACTGTAATGGTGTCCGCCGAATCGGTTTGGACATCCGTCACCACGAGATTCCCGAAACCGTCGACCACTGCCGTGGTCTGCGGCGCACGAAGGACAATGTCGTTCGAGTCCGTATCACCGGCATAGCCAACTTCGAAAGCCTGACCATTGATGGTGATGGTATCGCCTTCATCCAATCCATTGAAGGTTCCGGTCACTGCGTCCGACTGATCGTTGGCAACGATCGTGAGATCCCCGGTCGTTGCGGTCGTGCCCGTGGGAACCAGCGTGGCAGTTGCCCCTAACGTGACCGCGCCATTGACGACCAACTGATCGTAGTCGGTCCCGGCCGTGGTGACGTCATTGACCTCGACCGCAAGATTCCCGTTCAACGTCAGGTTGTTCTCAATCGTTAGCGTTCCGATTCCACCTGTGCCCGGAGCCAGCGTGCCTCCAGCATCAACTGTGACCGAGTGGCTCACGCTACCGGTGCCTCCGAGCGTCGCGCTGTTTTCAACCGTGTATCCGGCGGAAGTAATGAGGGTCGCATCGCTAAAATCCGCTCCCTGGAAAGCATCGTAGGTTCCGAAGATGACATAGCCGTTGTTATTGACCGTTCCGTTTACCCAGTTCCTGACATCGGCCGTAGCATCCACCAGGATGGCTTGCCCCGTCGGTGCGGTCGTTCGCACATTATCGATCAGGATGTGGTCGGCGCTGAGCGGAGAGCCTGCAGAACCTCCGTTAGCCGGAGCGACCCATGTCGCCAGGGGATAGTCTCCCACCGCATTGCTCCAGGTATTAGCGGTATCCACCACGCTCATCCCGACTTCCATATCCTGCGTCCCGTTCACCCTGCCGTCGTATTCGATCGAGAAAATGGCGGAAAAATTTGGGTCATTCACCTGAGCTGGTGTCAATCCACTCAGATCAAAATTCAGATAAGACACACCCTGAATTGTCAGCTGAGAGTCATCGCCACGTTCCTGTGCCGCGATTTCCGCCGCACCGCGGATGTTGGTCCCGGTATCATTTTGGTCCGTCTGATCCCAGGCAACCTTCACGACCTCACTGGTCGTAATCGGGCTTCCAACGTGGGTGCCGTTGGCATACAGAACGCCACCTGAGACCGTGGTTGCCCCGGAATAGGTGTTGTCACCAGTGAGGGTCAGTTCGCCAGCACCGTCTTTGACCACACTACCAGAACCGCTAATCGCTCCGGACAGGGTCTGATCTGCGCTGGTATTGAAGTGCAACGTTCCATGGTTGATGATGTCGCCTGAATAGTTCCCGGAATTGAGCGTGCCTGCCCCGCCGATTTCCAAGGTCCCTTCATCGATTGTCCACGGGCTTGGATCCACGTTGTCGCCGGTCAGGGTCAGCGTTCCACTTCCCGCCTTGGTGATAATCCCCTCTCTGTCGGCCCTGATGCTGGAACTAATCAAAAGATCGGTTCCTGCTCCAGCCACGGAATCACCGACGGTGACAGTTTCGGCAAAGTTAAAACCGACTCGATTAGCACTGATGGTGGCCAAACCCGTCCCGGAAACATTGATCCCACTGCTAAAGAGAAAATTGCCGAATCCTCCTGATCCGGTCGATCCAACCTCCGACGTGATGGTGCCTCCGTTGTTGAAGGTGACACCAAAGTTTACGGATTGGACAAAACTCCCAGGCGTATTGTCCGTGAAGGTTCCCCCATTCTGTAAGGTGAGTGAGGTGATGTTGGCAATCGCATTATGACCGGTGCCTGAGACCCTGACGACTCCGGAGCCATCGACAACAAGCGCTCCTTCGATGATGTTCTGACCACTCAAATCGAGGATCCCTCCATTCACGGTGGTCCCACCTGTGTAGGAATTGGCTCCACTGAGAGTCAGTGTACCAACGCCGTCCTTCGTCAAACTACCGTCACCCGAAATCGTTCCAGCGATGGTTTGGTTGGTCGCGTTGTTGATCGTTAGGGTCGAACTTCCTTCAATCACAATTGACGTTCCCACTTCAGTGGAGAGTTCGGTGATGCTGACGGCCTGCAACGCATCCGGACCGGTGATCTCCAAGGTTATTCCATCATCGAGATGGACGGTCTCTGCGTAAGTCCCGGCGTTCACGATGATCGTGGCCCCAGTTCCAGCATTTGCAATCGCATCGCCGATCGTGGCAAAGGCGTTTCCACCAAAAAAGGCGAGCTGATCGCCGGTTACCCCAGCGTCAGCATCATCAATCCGATCGTTAAGGTTTAACGAAGACCAAGCGCCGTCGACATAGAGAACATCACTGGATACGTCATCGGCTCCGGTAATGGTAATGGTCAGATCTGCGGTAACCGTATCGGCTCCGCCATCTTCATTGCCATCATCAATCGTGTAAGTGAAAACATCGGTATCCGTCGCCCCACCGATCAATGGATCGCTGGCCGTGAGATCAAGAGCGTAGGTATAAGTCCCGTTGGGATTGATGGTGAGCGTTCCGTATTTGCCATCGATCGGAGTTGCTCCACCAACGGCTCCACCAGGATTTGCCGCACCACTCCCTGAGTCCGAGAACTGAGTTCCGCCCCCTGAATAAGCGATGTTGGTGACGTTGATGCTACCATCATCGGGAAAGGCCACATCGGTCAAATCCACATCGCCATCGCTGAGCAAAGCGGCGCGAATTTCCTGGAGGGTAAAGTTGTTTTGATCGAAAGGAGCGCTGGAATCGTGACCAACCACCCGAATCTTCGCGACGACGCTGCTGAGCGCCAAACCTGCATTCAGGGAAGAAATTCGAACGTGATTGGTCGTATTGTCAATCCCTGCTCCGGCGACCTGCCCTAGAACCGTGTCACTCGCGTCCAGAAACTGAATATCGATGTCGTCATCACGGTCTTTCGAAGAATTTCGGCCGTACAGATCCACAACAAGATTGGTAGTCGCCGCAACGGTTACCGGTGAGGCCAAATCGTAATCAATGATCACATCGCCGTCGAAACTCGGGTCGTTGTGAAATGACGTCGCAGCACCAAACACAAGATCCGGCATCACTGCCGTTGGATCGCTATAATCGTAGGCAAATCCGTCATTGATCGTTCCGCCAACGCTACTGCCATAGCCTGCCGTTCCGGCGACGAGCGTCGGGTTCGCCAACGTCAGCACACCGCCCAGCCCCGGGAAGACCGTTCCGCTGGTGCCGCTGGGGGTAAATCCATCTCCGCCCGCTGCCGTGATCGAGTTGGAAGCACCTCCGGCTTCGACCGCCGTGTTGGTATCGTCAATGGCGACCGGTGGCGTATTGATATCGTCCGCCCCGGTGATCGATATCGTCAATTTCGCAGTGACAGCATCGACTCCACCATCTTCATTTCCGTCGTCGATGGTATAAGTGAACTCGTCGGTTGCTGTATCACTACTGGTAAGCGGATCTGTCGCTGCGGCATCAAGCAAATACGTGTAGGTCCCGTCCGGGTTGATTGTCAGGGTTCCATACTCTCCATCGATTGCGGTTGCTCCTGAAACCGCTCCGCCGGCGTTTGCAGCACCACTGCCGGTATCGGAAAATTGAGTTCCAGGTGTCCCGGAGTAGGCGATGTTTGTTACGTTAACCGTTCCGTCATGCGGGTTGGTTTGATCGGTGTTGTTGGCGTCATTATCACCAACGATCTGAACAGCGCGCGCTTCCATTAGGGTAAAGGAATTGGAGGCTGCTGGATTGCTGTCAGAATCATGGCCGATAATGCGAATGATCGCAATTTCAGCGCCGGTAGCGACAGCTCCCAACGAAGAAACTCTAACATGCCTAGTTGTGTCATCAATTGCCGTACCGTTCACCTGGCCTAGAACGGTCGTTCCATCCGCCGCCAGAAACAGAACGTCGATATCATTATCCCGGTCAGGCCCAGCATTCCGTCCATACAGGTCAATCGCAACCTGGTTGGTTCCATCCAGGGTAACAGAAGCCCCAAGTGCAAAGTCGATGATCGCGTCTCCCGTCCCGCTATGATGGATCTCAATCGAACCTGTGTAACCAATTGCAGGAAGCGGCGTCGCCGGACTTTCCGGATCGAAAGCGAACGTGTCACCCAATAGACGAGTCGTCACATCGGAACCAGTCGTCGAGTTCACTCCATTGAGGTAATTGCCCTGCACGATCGTGGCACTACTTAGAGTGACTTCGGTCATTGTCTGCGCAAAGACTGTGCCACTCGTTCCGCTGAGGGTGGTTCCATCTCCACCAACGGCAGTAACACTGTTGACGACACCACCCGCTTCGACCGCAGTGTTTGTATCGTCGACAGCGATCGGCGCAACATTGATTTCATCCGCGCCGGTAACCGCGATTGTCAGCGTCGCAGTAACGTTGTCTGCCCCTCCGTCTTCATTGCCGTCTTCAATGGTGTAGGTAAACACCTCGTTGACGACATCACTGCTGGTGAGCGGTTCGCTGGCGACCTCATCTAAAAGATAAGTATAGGTTCCGTCCGCTCCGATGGTGAGCGTTCCATAAGCGCCGTCAATGGCTGTGCCATCAGCCGAAGTGGTCCCGATGGACACAGCTCCTCCCGGATAGGTATTTTGAAAAGGTGTGCCAGCAAAAGAAATGTCAGTCACGTTGACAGTGCCGTCGTGCGGATCAGTTTGGTCGGTGGGATCGTTGTCAGTGTCACCCACAATCTCAACCGCACGAACTTCCATAAGGGTGAACGAATTTGTGTTCGCCAAATTTCCATCGGAATCATGTCCGATAACGCGAATTGAAGCTATTGAAGCACCGGTTGGCACGACACCCTGTGACGACACCCTTGCATGTTGCGGTGATCCGATACCGGCACCTTCTACCTGACCGAGGACCGTTCCGTCCGCCGCGAGAAACTGCACGTCGATATCATCATCCCGATTTGCGCCCGCATTCCGTCCATAAAGGTCAATGGCTACCTGATTGGTCCCATCCAGTGTGACCGGGGTTTGCAATGTGAAATCGATAATTGCGTCGCCGGTAGTGTTATGGTGAACTTCGATAGATCCCGTATAGCCAATTGTGGGCAATGGAGACGCAGGGCTTTCAGGATCGTAGGCAAATCCATCACCCAAGAGGCGAGCCGTTACATCGGTATTGGTTGTGTCATTCAGTCCGCTTAGGTAAGTCCCCTGAACGATGGTAGCGCTGCTAACGGTGATTTCAGTTGCGGTTCCAGCAAAGACAGTCCCACTGGTTCCACTGACCGTTGAGCCATCACCACCGACAGCGGTCACTGTATTGTTGAGCCCGCCCGCTTCCGTCGCCGTATTGGCATCATTCACCGCAACGGGAGCAAAATTCGCCACAATGGAAAGCGTGGTGTCATCTGTAATCGCCGCTGTGGTATCCAGAACATTGCCGCCCGAATCCTTGATGTCAGTGCCAGCTTTGATCTGCAGTTGAAGATCACCCAAACCAGGAGTCACAACGACGGTCACCTCTCCATTCACTCCCTGAGAAATCGAGTCGACCGTGATCGAAGCCGATCCGGCGTTCTCAAAATCATCGGCTGTGATCGTCGTGAGATCCATTCCATGGCTGAAATTCAGCGTGTAGGTAACCGGCTGAGCCGCGAGAACTGGACCTCCAAATTGGTTATCAACGATATCAACCGGTGTCAGGGTGGGAATCGCAGCATTTACCGAAAACGTGCCGTCACCATTGTCGGTAGCCCCGACGAGAACACCTGCCGGGTTAGTCGCACTGGTCGTGAAAGTGGTGCCAATGGCTGCCTGCACGGCGGCGATATCAGCGAAACTTCCGCCAAATTCAGCCGTGAAGCTGTTGCCGACGTTCGCATCCGTGAAATCGATGACATCTAGGGCAACAGAAATGGCTCCGACATTCACTGAACCACCGTTTGATAGATTGATAAAGTTCGGAGCAACTGACGCAGCGCTATCGTGGATTACCCAATCGGCCTCAGAAGTGAGAGACCCGCCACTCACATTGATTTCCCAGTTTCGAGTAAGATTAGGATTGTCATAAGGTGCCAACCGGCCTGTTCCCGTTGCATTCAACTGTCCATCGGATGCAATATTGACAGTAAATGTCCCGTTTGAATGGCGGTCTAACTGCCAAATTCCTCCGTCCGTAACATTGACAATTGCGTCACCCGTTCCGCTTCCGTCTCCAATATTAATCGAGCCATTGCTTCCTCCGCCGGTCTCAAAAATACCATCAATCTCGACCGTTCCCTGATTGAGATTGACCGTTCCCCTGAACGTATTTGCGTCATTGTAGGTGCCGCCGCCCTCGCGCACCACATTGGTGATGGTGTCCATCGTATCAATCACCAACGTTCCGGTTTGGCCGGGAGCCGTGCCGCCCCAGTTGGCCCCATCGTTCCAGCTGGTGCCATCGCCTGCACCAGTCCAGGTTGGCTGCGTTACCGCAATGGTGAAAACCTCGGATCCGACCCCGTTGGTTCCATCACTTGCCTGCACCGTGATATCATGGCTGGCGGCACTGGCGGCCGACAAGAGAGCGGGATTGGCGACAGTCACTACTCCCGTAGACGGATCGATCTTGAATCGCCCCCCGGCATCATCACTTAGAGAGTAGGTCACCGTTGCGCCCTCCGGATCGGTAAAGGAAGCCGTGATCCCCACCGGAGCATCCACCAAGGCATTTTCATTGATGGTGTTGTCCGCCGTATCGGTGTCACCGACAAAGACGGGATTACCATTGAAATCCAAGGTAAAGGTTCCACCATTGTCGTGCGCGAAAATTGGCTCGCCGCCCGTGCTGGTAAAGGTTGACCCG
This sequence comes from uncultured Verrucomicrobiales bacterium, assembly GCA_964351855.1. Classification (GTDB taxonomy): domain Bacteria; phylum Verrucomicrobiota; class Verrucomicrobiia; order Verrucomicrobiales; family DEV007; genus JBCDHN01. The sequence goes on from CAYGQD010000103.1 coordinate 17,319, forward strand.
ATCGCAGCATTGACGGCGGCGATGTCCGTAAAACTGCCTCCGAAGGCCGCCGTAAAACTGTTGGCGGTGTTTGCGTCGGCGAAATCGATCGTGTCGGCACCAACGGTAATCGCTCCCACATTAACAACGCCACCCTCTGAGATCGTTAAACCGGCTACCGAGTCTCTGGCCGCGATCCCTTCAAGATTCCAGGCGGCCTCCGAACTCAGGGATCCGCCTCTTACGTTGATTTGCCAGGTGCGACCGTCATAGATACCACCGAGGAAGTTTCCAGAACCCGTTGCATTGAGTTGTCCGTCTGACTCGATATTGATGGTGTAAAGCCCGGCAGAGTGCCGATCGAATTCCCATTGACCGCCACTAACCACATTTACGATCGCGTCTGGAATCGTGCCGCTGCCATCACCAATGTTGAAGACCCCGTTGCTTCCCGTTCCGAAGTAGTGGTCGAGTTCCACAGTTCCTTGAATCAGGCTTACATCCCCACGAAAAGTGTTTCCGTTGTTGTATAGGGTAGTGCCCGCATCTCGGTAAAGGTTGGTGATCGTCCCGGTGGTGTCGATCACCAGTTCTTCCCCCGTTTGCCCGGGAATCGCGTTGTCTGACCAGTTGGCTGGATCATTCCAACTCGTGGCATCACCAAGTCCGGTCCAAGAAGCGGTCGTAGCGAAATGGGTTCCCTCCAAACTCAGCGCCTCTGCGCCTTCAGCCCGATCATCCTCGATGAAACGGCGCTCTCCAGCCTCGAACAATCCATACATGATGTCGGCTTGCTGTTCCAAATCCGCGAGGTCGTAAAGCCCAAGGATGTGACCCTGCTCGTGCATGAGAATAGAGAGCAAATCAATCCGGCCTTCGGCGGTAGAGCCCGACTTCGCAACCCATTCGGCATCCACACCCGCCGCCAGGGCGAACTCTTCATCCTTATCCGGAGTCAGATCGACAAACCAACCATAACCGGAAGCGTCATCGTCCAGCACGATGTTCCCACCAGTGGTCGCACCCAGAACATTCCCACCCAGATTGAGAATTTCATAGCTGGCACTCGAAAGTGCCGCCACCTGCTCTGCCGTCAGCCCTGTTTCCTGCCACCTCGCGATCGATTCCTGAACCAGCGGCTCCAAATCCGTAATCGTTAGCTCGAACGGTGCCTCAATCACCGTTTCCGGTGCCGATTCCGCCGTCGAAAGCACAACGTCCTCACTTTCCTCTTCGAGAACCGCCACTTCCTGATCCAAATCCACGCCGGAAGCAACTGCGGCAGCTTCTCCTTGCTCGGTCGCGCCCATTTCCGCAGCCACTTCCACCGCCGAATCCACGACTGGGGGAGCGGCCTCCTTCGCGACCGTCTCGGGAGCTTCCGGAGCCGCCTCGGCTTCTGCGGGTTCGGCATCAACCGGAGCCGCTGAGTAGAGAATGCGCGCTTCCAGGGTCTCCATGAAGAGTCGCCGATCGGGCTGATCGTCTTTGAGCCTGGCAGTAAGCCGTTCGAGAAAAGTAGGTTTTTCGTTCACGTTGTCGGAGAATAGGGGAGGAACTGAGGGAGCCCGAAGAGGCTCTTGAAGGCAGTTTGCGAGCCGTTCGGGTCCGCAAAAAACCTCCGCAGAGTTAGCCAACCGGGAAGTTGGATCGCTGCGAAGGTGTTGTCATTGAAAGGGGAACTGTGACGAGGCGTGTCCGCCCCGGCTTCAAACCCATCGCCTAACAGGCGGTGGTAGCGCAGGCACTGGATCTGGATCTGCCGACCCGCGACACGGGCAGCCAGACGCAGAATCGCATGGATTGGCGGAGAAACGGTTTCGGAAATGGCGCGCTTTCGCTGGCTGAACCGCTCCGGAAGATCGCAGGAACGGAGAACGCGACGCTCAGGAGGAGATGCCGTCGATAAAACGTCCGGGGAAGCGTCGTCCCCCTCTTCAACCGCTGTCGATAACGTCCAGTATTCGTCCGGATCGCTCCCGCACACCAAGACGACGTCCGACTCCATGGCTTCCGGACCACAGAACCATACCGTCCCAGAGCCTTGTGGCCTGGAAATGCAAACTTCAGTGTCGTGCTGACGGGATGAGGGCATCGTTTCTGGCGGTAGCGATTTTCGCCACCTTTCCTATCCTGTGTTCACAGGGTTTCCCCGAGTAAATATGGTCGAGTCAGCCATTGTCAAGCTTCTCCGACGGGTCGAACCTAACGGGACAATCCGGTTTCTCCAGTCTTTTTGGCTCGATTTTCCCAGAAAAAGCCGACCTCCCCCGCTCCCTTTTCCGGCTCCTGGCGGCAGTCCTGATCGCAGGAATAATCGGCTGGCTCCTCGGCCCGAGCCACCACCAATGCGAGGTGGATTCCAACGCCGTTGCCGGGAAAAAGGGGCAAGCAAATCATCGGAAGTGATTTCCGCGCCGTTCCTTCCTGCCATGGTGTCTTGATGCGCGTCTTTGGCGGGACTGGGGGTGGTTTCGCACGAAGGCACAAAGGCATGAAGGTTTTCAGGGGATTCGCGGCTTCCGAACGAGCCCGGAATCACTCCCGATGAAATTTGCGCCGAAAGGGTTCGTCCGCGACAAGGCGGGATCGATGCACCCCATTGCGACTGGAGCGAGGCTGGCGTTCGTAAGCTGGTGGTGAACCTTCCGGTCCAAAACCCCCGACCTTCCCGCCTGACGGTTTTTTGGTTCCGTTGGTTGCCTGTTGCGGCGACCCGTTTCATTCTACCGCCCTTCTCCGCCTCATTGTTATGAATCCATCTCCTTTCAGCTCCGTCGAGGACGTCATCGCCGATATTGCGGCGGGGAAACTGGTCATCGTGGTGGATGATGAGGATCGGGAGAATGAGGGGGACTTGATTGCGGCGGCGGAAACGATCACTCCCGATCTGGTCAATTTCATGGCGGTGCATGGCCGAGGGCTGATTTGTGTGCCGATCAGTGAGGCGCGGGCGGCGGATCTGGAGCTGGAGGCGATGGTGCAGCGCAACCGCGATGCCTACGGGACCAATTTCACGGTGTCCGTGGATGCAGCCCACGGGATCACCACCGGAATCAGTGCGCCAGATCGAGCCCGGACCATCGAGGTGCTGGCAGACCCGAAGGCGAAGCCGGGAGATCTGGTCCAGCCCGGTCACATTTTTCCGCTGCAGGCGAAACCCGGCGGGGTCCTGCGTCGCGCAGGGCATACGGAAGCGGCGGTGGATCTGGCAAAGCTGGCGGGGTTTTCTTCCGCCGCAGTGATTTGCGAAATCCTCAATGAAGACGGGACCATGGCGCGACTGCCCCAGCTGGTGGAGTTCGCCCGCAAGCACGACCTGAAGGTGTGCACGATCGAGGATCTGATCCAGTTTCGCCAAACCCGGGAGAAGCTGGTCGATTTCCAGCGCAAGCAGACGGTGCAGACGCCCTACGGGCCGTTCGATCTCCACATTTATCGCAGCTCTATCGCAGACCGCTATCACTTCGCCCTGGTCCGGGGGGAGATCACCGAGGGGAAGCCGGCCCTGGTGCGGGTCCATCGCGAAGACCCGATTCAGGACGTGTTCGGCCCGCTCACTCCGGAGCACGATGCCAGCTTGCTGCAATTAGCGCTGAAACGGATCGCGGAAGAGGGCGCAGGCATCGTCATCTACATGAAGCGGGACTCCAGCTTCCAGTTCATCGAAGAACACCTGCGCGAAGACAGCGATGCGCCGAAAATCCCCATGGATCTACGCGATTACGGAATGGGTGCGCAGATTCTCTATGACCTAGGGGTGCGCGATCTGCGGATTCTCTCGAACCACTCGCGCAAGATCGTCGGCCTGGAAGGTCACGGGCTGAAGATCGTGGAGATGGTGCCGCTGACCTAATCAATCCCCCACAGGAAAAGCCTTGGCGACTTCTGCAAATCGGGTGCGGATCTGATCGACGGTGCCGAGCGTGAGGTAGGCGTGGTATTCGAAGACGAAGCCGGGAGTGATCGCGAAGGTGCGGACCGGGGCGAAGTAAGAGCAACCGGAGCCGCCCGGGCCAGGAGCGCCCTCAAAACGATAGCTGGTGATCTCCGTCGTCCCGGGGACGTAAACGCCGACGCCGTGATCGCGTTCATCAACAAAAGCGGCCCAGTTTTCATCGATCCGATGCCCCTCGTTCGGCCAACCGGGCACGTTGCGAGTCAGCGCTTGCTCCGTCCAGGGCTGCTTCCCCTCGTAACGGACCAGATTCGGGAACGCGTAGTCGATAAAGACGGCGGGCAGCTCCTGATGCCGCGGCAGATGCGTCTCACTCCCGTTATAAGTGAACCGATAACGCAGGTGAACCACGTCCTCATGCAGGTGAAACCACTGCTCCATCCGGCAATCCGTGAGCGATTCCCCACTGGCCCAATGCGTCGGGATGCTGATGGCGTGGAGCGACGTTTCTCCGACCTCGCACGAAAGAAGCTGCGATGGCTTTCCCCGGTAATCGCCGCCCTGCACCGGGTTCCAGACCCAGTCTTTCTCGACCCACTTCGATCCATCCGGCTTCCCGTAAAAGGACTGCTGGATGAGGCGACCGCGATCGTAGTGATTGAGCACATTGCGCTGGTCTTCGCTGAGGGAAAGGTGAAACAGCGCCGCTCCGGAGTCCAGATCCACGCCCAGGCGCAGGATTCCGTTCTCGATGAACTTCGCATTCGCGGGTTCAGGCGTGGGGGCGGCGCTGGCGTGGCCGGGTATCCCGGCGAGAAGGAGGAAACCGGCGGAGAGGAGGAGGTGACGGGTCATGATGGGGAGAAGCGGCGCGGTCGGGAACCGGATTCCGGCCGCGAAAGACCACTTGATCGTGGAGTTAGGTTCTCTAAAGTCGCGGACTCCGAAGATTCAACCTCCATTTTCCGACTCTACCCTTCCACCGTCCTCCACGCCTTGAACGAACGCCTGCTCCGTGCCCCTTTCCCGGTGGAGGCCGCTTAGCCAGATGGCCGATCCGCTTCCACTCCCGCTTTCCGTCTTCGTGGTGACGCTGAACGAAGAGAAGAATCTGCGGCGTTGTCTGGAAAGTTGCCAGGGGCTGTATCAGGAGCTGATCGTGGTCGATTCCGGATCGACGGATGGGACCCGCGCGGTCGCGGACGAGTTCGGGGCAACCTGGGTCCATCAGGACTGGCTCGGCTTTCGCGAGCAGAAGAAGGTCGCCCTCAGCCATTGCACCCAGCCCTGGGTCCTGCTGCTGGATGCGGACGAAGAAATCTCCCCGCCACTGCGATCGGAACTGGTCGCGTTCTTTGAGGGCGACGATTCCCGCTTCGAAGGGGCCGAGTTCGCCCGCTGCACCTGGTTCCTGGGACGCTGGATTCGCCATGGCGACTGGTATCCGGATCGCAAGCTGCGCCTCTTCCGGCGGGATCGCGTCACCATCAGCGGTGCGCCGGAACACGAGACCGCCGAGGTGCCCGGCGCCGTGAAACGGATGCAGAGCGACCTCAACCACTACTCCTTCCCCTCGATGAACACCTACGTCCGCAAGATCTCCATCTTCAGCGATGCCTTCCTCCTCCGGGAGCTGGAATCCGGACGCAAATGGTCGCTCGCACGCAATC
>CAYGQD010000104.1:0-22678 GCA_964351855.1 uncultured Verrucomicrobiales bacterium
TTTTCTACCAAAATTTCGTAACGGCATTCAAATCGGGAACATGGTTAAGGTGAGTTCCATTCTACTTTGCATGCTGTTGCCGCGTAAGAACGAGTCCGATCCAGAATTTGAGCGCCTCATCGGTGAACACCGAGCGCAGTTGCATGGCTTTGTGCTCTCGCTGGTTGCGAACACCAGCGATGCGGAGGATCTGCTGCAGCAGGTTTGCCTGATTCTTTGGGAGAAACGGGATCAGTTTGCGTTGGGGACCAATTTTTTGGCTTGGGCGCGGCAAATTGCCCGTTTTCAGGCGCTCAATCATTGGCGGAAGGAGAGGAACCGACCCAAGGAATCGTCTTTGCTGGATGAGCACCTTACCCAGATTGCGGTGGAACGAAGCGAAGAACGGGAGCTGGAGTTTGCTCGCCATCGTCGGGCTCTGCAGTCGTGTTTGGAACGGCTTCCAGATCGGCAACGGGCCGTGGTGAGGGCTCACTATTTTGAGGGGAATTCGATTCCGCACATTGCGGAGTCGCTCGGAATGAAGGCGAACGGAGTCCGTCAGTTGCTCTTCCGGGCGAGGGCCGGACTGATTGCCTGCGTTCAGACGCATTCTCTGGGCGCGATGAAGGAGGAAACCCGAGAAGCATGAACATCTGATGACGAACGACGACCATTTTCATCAACTCTTGCAGCGATCATTTGATGGTGAATTGACCGAGGCTGAGACCATCGAACTCCGTGAATGGCTTCATGAGCATCCCGAGGCGATGGAACGCTATTTGGAGCATTGCCAGATGGAATCCTGGCTTCGCGATCCCGTGCTCCGGACCGAGCCTTCCGAGGGCAAAGTCATTTCGCTTTCCGAATCTCGGCAACCCGTTCGCAAGCGAGTTGCAAATCATCACCGTCTCAATCCCGTAACGTTGCGGAGATTCATGAGGGGAGTGATGGCTGGGGCGGCCTGCCTAGCTTTCCTCCTGCTCGCGAGCTGGTTCGTGAAGTCGATTCAACCGGAGTCCGGAAGGAAGAGTTCCGTAGCGAGGATCATTCGGGTGGAAGGGGAGGGATTCGTGAATGCGAAACGCGAACTCGCGGCAGGAACGGAGCTGGCAAGCGGTGATCGAGTCGAAATGAAGGTGGGCCTCGTCGAGATGGCGTTCCGGGATACGGGAGTTCACGTGATCGCGGCGGCCCCGCTTTCGTTGTCGGTGGATAGCACCGAGCGGATGTTTCTTTTTGATGGTGAGGTGAAGCTGCACGTTCCTCCGCAAGGCGTTGGATTTGTGGTCGAAACCGAAGATCGGAAAATTACGGATTTGGGGACGAGTTTCGTGGTGACGGCGCGAAAAGAAGGCGGCAAAGTCTTGGTGCTCGATGGGCAAATCGCGGTCGCGAATCGAGACGGAAGCGAGGAGCGCTTGATGATCGAAGGTGAGCAGGCCAATTTCGAACAAGGTGGAACAATGACCTTGCACACCCAAGGCCCAAGCGGCGTTCCGGAGCGAACCCTTCCCTCGATGCGTCTTTCGGAGCGTTCGCTTCCGGGAGTCATCCTGGGTTTCCCCCATCCCTCTCCCTTCCGGCAAACCCAACCGATTCAGGACTTCATCGGGAAACAGATTCTGCCCTTCATTCAGTCTGGATTTGAGGATCGAGCCAGCCTTGCCGTGTTGAAGCAAGGCGCACCGATCCGGTTCACGGGAATCGCGGGTTCCTATAACCAGTTTCCTCAGAAAACTGAGTTGGAGCCCTACTCCAAGCCGCTCGGTTGGTTGGCTTGGTATCAGGGGGAAGCCGCGCCGCCACAGCCTGGTCGATACCGATTCTGGGGGTATGCCGATAACCAGTTGCTGATCGCGCTGGATGGGGAGCCTGTGTTTGAAGGATCGCGTTACGATTCTTCGTTCCCGGAGGCGTTGAATGTCCCCCGCACGAATCATCCGTCTTTCCCGTGCCTCAATGCGAGGGCCGGGTTTGCCTGTGGACCGTGGGTCGAGTTGGATGGTTCTTCGGTGCAGCTTGATCTTGTGTTTGGCGAGATTTATGGAAACGCGACGTCTGCCTTGCTCTTGGTGGAAAGGGAGGGCGATGCTTACGAGAAGACTTTTTGGGGCCAGCCAAAATGGCCGTTGTTTTTGACCGAACTTCCGACCAGCCCGGAGGCCGATGAATTGGAAAACCTGCGCCTTCACTTGGAGGAAAAACTGATGGGCTCCTTTTCCATCGCCAGAGATGCAGTTTGGAAGGTAACGTCTCCGAACTAACGACTTTCGAAACTCTACCATGATCCGAAAACCTCTCCTTACACTCATCGCCTGCGCGATTTCGTTGCCGACGCTTCACGCGATTGATTTCGCGCATGACGTGATGCCGATTCTGAAGACGCATTGTGCGGAATGTCATACTGGTCAGAAGAAGAAGGGAGGGCTGGCAATGAATACTCGGGCCGAGTTTTTGGCGGGAGGCGAGAATGGTGAGATCGTGGTTCCGGGAAACGCTTCAGCCAGTATGATGATTGAGCTGATCGAATCGACGGATGATTATGATTGGATGCCGCCAAAAGGGCCGCGGGTGCCGCCGGAGAAGATTGCGATGCTGAAGAAATGGATCGACGCCGGTTTGCCCTGGGAGCCGGGTATCCGGTTGGGGGAGTCCGCTTGGGAGCCTCCGTTGCGACCTCGGGTGGTCGAGTTGCCAGCCGCGCAAGAGGGAAGGGAACATCCGATTGACCGGATTCTCGATGCGGATTTGAAGAAGCGTGGCAAGGCACTGCCGCCGCCAGCTTCCGATGCGGCGTTTGTGCGTCGAGCGACGCTCGATGCGATCGGGCTGGTGCCGACGCCGGAAAGCTTGGAAGCGTTCCTGATCAATGCCGAACCCGACAAGAAGGCGAAATACGTCGAGTCGCTCTTGGCGAATGACGTTGGTTATGCGGATCACTGGCTCACCACGTGGAACGATCTGTTGCGCAACGATTACACGGGCACCGGCTTCATCACCAAAGGCCGCACCCAAATCACGACGTGGCTTTACGCGGCCCTCCGCGAGAACCGACCATTCGACGAATTCGTTCGCGAGTTGATCGCGCCATCGAGCGAAGATTCAGCCGGCTTCATCAATGGCATCCAATGGCGGGGCGACGTGAATGCGAGCCAGACGCGGGAAATCCAGTTTTCGCAGAATATCTCCCAGGTCTTCCTTGGCATTAATATGAAGTGCGCGAGTTGCCACGATAGCTTCATCGATCGTTGGACGTTGTCGGAAGCCTATAATCTCGCGGCGATTTTCTCGGATGAACCGCTCGAACTCAATCGCTGCGATAAGCCCATTGGCGTGATGGCGACGCCTCGCTGGATTTTTCCGGAGCTTGGCGACATCGATCCTGAGGGAACCAAGGAAGAGCGGCTTCAGCAATTGGCTGATCTGATGACGCATTCTGAGAACGGGCGTTTTACGCGCACAGTCGTCAATCGCATCTGGGAGCGCCTCATGGGACGCGGAATCGTTCATCCGGTGGATGCAATGGATACGAAGCCTTGGAATGAGGATTTGCTGGATTATCTCGCGGTGCGGTTTGCGGAGGATGGCTATGACTTGCGCACGTTCATTCGGTTTGTGATGACCTCCCAAGCTTATCAATCGCAGAGCGTGATTTTGGAAAAGGAACCGGGCGATGACTACGCCTACGCCGGCCCCATCGCCAAGCGCATGACTGCTGAGCAGTTCCTCGATACGATCTGGCAGATCACCGAATCTCATCCCGCGAAAGCAGAAGTGAACGTCAATCGGGTGATGAAGAGGGAGGGCCCGGGAATCGATGGACTCAAACCTGCCAACATCACAGCGAAATGGATTTGGCACGAAGGCCCGACGGGTAAAACATCGCGCTTGCGCACAACCATCAACCTGGATGCAGTACCCGAGAGGGCAGTGCTGATGGCGACGTGTGACAATGCATTCGCGATGAAAATCAATGGCTCACCCGTGGCAAAATCGAAGGTCTGGACGGAACCGGTTTATCAGGAGATCACGAAGAGCCTCAAACTCGGGGAGAACGTGATCGAAGTGGATGCGGAGATGTTTGGTGGTGGCGCTGGATTCATTGCTCAAATATCGATTTTCGCGTCGGGGGCGGAGCCAATGGCGATCGTGACCAACCGGAATTGGGAAGCGCAATTGGCCGACGGCACTTGGGCGCCGGCCAAAGAAATCGGTAAGCACGGAACCCAACCGTGGGGCGAAATTCTCGACCCTCATGCCGCTTTGCTCCCGGCAAGTGAGACTCCTCCGGTTCGTGCGGCGTTGGTGAAGAACGACTTCCTGATGCGATCCCTGGGCCGACCGCACCGCGATCAAGTTGTGACGACCCGACCCAATGAACTCACCACGCTTCAAGCGATCGATCTGGCAAATGGGGATATCCTGGCTGGTTATCTTACTGTCGGTGCAAAAACTCTTCTTTCGAGATCCAAGCAGGATGGCTTTGTCGATTGGTTATACCACTATGCGCTTTCCCGGGGACCGACACCCAATGAAAAAGCCGTTCTCGATGAAGTCGTCGCGGAAGACCTGGTCGCCGTGGAAGACCTCCTGTGGCTTGTTTTTATGCAGCCTGAATTCCAGATCATACGATAACCCCTCTTGAAAAGAACCATTCCCATGATCACCCACGAAGAAAAACTCGCCCGCCGCGATTTGCTGAAACAGCTAAGCGCCGCGTCTCTCGCCGCATTGGGCTCCGCCGGAACCAGCGCTTGGGGGAGCTCCGAAAACGTGGTTCACCCTCCGGCCAAAGCCGACTCCTGCATTCTCATCTGGCTGGCCGGTGGAATGGCGGCTCCGGATACCTTTGATCCAAAGCGCTACCTCCCGTTTCAAGAAGGTCTCGAAGTCGATCGAATCCTGAGCACCTTTCCCGCGATCGATACGTCTGTCGATCACATCAAGCTCACGCAGGGGATGGAGAATATCGCCCAAGTGATGGATCGCGGAACGCTGATCCGCTCTGCGGTTCAGCCGGATCTCGGCCACATTCTTCACTCCCGTCATCAGTATCACTGGCATACCGGTTATGTCCCGCCTTTGACCGTGGCCGCGCCTCACATCGGTGCGTGGATGGCAAAAGTGCTCGGTCCGAAGAATCCGATCATGCCGCCCTTCATCAATATCGGGCAGCGCCTCGAAGGCGTCGGCGAGAAAGAGGAACTCAAAGCGTTCACCACCGGCGGATTTTTCGGCACCGAGTATGGCCCCATGAATCTACCGTTTCCCGAAGACGCCGTCCGTTCCGTGCAGCCACCCAAGGGGATGGAACCGGGGCGTTTTGCGAATCGTTACCGTCACTACCAAAAGCTCATCGACCAGAATCCGAACCGTGAATTCATCAGCGACTACCAGCAAGAATCGATGCTGCGTTCGATGGACGCGGCACATCGCCTTCTTCAGTCGCGCGAAAAGGAAGCTTTCGACCTCACGCTCGAACCCAAAGGATCTCAAGATCAGTATGACACCGGACGCTTCGGTCGCGGCTGTCTCTTAGCACGCCGCTTGGTCGAAGAAGGGGCGCGTTTTGTCGAAGTCACCACGGAATACATTCCGTTCGTGCATTGGGATACCCATGAAAATGGACACGCCACGGTCAAGCGACTCAAGGAAGAAGTCGACCGCCCGATCGCCCAACTCATCCTCGATCTCGAACAACGTGGGATGCTCGAAAATACCCTCGTTGTCATCGCCAGCGAATTCAGCCGCGACATGATGATCGAAGGTGTGCCCGGCTCCAACGCCAAAGACCAATCCCGGGCCAAAACCGAGAAGCTGGGTGAAATGAAGCACTACGGCCTCCATCGTCACTTCACCGGCGGAACCAGCGTCGCCATGTTCGGCGGCGGGGTGAAACGCGGTCATCTTTACGGCAAGACGGCGGATGAGCGTCCGTTAATCGCCGTCGAAAATCCCGTTTCCGTCGAAGACCTCCACGCCACTATCTTCACCGCCATGGGCATCAGTCCCAAGACCGCTTACGACGTCGAGAAGCGCCCCTTCTTCGCGACGATTGATGGGCATGGGAAACCGGTCATGGATGTGTTTGCGTAGAGCGCGCGAAATCAGAGAAGATCGCTTTTGCTGACGGACTGCCGCTCGCGATTTCCCAGGACTTTCGCGTGGGCGCAAATCCGTGCGGTGTTGGTGTCGAATCGGTAGGCGTTGCAGACCGAACACAGGGAAACGCCGATATCGACGATCGATTCACAGCCCTCGCAGAGCTTGTACTTGGAGGGTTCCTGGATGATGGTATTGGCTCGGCGCTGGCGTTCGGTCATGATGTTTCAGTGTTTCGAAATATCATTATAATTTAACCTTAAAATTATATCAATTCATAAAACAATAGAATTCATAAAAATGACCGCAGATTAGAAGAGTGTTAGCATTCGCGCTTTGAATTGGCCAAGTTGCCTTTAGTCTAACCAGCATGGGGCCTTTTGAAGCTCTCTCGATTCAGTTGGAACTTCCGGATCTCTGGCAACAGGATGCGGTCAGATCCTTGAAAGCTGGTGACAGCGTCATCATCGATGCGCCAACCGGAGCAGGGAAAACCTTCGTTTTCGAACTGCTGGTGAAGTCCGGGGAGATCAGGGGCCAATCCATTTACACGGTGCCGACGAGAGCGTTGGCCAATGACAAATGGCAAGAGTGGAAGAAGGCGGGATGGAACGTGGGAATCGCGACGGGAGATTTGGCGGTGAACACCGACGCACCCGTGGTGGTGGCGACGTTGGAGACGCAGCGTGAGCGCTTTTTAAGGGGTGATGGTCCCGGATTGCTGGTGATCGATGAGTATCAGATGATTGGGGATGAACGCAGAGGCTTGAATTATGAGCTCGGGATCGCGCTTTCGCCGCCGGAGACCCAACTGCTTCTCCTCAGCGGAAGTGTGGCGAATCCCGGTGACATTGCGGAATGGATGCGTCGGTTGGGGCGGAAGGTAACCCTGATCCAGAGTCATGAGCGCCCGGTTCCGCTGCACGATATTCCTCTGCGAGCCTTGCCGTTTCATGCGCCGAATTCCGTGAAGGGATTCTGGCCACGCATGGCTCTGGAGACGTTGATGGCGGATTATGCGCCGCTCCTTATTTTCTCTCCTCATCGGAAGAGTGCCGAAAAGATTGCCGCGCAAATCAGTGAGGCGCTGCCCATCACCACGCCGATTGAGCTCTCTCTCGTCCAAGAACAAGCTCTGGGGGCGAAGTTCAGTCGGATGGTGCGGAATCGCGTCGCCTATCATCACAGCGGTTTGAGTTATACCCAGCGGGCGGGAATCATCGAACCCTTAGCCAAGGCCGGGCAACTCCGCGTCATTGTCGCCACCACCGGACTTGCCGCCGGGATCAACTTTTCCGTGCGGTCCGTGTTTGTCAGCGAAACGCGCTATTTCGAAGGCCCGTTCGAGAAGGAAATCTCGCCGGATGAGTTGCTGCAGATGTTTGGACGAGCGGGACGCCGGGGCCTGGATGAAAACGGCTATGTCCTGAGTGGCGAGCGCAGTCCTCGGCTCGGCGATGGTCGGGCGAAACAACTTCGCCGGACCAATGACATCGATTGGCCGACCTTGCTCCGCGTCATGCAGGCGGCCAAGGAACGAGGCGACTCTCCGTTTGCGGCGGCGGTGGCGGTTTGTGGCCAGCTTTTCAGTCGACAGAAAATTGCCTTGGGATTCGAAGCGAAGGGCGCGGAATTTACGGAGACGAGGACCGAATCCACGGACAGCGGGCTCTTTGGGCTCGGGCCGGTTCGGCGGGAGGTCCAGAACTCGGTTGGAGAGTGGGAGACGGAAGATCCAGACCGGATGGACCTGGTGCCGCTTCGTCAAGCTCTGGCGATGGTGCGGAAAAAGGGCTGGAAGCCCGCGTTGCAAGTGGGCGGGTTCATGCAGACGCGAGTGGCTGGACTGGGGCGACTTTGCAAATTACGGCAAGAGAAGCCTGCGATTTACGGAGCGGAAGTGGCGGTGGCCAATGTGCTGGATGAAAACCGAGTTCGGCTGACGAAACGCTGGCGGGGACTGTCCCACGTTTCGAAGAAACAGAGTGAGCAAGAACCGGACGAGCTTCCGGAGCTGATTGCCCCAGTGATCGGAAAGGCGGAAGCCGGTGCCTCTTTGCTCGAATTGCAGACGCGTGGGCAAGCGGTAATCGCCAGGATTGACTACGCGAATGTGCCGGTGGAAGCCTATCAGGACTCGCTCGGAAAATGGCTCGTGGATCCACCCCGGCGCACCGTCAGTCTGGAATTTGAAACTGGTTACATTGATGAAACAACCGGGGTCGAATTTGCCCCCACCGCAGGATCGGCGGCGCATTCCTGGCGAAAGCTCGGGTTGGTTGAGTCGAAGGGTTCCCCGACGAGAAGAGGGCGAATTTTCAGCTATTTCTCGAAGGGAGAAGGGTTGGCGATCGCGGCGGCCTTGGAGGATTCCACCTATCCCATTGGAGAAATTTCGCTTCATCTGGCCAATATTCGCGCCGGGCACCGATTTGAGAGTGACACCCAAGAGGGCGGCGGAAGTGAGCGACTGGGAGCCAGTTGTCGGCAAGCCTTCGGACCGGTCGATTATCCCGGCTATTTGCGCCTCGGGTTGCCGGTGGGGTATGGAGAAGGCGCGGCGGAGGTGGTCGAAGGTCAGTTGGTGAAGAAGAACGCCTGGAAGCGGGAAGCGACTCGGGAATTGGGACAGGGCGACGTGGAACGGGCCGTGGTCGAGTGGTTCAGCCTCTTGCGCCACGTTCGCAACGCCCCGGATCTCGACTGGGATCGCTGGCAACAACTCCAGGCGAAGGCCGCCGCTTTGCTCAAGCAGCACGCTCCCGACAACGCTTTATGGAGCAATCTCCCGGCGATCGAACCGCATCTTCTTCATCGCAAAGTGAACCATCGCATTTCAATTTCCCAAGCCAATCAGGCTCAAACCAACCGATGAAAACACCGAGAACAGAATGCTGAAATCCTATCTACGGATCATGTCTCTCAGGAATCAGAACCGCCAGCCCGCCTCATGGGGGCGTCCTCGCTCGAGAATGAGTCACCGCAGCTCAGCGCGACCTCGAATCCTGATCTTCAGAGCCAGTCAACCGCTCTGGATGACGTTTCGCTAAAGGCGGGATCGATGATCGTTAACAGCAACCGGACGAATTCTTCGTTCCGTTGGGGGGCGCTGTGGAATCTCCGCTCGAGCTTGGTCCACAGCAATCGCTGCTCTCCGTGGTGACGTCATAATTGTTCCCTTTGGTCTCGCGAGGATGACGCTCCCGCGTTTGTTGGCAGTCGAACAGAGCGGCGTCTTCCAGGGGGATGTTCTCGACGGGATCGACGAACTCGAACATGCCCTCGTAGGGCGCTTTTCGGTAAAGGTGATAGGTTTTGTCGCAAACCGCATACCGCTTTCCGCGATCCATGGCGTGTCCATCATCATCCGTGACCTGCTTGAACGGACCTTTGTAAATCACCGCTTGGTTGCGTTCCAGGCAGATGCCCTCTTTCCCTTTGTAGGCCGCCACGGTCATGCTGCGAAACTCATAACCGCTGACCGTTTGCCACGGTTCTTTTTCCAGGCTCAACACTTCGATTCCGTGGAAGCCCGCTGCTTCGAAGGCTTCCAGAAACTCGCTCTCCTGAAACGCTCCGGAGATGCAACCGCTCCAGAGGTGGGAATCATCCTGGAGCTCCTTGGGGACATGCTCGTCGGAAACGATATCGGAAATCACCGCGCGTCCGCCCTTCTTGAGAACGCGATAAATCTCGCGGAACATCTGCTCGCGATCCGTTTTCCCGACCAGATTGAGAACGCAGTTCGAAACGACGACATCGATGCTGTTGTCGGCGATCATCGGCTTTTTCGTTCGCATCTCGGT
This sequence comes from uncultured Verrucomicrobiales bacterium, assembly GCA_964351855.1. Taxonomy (GTDB): domain Bacteria; phylum Verrucomicrobiota; class Verrucomicrobiia; order Verrucomicrobiales; family DEV007; genus JBCDHN01. The sequence continues at coordinate 9,891 of CAYGQD010000104.1, forward strand.
CGCCAGCTCCTGGGCTTCGAGAAAGGCGTTGGCGGACTTGATCGGCTTCTTCTTGAGCTTTTTCTCAAACTCGCGCAGATCGAGCGCGAGGTCTTGGATGCGTCCTTTGCAGAACTTGACGTTCTCATACCCGATCTTTTTTCCCACGACCGGCGCATTTCGCTCAGCGACTTCCAGCATGTCATCGGTCATATCGACGCCAATGACGTTGCCCTTTTTCCCCACCACTTGGGAGGCAATGAAACAAATCTTCCCAGTGCCACTGCCCAAATCGAGGACGGTTTCTCCCTTGCGCACATACTTGCTGGGATCTCCACAGCCGTAATCCCGCTCAATCACTTCATCGGGAATGACTTTCAGATACTTGGGATCGTAATCGACCGGGCAACACAACTCAGGTTCTTGGGCTTGTGCGCCGGCGGCGTAGCGTTCTTTGACGGAGGATTCGGTTTTAAAACCAGCACTCATGGATGGTGGATAGAAAAAATGGTTAAATGGCGGCGTGCTTCAGACGGCAGGAAAGTCCAAACCTATCGGAGCGGGTCCATTTTGGAGCTCGAGCGGGTGATGTCATCCCTTTTTCGTTAAATTTAGGCGCTCTCGACCGGGATGGCGGACCGGTCTTGCTGCGGGGTTGATAAAGCGGATTGATTTAAAATTAAGATAAATTAATCTTTTTACTTGCTGTTAGGGTTTTTTATGCGAAATGAATCTTATGAATCAGCAATCCAATCCCGCTGCAGAAACTATCGAAGACGTTCCTGAGTCTTTCTACCCCGGAAAGAAAACGGAAGCGGGCGAGGCGTCGGATGATCAGGGACTCGCGGTTGCTGAAGAGGTCCTTTACGAGGACGAGAGAATCGAGTTGGAGCCTCAGCCCGGATTTACCTCGGCGCGCTCCGCCAGCACGTCGCTCCCTCGGGCACGGCCCCATCGATCAAGGAGGCTGAAGGCAGATTCCATCGACTTAGTAAATCTTAGTGATGTCGAGGGCGATCAGCCTCGACAGGTTTCCATTAGCTTTCTGCCGAGCGATTTCGAACTGATTGAACGATTTCGGCAGTCCGTCTCCCAGGAACACGGACACGATCTGACCGCGGGTGAGGTGGTGAGACTGGCGCTACGGTGCTTTGAGATTGGCGAGGCCAGCAAGGGGGACGAGAGTGATTTTCGAACGAAGGCCGCAACGCAAGAGGTTGTCTTGACCAACTAGCAGCGGCTCCCAATTTTTGATGAAGTATAAAACGAACAAGCGACCGGATTCTCACTGAACCAAAATCCAAGGGAATATCTCCCGTCGCACGCATTACCAAGGGTATCTTGGGTTTCCGGTCCTTGTTCTACTTCTTCAAACTTCCGCATTTTGCCACTTGAGGTTTTTGCCGCGCGGTTTTGGGTGATTGCGTGAAAACCCCATTCCAATCTTCAGATGTAAAATCGGTCTCCCGCCGAAAAGTCCTCAAGTATTCTGCTGGCTTTGGCGCTGCTCTTGCCTGGCCCAATTCCAAGGTGCTTGGTGCTAACGATGATATTCGCGTCGGTGTGGTTGGAGTGAACGGTCGAGGGAATGCGCATCTCAGTGCCTTTTCCGGAGCGGATGGCGTTCGAGTCGCGGCCATTTGTGATATCGATCGCAAGGTGCTCGACGATCGCGTGGTCAAATACACCGAAAAGCAGGGTTTCGGGGTGAAGGGTTTCGTCGATATGCGGGAGATGCTCGATTCCGGCGACATTGACGTCTTTGCCACGGCGACGCCAAATCATTGGCACTCCCTCGCTGGGATTTGGGCGGTGCAAGCCGGGAAAGACGCTTACATCGAAAAACCGATTTCGCACAATGTCTGGGAAGGTCGCCAATTGGTCAAAGCGGCGCGGAAGTATGGAAAGATCGTTCAGGGGGGAACCCAGAGCCGCTCCATGGAGACGATTCAACAGGCCGTGGAATACGTGAGGTCCGGGAAGCTCGGGAAAATTCAATACGTCAAAGGACTCTGCTACAAGCCGAGGGGCCCGATTGGTCTCGGGGGTTGGGGGGAAGTCAATGAGCGAACGGATTACGATCGCTGGTGTGGACCGGCGGAGCTTCAGTGGCCCCTGCGCCGGAAGAAATTCCACTACGACTGGCATTGGTTCTACGAATACGGCAACGGCGATATGGGAAACCAGGGCATCCATCAAATGGACGTGGCGACGTGGTTCCTAGGCGTTAGCGAACTCTCTCCTTTGGTCGCCTCCATTGGTGGTCGTCTCGGCTACGATGACGATGGCGAAACGCCGAATACCCAGATCGTCTATCACGCCTACAAGGACGCTCCGCTGATTTTCGAAACGCGGGGACTTCCCAAGGACAAAGCTTCACAAACCGCAGGATGGAACGGCAAGAACATGGACGGCCCGGAAGAGTTTCCCGGCGAAAGCGGCATCGCCGTGGTGGTCCAGTGCGAAAACGGACGTGCTTATTGCAGCGCCGGCGGAAAAGTGAGTGTGACCGATAACGATGGCAACGAAGTCACCAAATTCGAAGGAAATACCAGCAACACGCTTCACTTCCAGAACTTCATCAAAGCGGTTCGGTCTCGCAAAGTTGAAGACCTCAACGCGGATTGCGAAGTCACCCACTACTCATCCGCTCTTTGCCACACCGGCCTCATTTCGCATCGTCTTGGCACGCAGATGAACGATAAGGATATTCGCGAGCAGATTGAGCGCGATCCCACGCTCACCTCTCGCTACGAAGCGATGGCGGTTCATCTCGAAAAGAACGGTGTCGATATCGGAGACAAGAGTGTGGTGATGGGGCCCTGGTTGAAATTCAACCCGAAGACCGAGTGGTTCGAGGGCAATGAAGGTCTGGATGAATACGCCAACGCGCTCGCAACGCGGAATTATCGCGAGCCCTACACCGTTCCGGTCGAGGTTTAGGCCTTCTTCTTTACCCAGCCGCGAACCGTTTTCCAGCAACGGGCGATTTCAGCCCGCCGTTTCCGAATCTCTCGAAAGGTCGGGATCGCGACGATGATCGTCGTGATCCCGACGAGCGTGAGGGCGAACCAATCGCCGTAGCGTGCGTAAATCGTCATGCTCGGCTTGGAGTCGATCCGGACCTTTGCCGGGAAGAATCCGGCGATGAAGGGAGAGCCCGTGGCCGTATCGCGATAAATGAGTTGATCGGTGGATGAGGCGGGATCAGCTGTGGTGCCGAACTGGTCGATGACGCAGGTGACTCCGGTATTGGCGCACCGAATCATGGGCCGTTTAAGCTCGATCGCGCGGAACTTGGCATTGGCCAGGTGTTGGGTATTGGCGCTGCTTTCAGCGAACCAAGCGTCATTGGTGATGTTTAGAATGACCTGGGGAACCTCGGCTTCATCGTGGACGAATTTTCGCGCCAAACGTCCCATGGAATCCTCGAAACAGATCGAGGGAATGATTTCGACCGCAGGATCACCCAGTTTGAGCCGCTTATGTTCCGTGCCGGCGTCAAAGTCCTCAGGAATCAGTTTTCCCAGAATCCAGCCAGAGATGGGGAGGACCCGAAGCCAGTGGGGAACATACTCGCCGAACGGGACCAAATGGATTTTGCGGTAGTCATCGAAGATTTCGGTGTTGTCCTGTAGCAGCAACATCGCATTGTAGGCGCTCCACTTGATATCTTCGGTCGGGGAAGGCTTCTGGATGAAATGCTGGGCACCGACGATCAGGTGAAAATCGCCCTGATCGAGAATCTGATTAAGAAAGCGCCGCACTTTGGGAAGGACGAAAGGATCAGGGAGCGCGGTTTCCGGCCAAACGATGAGGTCGTAGTCGTTGCGATTAAGAAGGGCTAATGCGGTGAGATTCTCGTAGCTGTCGTAGATCGCTTCCAGCTTCTCTTCGCGATGAGGATCGTCTTCGGGCGGGTAAAGCTGATCCATCGAGATATTGCCTTGGACCAAGAGCACATCCAATTCGACGGGGTCATCCACCGGATGGTTTGTCGTTGCGTTCAATCCGTAGAAGAAGACAAACAGGATCAGGACCATCGCGACGGCGAAATCCAGGTGCGGGCGAAGCTTGCCTTTGCCGACTTCGAGAAGAAACCGCGCCACGGTCGCTACGCCGATGCAAGTTACGAAGACCGGAAGAAAGGCGAGTCCGGTGACGCCGACAGCATCCGCAATCTGGGTTAAATGCGGCGAATTGTGCATCGCCACCCCGAGCCCATTCCAGCCAAAGCCGGTAAAGATCACGCTACGAAACCACTCCAGGGCCACCCAACAAGCTGCGTTGAGAAACGCGATCCATAGGGCATGAAACGAGGGCTCCATCATGCCTTGGCTGTTCGCCTGCATCACCCGCTTCAGCTTCTCCGATTTGACTCTCGCAGTCTCTTGAGGCGGTTCACCAATCGCAATTTTGGCCCGTTGCAATCGCCCCAACGAAGCGGTGAAAGCTCCAAACGCGGCGAAATAGAGAGCGAGATAGCCCGAAAGCAGAATCCAACCAGGCCAGGCAACATGGCGAATCCAAGCGATGTTGATCACGAAAAAGACGAACCCGCTCAGGTAGCCTAACTTGGCTCCCCAAACCCACCGTGGTTGTTCGGTGCTGTCATTGATGAACCAGGCGATGAAACGCATCGGCAATTGCAGAATTCGGCCTTTCCGATCACGTTTCCGCTCCAAAATCAACGGGGCTTCGTCGGGTCGCACAAAAAACCAGAGAATCGCGAGCAAAGGCCATTGCCAGACCCAGAGGAGTTGGCCTTGATCCCAGTTCGGGTAGCAAAGTGCCAGCAACAGTCCACTCGCTGAAGCGGCGATCCAGGGGAGGGCAGGGTGGCGAGTGGACATGCAGGGTGGGACGAACAATCAGGCTCTCGTGACGACCAGAGGATGAGGAATCGGTGGACAGTCAGTGCATAGGATCGCAGGCTTTGCCACTGATTCCTCTTTCGCGAGTTCTCTTTCCTGCACCAGATGCCCCAAGATTCGAATCCGAAAACTTCCAAACGCGTCTTCTCCGTCCGTGGCGTGACCAAAATTTACGGAACGGGGGATATCGAAGTCCAGGCGCTGCGTGGGATCGACCTGGATTTGTTTGAAGGGGAATTCGTGGTTCTGTTGGGGCATTCCGGGAGTGGGAAATCGACCCTGCTCAATATTCTGGGCGGGCTCGATAGCGTTACCGCCGGGACGGTCTTTTACCGCGACCAAGAGCTGACCGCCGTCAGCGACAAAGAATTGACACAGTATCGCCGGATCCATGTTGGATTCGTGTTTCAGTTCTACAACCTCATCCCCAGCCTCTCTGCCCGCGAGAACGTGGCCTTGGTCACGGAGATTTCGGAAAACCCGATGCGTCCGGATGAAGCGCTCGGCCTGGTGGATCTCAGTCACCGGCTAGACCACTTTCCAGCCCAGCTTTCTGGTGGTGAGCAGCAGCGCGTCGCCATTGCCCGGGCCATTGCCAAGCGGCCGGATGTCTTGCTTTGTGACGAGCCGACCGGTGCCCTGGACGTCAATACCGGGATCACCGTTTTGGAGGCGATCGATCGGGTCAATCGTGAACTCGGGACCACCACTGCAGTGATCACTCACAACGCGGTCATCGCCGCCATGGCGAATCGGGTTGTTTCATTATCCGATGGACAAATTACCGAAGTTCGGACAGTGGAAGAGCGGTCTCCCGTCGCCGAATTGAATTGGTAGGGCACCGCTCAACGATCTGCGTCGACTTCGAAGCCGATTTTCGTTTTATGCATTATCCTATTCTCTGCCGCCTTTTGGGCTCCATTCTCGCGATGTTGGCGATGGCGATGGGGCTCTGCTTCATTCTCGCCATCGTTGAGGCCATGCAGGGGAGGGATGATCATGCTTCTCACGCTATGGGGGTCTCTTGCTTAATTACCGCGGCAGCGAGTGCGGTGCTCTTTGCGTTTTCGAAAGGGGCCAAGCCGGAGAGTTTGCTTCGGAAAGAGGCGATTGCGACGGTGGGATTGGGGTGGATTATCGGCGCATTTTTTGGGAGTCTTCCTTTCGTCCTCGGACAAACCCACCTCTCCTGGGCGCAGGCGTATTTTGAATCGGTCTCCGGGTTTACGACCACCGGATCGACGGTTTTGACCGGACTGGATACGATGCCGGATGCGATTTTGCTCTGGCGCAGCCTTTCCCAGTGGATCGGTGGCTTGGGGATTCTCGCGTTGATCGTGGCCTTGCTTTCAACCTATGGAGTGAGTGGGAAATCGCTGATCGGGGCAGAGACTTCGATGAATCTAGGCGACTCACCGACTTCCCGGATCAAGGACCTCACATTTCGGCTTTGGACGCTTTACGGAGGCTTGACTGTTTCGTGTTGGCTGGGGCTCTGGCTCATCGGTAGTCAAGGCACGGTGAGAATGACGGGTTTCGAGGCCCTGAACTACGCCCTAACCACGGTTTCCACGGGTGGATTTGCTCCGCACGATGCCAGTATTGGCCACTTCGATAGCGCCCCGGTCGAGGTGTTCCTCTCCTTCTTCATGCTCGTGAGCAGCTTTAATCTGATCCTGGTCGTGAACTACACGATGGGCAATTTTCAGGCAAAAACGGGGCGAACAGAAGGTATCAGCCTCATTCTGATCATTGGCCTCGCTCTCGGTATTATCATCCTGGATCTTTGGCTCAATCATGAAGCTGCGGGATGGGCCGCTGCTCGGGATGCACTCTTCCCGATCGCCTCGCTTGCTTCATCGACCGGTTTTGCTTCCGGCGACTACGATCAGTGGCCACTTTTTGCCCGTTGCGTTCTCCTCATCATCATGGCGATTGGCGGCTGCAGCGGTTCCACCGCCGGTGGCATCAAGATCGTTCGATTGATTGTGATGCTTCGGGTCTTGAAACAAGAGGTGAAGAAATCCTTTCGACCCAACCAAGTTTTCGCGATCAAGCTGGATGGCCAGACGGTCGATGCTGATTTCCAGCGCCAAGTTCTCACCTACCTGGTTTTCACGGCAACCGTCGTTGCGGTTTCGACGGCTGCGGTGAGCCTGTTTGAACCCGGGATCACCGATCTCAACACCGCTTGCGGAGCCGTTTTCGCCACGTTTTTCAATATGGGGCCAGGATTTGGGAGCGTCGGCCCGACGGATAACTTTGCGCATCTGCATCAATCGACGCTTCTCTTCCTCAGCCTTCTCATGCTCCTTGGGAGATTGGAGATTTTCGTCGTTCTGGCCCTGTTCTCGCGTTCCCTCTGGGCGCGATACTGATTTCATCTCCCGGAAGCGCTGCTTGCAGGAGGGGCCGGGTCAGATGACGTTGGGAACGCACCCGTGTTTTCTGCCCTCGATACCAAACTCTTTCGTGACCTGCGCCAGATGAAGGGCCAGGCGGCGGCGATTGCGGCGGTCGTGGCTTGTGGCGTTGCTCTGTTTATTATGTCGTTGGCGACGTTGTCATCTCTTCAAGAAAGCCAGCGCGCCTACTACGAGCGGTATCGCTTCGCCCACGTGTTTGCTAGCTTGAAGCGGGCACCTCAAGTTCTGGAGGATCGTCTTCTAGCTATTCCTGGCGTGGCGCAGGTTCAGACAAGGATCGTTCGACCCGTGAACCTGAACGTGGAGGGAATGTCGGAACCCGCTACGGGACGCATCATTTCGATCCCCGAATTTTCCGAGCCCAAACTCAATGCGTTGCATCTGCGTAGTGGGCGCTACATCGAGCCCTGGCGGGACAATGAGGTGCTGGTGGGCGAAGCGTTTGCGGAAGCTCATGGCCTTGAACCGGGCGATCAAGTGAGTGCGGTGTTGAACGGGCGGCTCGAAGTCCTTCGAGTGGTGGGGATCGCCTTATCGCCAGAATACATTGCGCAGATTCCCCCGGGATCGTTTTTGCCGGATGACCGCCGGTATGGCATTTTCTGGATGGGCAAGCGGGCGATGGAAGCGGCTTTTGATATGGAGAGTGCGTTTAACGATGTATCAATCTCTCTGAATCGCGGAGTCGCCGCAGAGCCGGTGATCGAGAGGGTGGATGCGTTACTGAAGCGTTTTGGCGGGCTGGGTGCCTACGATCGCGAAGACAATGTCTCGCATCGCTTTGTCTCCGACGAAATCAGCCAACTCAAAACGATGGGGTTCTTCATCCCGGCGATTTTTCTGGGAGTTGCCGCGTTTCTGTTGAATGTCGTGCTGCAACGCATTTTAACCTTACAACGGGATCAAATCGCGGGGTTGAAAGCCTTCGGTTATACGAATACCCAGATCGGGTGGCATTATATCAAACTGGTGTTGATGATCGTGGCCCTCGGATTTGTCGTTGGAACGGTGATGGGAATCTACTTGGGGAAGAACGTGACTGGAATGTATACCGCCTTCTACCGGTTTCCGGTGTTCAAGTTCCAGCTCGATCCCCTGGTGATCCTTGCCGGTCTTGGCATCACGACTGGAGCGGCGGTTCTCGGCGTATTTGGAGCAGTTCGGGGAGCGATCAAACTTCCCCCGGCGGAGGCCATGCGCCCTCCCGCACCGCCGGTCTATCGCGCGACGATCTTGGAGCGCCTCGGCGTTGATCGCTTCTTTTCACAACAGCTACGGATGATCTTGCGGGAATTGGAACGTCGCTGGGCCAATTCTTTCCTAAGTGCGTTTGGGATTTCCTTGGCGCTATCCATCCTGATTGTGGGAAATTTCGGGAACGATGCGATCAATTATATGATGCAGTTGCAGTTTTTTGTTTCGGATCGGAGTGATATGCAGATCGTATTTGCGGAACCGGTTTCCGGAGCGGCGATTCATCAGGTCAGACAGCTTCCTGGTGTTACCTATGCGGAGGCGTTTCGGTCCGTGCCCGCTCGGTTGCGGGTCGGGCATCGGCGGCGCCAGGTCGGAATTCTGGGGTTGGAGCGGGATTTGGAATTATTTCGTCCGATCGACGCGGAAGAAAACGTGATTGAGATCCCCGAAGAGGGGTTGCTCCTTTCCCAGAAATTAGCGGATATTCTTCAGGTCGATACTGGCGATGCCATTACGCTGGAAGTTCTGGAAGGAGAGCGTCCCGTTCTGAGCGTCTTTGTCGCCGGAACCGTCAACGATTTTTCCGGGCTTTCGGTTTACGTTGATCGTCATTGGCTCTCCCGGATCATGGGGGAGGGCGATTCGATCTCGGGAGCATATCTTTCCGTGGATGAGGAGCAGGCGGATATTCTCTACGAACAACTCAAATATACACCAGCGGTTGCCGGTTCGACGATCAAGGTAGCGGCCTTGAAAAGCTTCTTTGAGACCTTTGCGGAAAACCTGCTTCGGATGCGGGCATTTAATATTTTCTTTGCCTGCGTGATCGCGTTTGGAGTGGTCTATAATAATGCGAGAATTGCGCTTTCTGAGCGAAGTCGGGAACTGGCGACACTACGTGTGATCGGATTCACTCGAGGAGAGATTACCGGGATCCTGATTGGAGAGTTGGGAATCGTCACCTTTCTGGCGCTTCCGCTGGGATTGGGGCTGGGCCATCTCTTTTGCTATTTGCTTTCTTTTAAGATGGATACGGAAATGTATCGTATTCCTTTTGTGGTTGATCCATCGACGTATGCCACCGCCGTCGTCGTCGTGATTTTGGCGGCCATTGCATCGTCGTTGGTTGTTCGCAAAAGGCTGCATACCTTGGACCTGATTTCGGTGTTGAAGACACGGGAGTGATTTACGGAATGAAAACAAAAACCCTCTTTCAAATTGGTGTCGGTGCGATTTTTCTGCTTCTGCTAATCTCCGCGTTTCTCCCGAAGAAAGTGGAGGTGGAGATGGCCGAGGTGAGGCGCGGACCCTTATTGGTGACCGTTGATGAAGATGGAGAGACTCGAATTCGGGAGAAATACGTCGTGTCAAGCCCGTTGAATGGACAGTTGCTGCGAATCGATCTGGACCCGGGTGATCTGGTGGTGGCGGGAGAAACCGTCATTGCAGAAATCGATCCCGCTGATCCGGCCCTGCTGGATTCGCGTTCACGGGCTCAGGCCGAAGCGAGAGTTAAAGCGGCTGCCGCAGCTGTTGAGCGCTCAAGGGCTGCGATCGAAGAATCGAAGGCCCGGAAGAAGCTGACCGAACGCGATCTCGTCCGACAACGGATCCTTTGGGAGAGCAAGAACACCTCTCGCCAGCGTTTTGACGATGCGGAATACCAAGACCGGGCGGCGGCGGAAGGGTTGCGGTCGGCGGAGCTGGCCATTCAGATTGCAGAGTTCGAGCTCGAGCAAGCCGAAGCCGCGTTGATTCATAGCAACGACGGGGGGAATCAAAGCTACGGTATTCGGGCTCCGATCGCTGGAAAGGTGCTCCGGGTGTTTCAGGAGAGTTCTACCCCGGTCACGGCAGGAGCCAGGCTGGTTGAATTGGGTGATCCCACCGATCTGGAGATTCAAGTGGATGTGCTTTCCAATGACGCGGTGAAGATCCAGCCGGGGACGCGCGTTCTGCTCGAACACTGGGGCGGCAACGCTTCCCTCGAAGCCGAGGTGCGGCTGGTGGAGCCATCTGCGTTTACCAAGATCTCGGCCCTGGGGGTCGAAGAACAGCGAGTTTACGTTGTGGCGGACTTGGTGACGCCGGTGGAGGAGCGAAAAACGTTAGGAGACGGCTTTCGAGTGGAAGCGCGAATCGTCGTTTGGGAAGGGGAAGACGTTGTCAAAGTTCCCGCCGGAGCGCTCTTTCGTGAAGACGGGCAATGGCATGTCTTCCTTGAGAAAAATGGGAAAGCGAAACTTACGCGGGTCGAGATTGGGGAGAGTAATGGTCTGGAAGCAGAAGTAAGAAGCGGTCTGGAAGAAGGGGACGTCGTCGTTTCCCATCCTAGCGACCGCATTGATGATGGAACGCCGATTCAGGCGCGTGGCTCGTGATAGCGCCCTAGAGCCGGATCAAGACGGATTCGGAAACGTGTTTGGCCTTTGCTCGAGCATCTTCAATCGAGGTTCCGCGGGCTAAACCGACCCCCATCCTTCGTTTTCCGCTGACCTTGGGTTTGCCGAAGAGTCGCAACTGGGTGTCTGGTTGGCGGAGGGCTTCGTCCAGATTCAGGTAGCGCAACCGGCTGGATTCTCCTTCAGCCAGGATCACGCAAGAAGCGGACGGCCCATGCTGCTGGATATTGGGTATGGGCAAGTCGAGAATCGCTCTCGCGTGAAGTGCGAATTGGCTCAAATCTTGGGAGATCATCGTCACCATTCCCGTATCGTGCGGGCGTGGGGAGACTTCGCTGAAATAGACGTCGTCGCCTTTGATGAAGAGTTCGACGCCGAAAACTCCCTTGCCACCGAGGGCACCCGTGATTGAACTCGCATACTCTTGCGCATTCTTCAACGCCGCATCACTCATGGGCTGCGGTTGCCAGCTTTCCCGGTAGTCGCCATCCACTTGAACGTGGCCAATCGGCTCGCAAAACGATGTTCCATCAATGTGGCGAACCGTTAGCAGGGTAATTTCGTAGTCGAATTCGACAAACCCCTCGACAATCACTTTGCCGCCGCCAGCGCGTCCGCCTTTTTGTGCGATTTTCCAGGCTTTGGCGATGTCTTCCTCGTTGCGAACAAGACTTTGGCCTTTCCCGGAGGAACTCATGATTGGTTTCACGACACAGGGGAGCCCGATGGCTTCGATCGCGGCGGTAAATTCAGTCTCATCAGCGGCAAACTGATAGGGAGAAGTCCGGAGGTTGAGTTCTTCTGCGGCCAATCGACGGATTCCTTCACGATTCATCGTCAAAACCGTCGCTCGAGCAGTGGGAATCACCGTGGTGACACCTTCCTTTTCCAACGCTTCCAGTGTGTCCGTGGCGATGGCTTCGACTTCGGGAACCACTAAATCCGGCTGTTCTTCTTCGATGACTTTGCGAAGCAATTTACCGTCGAGCATGGGAACCACATAGGCGCGATCCGCCACCTGCATCGCTGGAGCAGAATCGTAAGCATCAATGGCGATGACTTCGACCCCGTAGCGCTGCAACTCAATCACAACTTCTTTTCCTAATTCTCCCGAACCACAGAGCAGGACTTTGGTGGCTGTAAATGTGAACGGAGTGCCGATAGAGGACATGTTAGGGTTTATAAGTCGGAGTGGAGAAAAATGCATCCCGTTTCTTTCGTTGGCTTTTCCGAGGAAAATCGGCTCCGATGAAGGCATGAGAGCGGTTTGTCTTCAGTCAAAAACTCCAAAGGATCTGGCCCTGGTGGAGGTTCCGGTTCCGCAGCCGCTTTCGCATGAAGTCCGGCTGAGAGTTAAAGCCGTGGGCATTTGTGGGTCGGATGTCAGCGCGGCGTTGGCCAAGCCGAATTTTGATCACGTGGCCCGTCCTCGTATTCTCGGCCACGAGTTGAGCGCGGAAGTTGATGCCTTGGGGGAAGAGGTGGCCGGCCTGGAAATCGGGCAGCCGGTAACCGCGTTGGCGATTCACTCGTGTCATCGCTGTGAGGCTTGTCTTTCTGGTAACACCCAGTTGTGCCGCGAGCGCCAGATTCTCGGCTTTCATCGTAGTGGAGGAATGGCGGAATACGTCTGTGTGGACCAGCGATATGTGCTTCCATTGCGCTATGGGCTCAGTTTTCGGGAAGGAGCGTTGATCGAACCTCTATCGGTCGCGAGCCGATGTGTTTTGAAGAAGTGCGAAATCGTTCCCGGTCTGGATGTGGTGGTTTCCGGGTGTGGAATCATTGGACTTCTTTGTGCCCTTTTGGCGCGGGCTTCCGGAGCCAATGTTATTGTTACAGGGGCGGAATGGGACGCGGACGTTGTGCGCCAAGCGAAGCGAGGCGTTTCTTATGATATGAAAGTTATC
>CAYGQD010000105.1:0-13258 GCA_964351855.1 uncultured Verrucomicrobiales bacterium
ACTTCCGAATCCAACGCGCCTGTGCCGAACCCGGAGGAGAAAAGTCGGGTCGAATCGCTCGCTCTTCTCACCGGTGGCGTGGCGCACGATTTCAACAACGTGCTGACCACGGTTCAGGCGAATCTCTCCTTGGCAAAGCTTTGCACCAGTGTTTCGGCGGATGTCCGCAAGCACATTGACGATGCCGTTTCTGCTGCCGAGGGGGCCCAAGCGTTGACCCAACAGTTGCTGGGATTTGCCAAGGGAAGCTCACCGAGCCGCAAGCGGGCCAACTTGGGCCAACTGATCAAGCGCTCGGCTCGATTGGCCACGATGGGCTCCAATATTCGCTGGGATTTGAGCATCGCGTCTTCGCTGCGATTCGTCGAAGTCGATGAAACGCAGATCACTCAGGTCTTCCACAACCTGCTGATCAACGCCCGCCAAGCGATGCCTTCCGGAGGCGTGATTCAAATCGGCTGCGAAAACATCGACGTGACTCCGGACATGGGCCTGAAAGTGAAAGTGGGGCCCTACGTCGTGGCGACCGTTCGAGATCGCGGTTGTGGGATTTCTGAAGAATCTCTCTCCCGCATTTTTGAGCCGTATTTCACGACGAAAGAGCATGGTAGCGGTCTTGGATTGGCCACTTGTTACACGGCGATTCAACGCCACGATGGGACCATCACGGTTCGCTCGAAGCTGAATGTCGGCACGGAGTTCAAGATTTATCTCCCGGCCACAACCGTTGCTCCGGAAGTTCCGGTGATCGAGCCACCACGGATCATTCCGGGAGACGGATCCATTCTGGTGGTCGACGATCAAGATGGCGTTCGCGACGTCGCGGTGCAGATTCTCCGCCATCTCGGATACGACGCCATTCCCGCCACCGACGGTGAGGAAGCGCTTCGCCTTTACATGAAGCGAATGCACAGTGGAGAGCCTATTTCCGCGATTCTCATGGACATGACGCTTCCGGGCGGAATGAGCGGCGATGAGACGTTGCGCGAGATTCGACGTCTCGATCCCAATGTTCGTTCCATCGCCACGAGCGGCTACTTTGAGGAAGACTCCGCGTTTGAGCTTCGCGAACGAGGTTATAAAGCGATTTTACCGAAGCCCTACACGGCGGAAGGGCTTTCCGCCGCGTTACAGACGGCGCTGACGTCCTGATTCGCCCGCTTTCAGAAATCCGATGACTCCGGAACTGTGGTCGATCACCTGTGAGATTTCAGCCGTGCTGGCTCAGATGGATCCGGTGCCGGAAGCCCCAGTGATTGATCCTGAGCAGAAGCGGGAAATCGCCGAGACGGGCATCAACACGGCGGTCAAGATCATCATCGTCCTGCTGCTGTTTTTCGTGATGGCGGCGATGCGCAGCTTGAATCGAAAAAGGTTGGAGCGAAGCCGAAGTCGGAGAGTGAAGCCGTGGGAGATTCCGCCTAAGAAATAGCGGGAGAGGGCAAGTCAAAATTCAGCTGGCAATGCCCGATCGGGGACCCCTCCTTGGGACCGGGTTTAGATCGCGGAAATATCGATCGTGGTGATTCCAGCCATTTTCACCCAGACACGTTCGCCGGAAACCAGTTGCTGGAGGTCGTTCAAAGAGGTGGTTGCCGGAATCGTCAACCACTGAGTTTGGTTCTGACTGTCGCGAACCAGGATTTGACGAGCGCTGGGCTTGGCCTCAACGATCACCGCCTGAAACTGGCTGGTTTTCAGGAGGTCCAAAGGTGTTTTCAAATTCGTGGGAGCTTCGGTTCCGCCGGAGTAGCTGCGGTAGAAGTCTTCGCCGTATTCTTCAGCGGATGCGTTGAAAGAGAGCACCAGCAAGAAAGAAGCGGCCAGGAGAGAAGCGGTGCGGAATGGAGATTGAGCAGTCATTGGACTTGTTATGATAGGTAGAAACTCCATCATCCATGGGGTTTATCAAGTGCTTGACGAAGAAAAATCACCATTTCGGCATTTTTTTGTTGCATGTTTTTTTGACCGTGCTCAAGGCTGCGAAAGCGGTTCCGTGCGCGTCTCAAACTTGCGAAAGGGGCAGGTTTCAGCGACCGAATCCACCGAAATCCGTCGTCGGTAACCCCTTCATTCGTTGATAGTTCTGAAAGGTCATCAGTCCGATGATCACCGCGAAAAAGGTGAGGCCATACATGAAAGCGAAGACGGCTGCAGCTGCTCCAAAGCCAACGGTAACCTTCAAGGCCATTTGATGCCTTGCGGGCCCCATCGCAGCGAAGAGAACTCGTCCCCCATCCAAGGGATAAATAGGGACCAAATTCAGCACCGACCACCAGAGATTCGCCATCAGCAGGTATCCCAGGAAGGCGCGGAGATACTTGGAAGTCTCGGCCGTGATCGAGATCACTTGGAACTGAATCAGAAGAAGGATCGCCGCATAGAGCAGCAAGCCAAAAGCTGGTCCCGCCAAGGTGACGAGAATATCCTGTTTGCGAGCTTGCCAGGAGTGGTGACTTCCGAATCCCGGCGCGGAGGCATAGCCGCCGAAGGCCCTGAGCACGATATGGGGCTGGTAGCCGAAGCGTCGCATCAAAAACGCGTGTCCCAACTCATGCCACAGCACCGAAATGAAGACCACCGCCAGCCAAATCACCAACATTGGCAGGGCATCAGGACTCCCATCGAGCAACAGGCGGGAATTCAGCAACGCGGCTGAGATCCAAAACCACCAAAGGACTCGAATGGGAAAGCCGAAGAGGCCGAAGCTGAACATAGGATTTGGGGAGATTTCCCGCTAAATGAACTCGTTGATGATGTTTTCAAGCATCTCCTGGCGACCACTGGCCGTTTCCGGCTCTCCGCTGGAAAGAGTGTGAGCTTCGCAGTCTTCCAGAGTCGCTTTCCCAGACTCAATTTTTGCGCCGAATCCGGCATCGAAGCTAGCGTAACGTTGCTTGACGAAGTCATCGATCCGGCCGTCTTCGATAATCGCATGGGCGATTTTCAGGCCACGAGCAAAGGCGTCCATCCCGCCAATGTGGGCGTGGAACAGATCTGCGGGCTCAAAGCTCTCTCGGCGGCATTTCGCGTCAAAGTTGAGTCCACCCGTGGTGAAACCACCCATTGCGAGGACTTCCAGCATGATTCCGGTGGTCAGGTAAATGTCGGTCGGGAATTGATCGGTATCCCAGCCAATTAGCTCATCTCCGGTATTCGCATCGATCGAGCCGAGCGCTCCGGC
Organism: uncultured Verrucomicrobiales bacterium; assembly: GCA_964351855.1. Classification (GTDB taxonomy): domain Bacteria; phylum Verrucomicrobiota; class Verrucomicrobiia; order Verrucomicrobiales; family DEV007; genus JBCDHN01. Next base: position 3,185 of record CAYGQD010000105.1, read on the forward strand.
ATGGCGGGCGACGCGCAGCTCGTGCATCATGGTGTGGCCGGCCAAGGTCGCGTGGTTGGTTTCGATGTTGAGGCTCAGCTCGCCCATGAGGCCGTATTCGCGCAAGAAATTCAAGCAAGCGGCGGAGTCGCTATCGTACTGATGGGTCGAGGGCTCGCGTGGCTTCGGCTCGATGTAAAATCCGCCCTCGAAGCCGATTTTCTTCTTATAGTCGACGGCCATGTGGAGGAGTTTTGCCAAATGGTCCAGCTCCCGCTTCATGTCGGTGTTCCAGAGGGTGGAGTAGCCTTCGCGGCCTCCCCAGAATACGTAGCCTTCGCCACCGAGACGTTTGGTGACGTCGATCGCCTTTTTCACTTGGGAAGCTCCGTAGGCAAACACGTCGGCATAGGGAGATGTCCCTGCTCCCTGGTTGTAACGAGGATGGGAGAACAGGCAAGCTGTACCCCATAGAAGCTTGATGCCCGTCTGGTTCTGCGCCTTCTCCAACTCGTCGGTCACGGCGTCAAACGCGTCGTTCGTCGCCTGTAGATCGTTCAACTCGGGAGACACATCGCGATCGTGAAAGCAGTAGAAGTCAATTCCCACCTTCTGCATGAACTCGAACATTGCCCAGACGCGCTTTTGGGCGTTTGCGACGGAATCGGAGCCATCGTCCCAAGGACGCTGCGCGGTCGGCCCACCAAAGGGATCGCCGAGACCATTCCGCATCGTGTGCCAGTAGGCGCAGGCGAATCGGAGATGGTCCTTCATGGACTGATCGCCCACGGTTTCCTCCGGATTATAATGCTTGAACGAGAAGGGGTTTTTGGACTTCGCCCCCTCAAATTCGATCCTGGAGATTTCTGGGAAAAATTCTTCGCTCATCTCGGGATGATCGGGAGGGGCGAACGGGAATCAAGCGGGAAATCATCTGTGCCGGGAGTCGGAAGTGCATCCTAAAACCCGAAAAGGAAACGGGCGGGCTCCCTTTCGGAAGCACGCCCGTAGCCACGCGCACAATTCAACACTAGTTTAGAAGAACCAACCTACTCAGTTGGGCTCATTGGATAATTTTTCTGAAAGCTGAGGTTTCACCTGAGGAACCGTAGCTGCGAGCTTGGCAGCCTGGATTTGGATGGTGAGGGGAAAAGTTGCAATCATTGGAGTTGCTCAGTCAGACGTCGGCTTGAGGACGGGTTGCATAAAAACTTTCTCGCCATCGCGAAAATCACGGTAGGCTTTTCCGTTGATGACTCGCATGCCCCGGTAAGAAGCTTTCTGAAGGGACGGACTTCCTGAAACCGGAATCAACTCTCCGTTCACGATTTGATAGACCGGACGAATTTCGGACTCAGAGGAAACCGCATGCTGGGGAGCGGAGGCCACTCCGTCATCCGTATTCGACGTGGTTCGGGTAGTCTGCACAGCGGTTACAAGGGCGATGAAGAGGGCGGCGGCAGCCACGGCCCATTGAGCAAACGGGTGATGAATGATGTTGGCAGGCTCAGCCAGTTCCTCTTCCGCTTGATGGATGGTCATTTCCAGGCGACGCATGAGGTCGCTGCTTGGAGTCGCGGGGCGCAAGTCCGACAGTCGCTCCTCGAGGCTTTCTAGGCTAATTTCTTCTTGTTGCTTCATACCAATTCTCGCTGTGAAGCGGGGGGCGAGTTGGGTTTTGTCTAAAAAACGAAGAATTTTTTCGGGGAGGGTTTCAAAAACACGGTTGCGCTTCCGCGATTCGTAACCATCCAGGCAACAGGTCCTCACAGAACCCGGTTGACCCAACCGGCCCCAGATCCGAAGTAAGCTCCTCCCATGGAACTCAACGCCTATTTCTTCATCATCCTCCTCACCGTCGTCGGTCTCTACAAGCTCGATCTCTTTTCCGAGATCCTGAATTTGAAGGCGCTCCGTTCAGAACCGCCGGACGAGTTCAAAGACGTTTATGATGCCGAAAAATATGCGGAGAGTCAGGAATACACCAAGGTGAAGACCCATTTCGGGATTATCGAATCGAGCTTCTCCCTCGTCGTTTTTCTGGTATTCTGGTTTCTGGGGGGATTTGCCTGGCTCGATGACGTGGTTCGCGGGAGCGTCGAAGCGCCAGTTTGGCGTGGATTGCTCTATGTCAGTTTGCTTTACCTCGGCAACATGCTCCTCAGTCTGCCGTTCGAGATCCACAACACGTTCAAGATTGAAGAGCGCTTTGGTTTCAACAAAACGACGCCGAAAACCTTTGTCATTGATCACCTCAAAGGACTCGCGCTGGGTGCCATCCTCGGCCTGCCGATCCTGGCCCTGATTCTGTGGCTCTTCGGCAAGTGGGACTTGGCTTGGCTCTATGCGTTTCTTGCGGTGACTGTTTTTTCGCTCATTCTCAGCTACGTCGCTCCCACCTGGATCATGCCGCTCTTCAATAAATTCGAGCCGCTCGAAGATGGCGAATTGAAGGACGAAATCCACGCCATGGCGGAAAAATGCGAGTTTCCCCTGACCGAAGTATCCATCATGGACGGCAGCAAACGCTCCGCCAAATCGAATGCTTTTTTCACCGGCTTTGGAAAAAATAAGAAAATCGCGTTGTTCGATACCTTGGTCGAAAAACACAGCGTCCCGGAGCTAGTTGCTGTGCTTGCCCATGAAATCGGCCACTTTAAGAAGAAGCACATCGTTCAGAGTATGGTCCTCGGCATTGTTCAGACCGGGATCACCTTCTACCTCATTAGTCTCTTTTTGAACAATGAAGGCCTGTTTGCCGCATTTGGCGTTCCCAACACGTCCGTCTATCTCAGCCTGATCTTTTTCGGCCTGCTTTACACTCCCATCAGCAAAGTCATCTCCATCTTTATGACCATGCTCAGTCGGAAAAACGAGTTTGAAGCCGACGCCTACGCCGCCCAAGTCACCGGTCAGCCTGAAACCATGGTCACCGCTTTGAAGAAGCTGAGCAAAGACAATCTCAGCAACCTCACGCCGCATCCCTTCTACGTGTTTCTGAACTATTCGCACCCGCCGGTTCCCGAACGAGTCGCGGCCTTGAAAAAAATCGCGGCGTAGAACCGTCTGATGTCACAAAAACAGCGGCTGACGGGGGAGAAATTTCAAATCCACTTTTTCCGGCGAAAATAGGCGAACATCAGTCCACCCAAGGTGATGAAAACCAGCCAGAGTGTCGGGTAACCCCAAGCCCACTCCAGTTCCGGCATATGGCGGAAATTCATCCCGTAAATCCCGGCGAGGAAGGTGAGGGGGAGAAAAATGGTCGCAAAAGCAGTTAAAACCTTCATTACCTCGTTGAGTCTCTGGCTGAGGACAGAGAGGTGCAACTCCCGAAGCGATATCACCGTTTCGCGAAGAATTTCTGCGGATTCGGTGGCGTGAATGGTGTGATCACGCAGATCGGACCAGTAGATTCCGGTTTCCGGAAAGGAGAGAGGGGGCTCGAGTCTTTGCAGTGAAGCCGCGATTTCGCGAAGGGGACGAACCGAGCGGAAAACATGGTCAACCTGCTGCTTCAGGGAATGCAGTCGCTCCGCAGTCTGTCGGGCGGATTCCCGGTCGATCGCCGCGTCCAGATTCTCGACCTCATCGGCGAGATGATCGAGCGTCAGGCGGAAGTGATCTACCAGGGCATCGAGAATCGCCCAGGCCAGATAATCCGCGCCTCGTTTCCGAATTTGGCCCTTCGCGTGGCGGATGCGTTCTTCCACGGGATCGAACAGCGAGGAGGGTTCTTCCTGGAACGTTAAGACGGCGTGTGGGGTAAGAACCATGGAAAAGTGTCGCAGCTCGCCGAGTCCGTTCTCGCTGACGATTTCCTTTACCGCGATGAAAACGTAATCTTCAAAGTCGTCTAGCTTGAGGCGATGCCCGGTGTTGAGCACGTCTTGTTGAATGAGTGGGTGGATTTGAAAGGCGCTGAGAAGTCGCCCAATCGCTTCGGTATCGTGCAGACCACAGACTTGAATCCAAGTCGGGGTTTCCGAGGAATCTAGTTTCAGGCATTCCTCCAGTTCCGCTGAAGTCCGTTCGACAACCTTTTCTTCGTTGTAGTCAAAAATGCGGAAGGTCACCTCCTTGACCCTCTGCTCGCCCACATGGATCAACGAATTCGGGATATCTCCGGGCGGGCGACGGTCGCGGATTCGCGGAACCTTCATGAGCCGCAGAGAGGAGTGAATCGCCTGACTGAGCGGGCTATCTTTCATGAGTGGGGGAATGCGAAGTGCGGCTGCGGTCGGAAGTTCGCAGCTATTCCGTTCGCCGAAAATCGTAACAACGCAATCGCGGTTGGCTGCCCGTTTTCATCTCGCGCTGGTTTTGGGAGACGTAAAGCAGGCCGCGACTGATTGCGGGGAGCGTCCAGGATTGTTGCGCGCTGAACAGTTCGACCCGGTGTTTTTCGGTGACGCCTTGAGGAGTGAGTTCGAGGATGCCGAAGGTGCCGAGTTCCCCGAGCGCGTAGACGCGGTCATCCGCGTGGAGCAGGCTGCCTCGAAAATAACTCCAACCGAAGCTCCGGCCATCGATTTCCGCCTTCCAAAACATCTCTTCGCGCCATTTTCGCTCTCCGGTCGCTGCGTCCCAGCCATCGAGACCGGCGTCCGGCTCGTTACGACCGGTGAAGGCGTAGAAGTGGCCATCGAGAAAAAGCGGCTGACTCCAGTGGCACTTCAACTCTTCCGCTTCCCAGACGGGCGACAGTTTGAAGTCTTCGCCGACTTGGAGAAGGGCCCCGCCTTTTTCGTAGGTCTCGGTGATCAGAACCTGATTTCCGGGGATGACGAGGGGCGTGGAAGCGTTGACGGACTCGTATTTCTCGGCTCTCCAGGGAAAGGCATCGTGGAGTTCTCCGGTTTCGGGATCGATCAGAAGTAAACCACCAAAGGTTGGCCGACTTTCGCCACCGGCGAAGACGAGTAGCTTATCCAGTCCATGGAATTTTCCCAGGACGGGCGAGGCATAGCTGGAGCGCCATTCGTGGGGCGTTTCCCAAATTGTCTCTCCGGTAAGGGCATCGAAAGCGGCGACCGAGACGCCTTTGCTGCCGCCGAGGTTCATGAAAACCTTGCCGCCCGCGACGAGCGGATTGGGGCCGTGGCCGAAGAAGTATTGGGGAATGCCGTAGTCCGTCGCCAAGTCCCGAACCCAGAGTTGCTTCCCTGTTTCCAGGTCCAAGCAACGCATCCAGCTATTCGGCGCCAAGGTGTAAACGCGGCCATCGGCGATCACCGCACTGGCGCGAGGACCATTCGAGTAACCGTAGCGATCGCGGTAGCGGTTGGGCTCTTCGAAGCTCCAGTAGCGTTTTCCCGTCTCCGGATGAAGACATTCGATGATATCGACATCGTTCAGGTTGTGATAGAGCACCAGTCGGTCGCCGACGATGGCCGGGCAGGCATACCCTTCGCCTTTTTCCACTTCCCAAAGTAGCGTTGGTCCCGTCTCGGGCCATTCACTCAAGAGGTGAGTTTCGCCCGTCGTCGCATTATCGTTCGGCCCGAGGAAGCGAGGCCAATCTTGGGTCTTGGCTTCGGGAGAGAGCGGTTTGGGCGCGGCACGGAACGTCAGACGATCGAAGTCTTCTTGGGCGAAGGCGGAAGCGGCGAAGAGGCAGAGCCAAATGAGGGCAAAACGCATGCGCGAAGCCTAGCAGGGACCGAATGTGGTCGCAACCGGACAAAAAGCCTCGCGCAAGGGCGAGAACTTTTTAGCTGCGTTCGAGAGAGTGGTCTGCTGGCGAGGATTTCGATCTCGGAGGGTTCGGAAAAATCGACGATGAGGCGATTTGATTCAGTTGACCGGAAGCGGGCTGAATCTACCATGGCGACAAAATGGACCTGTCCTTCCCAGATGTCAGCGATAGCCTCGGCCAGCGGATTGGCGAATTCCTCACGAGTCAGTTCGAGGTGCCGGACCATATCCAGCAGATTCTGGATCTCCAGTTCGCCGGGAACACGGTGATGGCGTATGCATTTCTGCTGGGGGCGGTGCTGATCGGCTGGGTGGTGAGTTTCATGGTCAGTTTCCTGGTGGGGCGGGTGGTGCGGCTGGCCTTCGGACGGCTTTCGCCGAAGTTCGCGAAGGGAGTGTCCCGGGCAATCGCCGGTCCGATCCGGATCTCGGTGTTGTGCTGGGTGGCGCTGCAGGGGACGGTGTTTCTGGTGAAGCCACCGGTGGCGATGGAACCGGTTGTGGTGATGGAGGAGGCGGCGGTGCCAGGAATCGGAGTGACGGTGGTGGAGGCTGTCGAAGTTTCCCCGGACGGTGCGGAGCCGGTGGTGGAGGTGGCGGAGACGGCTCCGGCGCAGTTCCTCGATCGCATCCAATGGCGTCCACACTGGACCTATCTGACGCTGCGAGCCTTCTTTCAGGTGAGCCTGATTTTGTCCCTCTTCTGGATCGTGGCGCGGCTGATGCGCTTCTTTTGGAAGGGGTATCTGGAGCCTTGGATCGAGACCTCGGTCAATGGAATCGAGAAGCGCTACTTCGGGCTCATGTTCCGCCTGGCGATGTTGGCCCTGTGGCTCTGGGCGATTCTATCGAGCATCGCGGCTCTGGGTTTCGACTCGCGGGACGAGATTCGGCAGGTGCTGGGATTCTCCGCAGCGAGCAACACGATCGGGGCCTACTTCTCCTTCCTCGGCCTCGTCCTCATCGCCCTGCTGCTGGGGCGGACGCTGTTCAATGTCTTGACCCGAGTGGTGGAGAAGGTGGTGACGAAATACGGAGAAGAAACGGTGGATCTGGAGAAGACGTGGTTCTCCGGACTGGAGCGTCCGGTCATTTACCTGATCACGCTGATCGGCTTCCGGATCGCGGCGACGGCGACGTTGACCCCGAGCGAAAGCTTCCCGGACATTCACGGCATCATCTTCATGGGGTTGAACGTCTGCATGACGATCACGCTGACTTGGATCACGTTCATCCTGATCGACAAGTTCTTCCGCCACATCCTCCAGCCGTTGACGGTGGGGAACGCGGTGATCGACGAGCAGCTCCTGATGTTGGCGCGGAAGACGGCCAAAATCGGCGTAGGGCTGATCAGCTTCATCTTTATGATCAAGTCTCTGGGTCAAGATCCCGGCACGGTCATCGCAGGTCTGGGCATCGGCGGACTGGCTGTCAGCTTCGCGGCGAAGGACACGCTGAGCAACTTCATGGCCGGTCTGACCCTTTACGCGAGCAAGCCCTTCCGGATGGCGGACTTCATCATCGTGGAAGGGGACGAGGCGGAGGGTCTGGTGGAAGAGATCGGCCTGCGCGCGACGATCGTGCGGAAGCGGGACGGGACCAAGCTGATTATCCCGAACGAGAAGCTGACCTCCGCCGTGGTGGAAAATCGCACGGTGAAGGGGAAGACGAAGGAGAGTATCCTCTTTTCGATCGACATCGTGACCACGCCGCAGAAACGGGACGAGGCCATCCAGCTCTTCGTCAAGACGGTTCACGACGTGGAGGGAGCGGCGGACCCGCAAGTGGACTTTCTGCGATATGAGGAAGACAGCCTGGAGCTGCTGCTCTCCTACTGGGTGGAGCTTCCCGAGAAGCTGAACGCGATCCGGACCCAGATTCTGCTCCTGGTGGATACGCGGCTGCGTGACATCGGGGTGGAGATAGCCATTCCGACGATGTCCCACGTCTTCGGCGGTTACCTTCACAACGGGGACGCGCCGGAAGCGAAGGCGGTACTGGAAGCCGTGGGTAGGGAGCGGGCCAAGCCGCGTCTCCCGGTGATTCCGGAGCGGGACTGAGATATCTGATTGGAGGGCAGAATCGAACGCCAAATTTGAATTCGATTGAACCTTTTGGCCAGTGTTCGACATGAAGCGCTGAACTTCATGTCCGAAACGCCTCCGGAATCCCCTGCCATTCTCCAGCTGATCGACCGCGCCAAGTCCGGCGATGTCGAGGCGTTTTCCGAGCTGATGGAGGAATTGCAGCCTCGTCTTTTGGCTCAAGCGATCGCTTTTTGCGGGAATCCTGAAACGGCTCGCGATGTGGTCCAGGAAACGATGTTCGCCGCTTGGAAGAGCCTGGATCGCTTCAATGGTTCTTGCCGGTTCTTCACCTGGCTCTACGTGATTTTACTGCGCCAGCACCGTCGTTCGGTGGGCTGGTTCTCGCGACGACTTCCCTTGGCTACCGCAGACGAAATCGAGACCGCGCCGCGTTTCGAGGCGGATCCCGAAGTATCCTCGGTCCCCGGAACGGACGAATCCGAATTGCTCCGATCCATGGTGGCGGCGCTTCCGACCAAGCAACGGGACGTGCTTCGGTTACGATATTATGCAGGAGCCACGGAATCGGAGATTGCCGCCTCCCTCGGGATTTCGCCAGGAACCGTGAAAAGCCGGTTGCATCACGGACTGCGGAAATTGCGGCTCATGAAAGAAAAAGTGAACGCTCTGCACGATGCGGCGCATGAACCCCAGACGAAACCACGATGAACGATCCCGAATCAGCAATGAGCGAACAGCTACGACGCGATGCCGAACGCATCTCCGAGGCTCCCTTCGACCGCAAGCTTCATCAATCGACGATCCGCCGGATTCGTCACCTGGAAGACAAGCCTTTGGATTCCGGCGTCTGGTCCCTGCGGAAATCGGCGCTCATGAGCATGGTCGCGCTGGGTTGTGGGATGATCGTTCTCGTCCTGTGGTGGCCGATCCAAACCGGGGACATCGTTCAGTCACCCGCCGTGCTTCCAAGCAGTACGTTGGCCTATCAAGCCGCGTATGCCGAAGGCGAAGAGGACCTGCTCGCCCAGTTGGATCGCGATGCCCGCAAGCTGCTGCCGCGTTCGTCCTTCGTCTTTCAATCCAATTTCTAACCTAAACCCGAACCCAATACTCTGATGAAATCCTGTCTGATAATTCTCTCCGTTCTTGTTGGCGGTCTGGCTAGCCACTCCGCCGCACCCGGCCCCGAATCCGATTCCACCAATCCTGCTTTGCTCTATTGGCAAGCCGCCGCAGTTCTTCCAGCATTGTCCGATGCTCAGGCGATGACCTTGATCGCAATCTCCGATGGGGACGCGGAGGTGGATTTCGAGACCCTGGAATGGATGGAGTTTGAGGAAACCGAAAGATTCTTGAAGAAGGCCGCCAACTCCGATTCGCGTTGTGACTGGGGGCTGAGCAAAAAAGACGGATTTCGCATGTTGGTGCCGCATTTGGCGAAGATGCGGGAGTTTTCCACCTGGCTTCTCGCTCAGGCGGAAGTGGACTTTGCCGCTGGCCGCGTTGCCGAAGGAATCGAGCGTTTGCTCTTGAGTCATCAGGTGGCAAGAGATGCGGGGGCAGGGGAGTATCTCCTCGGTTTCGCGGTTCAGACTGCACTGGAAAAGCGGTCGCTCGCTGCGACGGCTCGCCATTCCCAGAATTGGGACGAGCCCGCTCGCCTCACCTACGTCGCTCGCTATGAGAGTTTACCGACTCTTCATAGCCTCTACGATTGCTACCGGGGCGAGGCCTCCTTGCTGAACGCAGCGATGGAGGAGAATCCGGAACAGACCGCGGAACTGCGGAAGTTCCACGCAGAAATGCTGACCGCCTTGCTCCTGCCAGTTTTGGAGCGTGAGCAGGCTGTGACCGCTGTTGAAAAGCGCTACCAGAACAGCGCCATTTCCCATCTGATGCCGAATCTAACCAGCATCGTTCGTCAGGAATCGGAGATCGCCGAACTTCAGAAGGCTCGCTTCACCCAGCCTCATTAGGAGACAAAAAACAGCCACGCCCGAAACGAATCGGAGCGTGGCTGTTGAAAAACGGTGAGACGAATCTCGGATTACTGAGCGTCGAGCGTCTTGTTCCACTTCGCCAGTTGATCGGCTTGAGCGGCGAAAAGGGCTTCGGTGGAGTCGAGAATTTCGATCGAGTTGATCTTGTCACCAACTTCGATGCTATCGACGACATCTTGCCCTTCGGTCACTTTGCCAAAGACAGCGTGTTTGCCGTTGAGCCAGGGAGTGGCGACGTGGGTGATGAAGAATTGGCTGCCATTGGTGCCGGGACCGGCGTTGGCCATGGAGAAGTAACCGGGGCCGTCATGCTTGAGGCTGGGATCAATTTCGTCACCGAACTTGTAGCC
>CAYGQD010000105.1:13268-22678 GCA_964351855.1 uncultured Verrucomicrobiales bacterium
CGCCGGCGGCCACCGCGACCGGTTCCGGTCGGATCACCACCTTGAATCATGAAATCTGGAATCACGCGATGAAAGACGATTCCGTCGTAATAGCCGCGCGTGGCCAGGTTCAGGTAGCTTGCCGCCGTGATGGGCGTTTTGCTGGCGTAGATGGTCCCGTGGATGTCTCCTTTGGTCGTCTTGAGAATGATTTTGATATCGGTCACTTTGGTCGTTTCGGGTTTGTCATTGTCCTGGCTGTGCGCCCAGGGGGCAACGATGCAAAAGGCCGCGAGCAGGGAAATAACGTGAAATTTCTTCATGGAGTCAGGGTTATTGGGGTTGGGGTAGGGTTTGCAGTTGCCGCAAAAGGAGGGCAAGCGTAGGTCAACTTGGACCTCACGCAAGGGATGATTATTCTGATTACAAATGACGATGGGATTGATGCGGAAGGGCTGGCGGCATTGCGTCAGGCGGCTTCCGGACTGGGAAAAATCTACACGGTGGCACCGGCGGGGGCGATGTCGCAGGTCGGGCATCGGGTAACGACGGATACGCCGATTCGGGTCGATCAACGGGCTGAGCGGAGTTGGGCAGTCGAGGGAACGCCGGCGGATTGTGTCAGGGTGGCGCTCACCAGTCTCTTGCCGGAGAAACCGGATTGGGTGCTCAGCGGGATCAATCACGGCGGCAACATGGGTCACGACATCTACATTTCCGGGACGGTGGCGGCGGTGCGTGAAGCGGCCTATCACGGCTACCGGGGAATCGCGGTTTCCCATTACCTGCGTCGCGAATTCCCGCTCGATTGGGAAGTTTCCGGACGTCGTGCGGCCACGGTGATTGCGCGATTGGTGGAGGAGAATCTGGCTCCAGGGGAGCATTGGAACGTCAATCTGCCGCATCTGGAGGCGGAAGCATCTGATCCGGAGGCGAGCGATACCCTGCCGGAAATGGCTCCGTTGCCCGTTCGTTTCGAGGATTCGCCCGATGGACTTCGATACGTCGGGGTTTACGCGGATCGGCCCCATCAGCCAGGGTCCGATGTTGCGGCGTGTTTTGGTGGGAAGATCAGCGTCTCAAAACTGCGCATTTAGCTGCTCGCGCAGCGCTTCCAAAACCGGCCCTTTTTCGGGTTGGTTGGCCAGATTGGTGAACTGCTGGGGATCTTTCTCCATATCGTAGAGCAACTCGGTGCCGTCTTGGTAGTGAAAAAAGGCCCACTTCGGCGTCCGCAGAGATTTCCCTTTTGGCACAAAGGAAATCGCGCCATTGCGCAACGTCGCCGCCGGATCCTTCAGAATCGGAACCAGGCTTTTTCCTTGAACGGTTTCAGGAATCGCCAAACCGGTCAATTCGCTCGCCGTCGGGTAGATGTCGATCAGCTGAACGATCGAATCCGTGCGTCCCGGAGAGAATCCCGGTGCGGAAATGATCAGCGGAACCCTGGTAACCTCCTCGTGGAGATTCGATTTCTGCCAAAAGTGGTGTTCGCCGAGGTGATAGCCGTGATCGCTCGTGAAAATGATCGCCGTGGATTCTCGCAGACCCAGCCGATCCAGTTCATCAAGGATCTTCCCCACTTGCTCGTCCATGAAGGTCACGGTGGCGTAGTAAGCGGCCCACATCCGCTGAATGTTTTCCGGGTATTTTCCGATTCCGGAATTCTCTGACATTAGGGACGGTCGGGCGATTTTCGGGATGTCGGACAAGTCGCCCTCCGGGACTTCGGGGAGCTGGATTGCTTCGTGGGGATAGAGGTCGAAATACTTCTTTGGGGCCACGCTGGGATAATGGGGTCGCACGAAACCGGTCGCGATGAAGAAGGGTTCGTCGCCTTTCTCACGAAGCAGCTCGATGGTCTTGTCTGCGGCTTTGAAATCGGGCTGATCAGAGCCATCGCCCTCGTAGCTGACACTGACGAACATGCGATGCTTCATCCGAGTCGATTCCCGTCCTTCCAGCTCCGTGGTGAAGATGTTCAGGTTCAGGCAAGCATAGTCGCCGGGCGTGTGTGCCTCTTGACCTGGCATGTTGAAGCGCTCATCCCAGCAGGCCGGGATATCGCCTCCATCGGTCCCATCGATGATGTCACCAGGAACCCGCATGTGGAAAATTTTGCCGACACGGGCGCTGTAGATCCCGTTGTTGATGAAGTGTTCCCCCAGAGTCAGCCCCGCTTTATCCGTGTAGCGGCTGCGCATGAAGGAAGTGCGGGAAGGCTGACACCAGGTTCCCTGACAATACGCGCGTTCGAAGACGGTTCCCTGCTCCGCCAGTTGATCGAGGTGCGGCGTGTGAACCACGGTATCCCCATAGCAGCCTAAGACGCTGGCTTTGAGATCATCAGAAACGATGAAGAGCACATTCTTGATCGGCGAATCAGCTCCACTGACGGGGCCAGAAAAAGCCAACCACAAGCTGGTGGCGAAAAGCCAAAGGATCCGGGGTTTCTGCATCCCTGGACCTAACGCGGAGTGAGCCGGTTTTCAACCAGCGCCGATGTTTCGCCTTCTCTGGCGAAGCTTCCTACTCCGGAATCGGAGTCAGGTTCCCGGGAAGCGCGATCGGCTTGGCCTGCGGAGCGACACTGGCGACGGTCCCTCGATTCCCAAGCTCGATGAGTTGGGAAACGGTCACGAACTTGTAGCCCTTCGCCAAGAGGCGATCAAACGTGGACGGCATCGCATCAATCGTCGGTTTGTGGATGTCGTGGGCGAGGAGAATTCCGCCCGGGCGAGTTCCCGCGACCAGACGATCAGCCACCACCGAGGCTCCCGGTTTTTTCCAATCGAGCGGATCGACCGACCACATGATCGTCGGATAGCCGTATTCCGTTTTGATGAAGGATTTCAGGCTGGAATTGACCGCACCATAGGGTGGGCGATAGATGCGCGGAGCGACGCCGGTCGCGCTAACGATCGCCTCCTTGCTCATGTCCATTTCTTTGCGAACAGCGGTCTGAGACAGCTTGGTCAGGTCGGGGTGATTCCAGGTGTGGTTGGCGACTTCATGCCCTTCCGCAACCATCCGCTTCAAGATCGAGGGATAAGCCTTCGCGTTCGTTCCAACGACGAAAAACGTCGCCTTGATGTTGCGCTGACGAAGCATATCCAGCAGTCGAGGCGTGTTGCTCGGGTGCGGGCCATCGTCAAAGGTCATCGCAATGTAGGGCTCCGTGATCCGGACGGAGGAATAAGAGGTTCCGGCCGTGGCCATGTTTGCCCGAGGAATGCTGGGTGCCGCGTTCCAACCCGGTTTCACCTCTTGCTTTGCCTGCGCTTCCTTGTAAGTCTCTTTCCACTTTTCATTGGTGGCGAACTCCGGCTTTTTCGGATCCTCCGCCGCGACTTGCTTGGATTTGAGCGACTGACAACTGGTCGAGAACAGACCAGAGGCGAGGGCGAAGAGGATGATGGAGCTGCGAAGGAGGCGTGACATGGCAGAAAGAAGACTGGGGCCGAAATTTAGACGTAGATTTAAGAATTGGCCATGAAAAGTTGAGGCGGAGGTGTGCTTTTGTTAGGTTGAATTCTTGAACGCCTTAAAATTACAGAAATCTAGATAAAATCGGCCGTAACTTCTCGATCGTCTCCTCCGGCCAGATGCTTTTGTCCGTGATGATGGCCGTGCCGAGCGCCTCATGCTCGGGCCAATTCGCTTCCCGGGGAATTTTCGGGATGGCTGCGGCCACGATTTTCTTGGCGTTTTCCGCGTTCGCCATGAGATGGCCGATGACCATTTCCACGTTCACATGGTCCTCATCCAGCTTCCAACAATCGTAATCGGTGATCATGGCGAGCGTTGAAAGGGCGATTTCCGCTTCGCGGGCCAACTTGGCTTCGGGGACATTCGTCATCCCGATCACATCGAATCCCAACTTCCGGTTCACCTCACTCTCGGCGCGGGTCGAAAACGCGGGGCCGTCCATGTTCACATAAGTGGCGCCGTTGTGAACGGTTTGCCCCATTTCGAGGACCGTTTCGTGGAGAATCCTGCGCAATCCTTCGCTAATCGGATCGGCGAAGCTGACGTGGGCGACGATTCCACCGCCAAAAAACGTGTGATGCTCCCGGCGACTGGTGCGATCAAAAAACTGATCCGGCAAAACAATGTCGCGCGGTCGATATTGTTCCCGCAAACTGCCGACTGCGGTGACCGAAATGATCCAGCGCACGTTGAGAGATTTCATCGCCCAAATATTCGCGCGATGATTCAACTCCGTCGGGAGCAAGCGATGCCCTTTCCCGTGTCGGGGCAAAAAATAGACCTGACGTCCGCTCAAGGTGCCGGAGACGAGCGCATCAGACGGTGGGCCGAAGGGAGTTTCGACCGTGATCTCTTTCGTGTCTTCCAGTCCGTCGATTTGATAGAGGCCACTGCCTCCGATGATGCCGATTGCCGGTGGATTCATGCGGACGACTTCAAAGCGGGATTTCCCTCCCGTCAACTGGCCATCACTTCCAACGAAACGCGGCTAGCCCTTTCAGCTCCCGCACCACCACCAGATCATCGCTGATCGCGACGGACGCCCAAGTCGGCTGCTTGCTGATGGATTTCCGGCTCACGATGTTCAAGGCATCCGGCGAGGCGTCGATGAGAAGCAACTCGCCAGTCTGATCGAGCGCGAGAATGCGGTTCTGATTCACGATCATCGACCAGTATTCGCCGAAGGTTTCCTCAGATTTCCAAGCCACTTTTCCGGTTGCCAGTTCCAAGCAGCGGAAGTGTTTGTCGCGATTCAGCAGGTAAAGGTGATCGCCGATCGCGACCGGAGACGCCATGTAACCTTCCAGACTTTCATCAACCCAAGCGCTCTTTACCGAAAACGTGCCATCCTTCGCGTCGACCTCGAACAGCATGCTGCCGCCGCCGTAGGTCGCCGTGAAAACGCGGTTTCCGATGACTAATGGGGTGAGGATGTTCATCCCGCGAAACGCCTTCACCGGGGTTGACCAGAGAACTTCGCCCGTTTCGAGATCGATCCCGCCGAGCTCGGAGCGGGTTTGGGCGACGAGCTGCTGTTTCCCATGAATCGTGGCGATGACGGGGGAGGAGAAGGCGCTGCCGAACATCGCCTGCCGGTTCTCCATCGCCCGCCAGAGCGTTTCGCCCGTTTTGGCGTCGAGCTTGGTCACCGCGCAGCCCGCTTGCAGGTAGATCGCGTCATCTGCGGGGAGGGGAGAGCAAACGAAGCCGAATGCGGGCAGTTCCGTCCCTTCCCGCTCCAGGAAATCGATCCGCCAGGCTTCCGTCCCGTCTTCCGGGCGCAGTTTGACGAGCACATCGCGAATCCCGCCGACGTAGAGCCCCTCCATAGTCACCGCAGGCGTCGCCCGTGCCCAACTCCCGTTTTTCGAGGCGAAAAAGGGAACCTTCATCGCGCCCGGCCAGGTTTGTTCCCAGGTTTGGGTGCCGGTTTGCAGATCGAAGGCGCGGACGACTTCGTTCGTCTTCTCCTCGGTTTCGACGGTGTAAACCGTGTTTTCGCGGATGATCGGGCTGGAGTAACCCTCGGCTAAATCGACTCGCCAGAGCGGGGTCAACTGATCAAAGTTGTCCGGCCAGGTCGCCGCTGGAATGGTCCCGTCGCGATTCGGCCCCCGCCACTGATTCCAATCTGCGGCCGCCAGCGGCCCGATGAAAAGAAGCACGACGAAGAGACGAAGCAGGGGTGTTTTCATAAGAGCACTACGTCGCGAAATCCGAATCGCGTAAAGTTTCTTCACCCTCGCCCACTTCCAAACCCTCTTCCTGGAGCCGCAATTGCCCACAAGCGGCCTCGATGTCGTGCCCTTTCTCCCGGCGTAAGGTCGATTGAACGCCGTTGCGGAGCAAGATCGCCTGAAACGCGTCTTGCTGCTTATCCGAGGGCCGTTTCCAGGGAAGTCCTTCGACCGTGTTGTAGGGAATCAGATTCACCTTGGCCCGCATCGCCTTGGCCCGTTTCGCCAGCAACTCAGCCTGATCCAGCCCATCGTTGATTCCTTCGATCAGGATGTATTCGAAGGTGATCTTCTGCTTCTTGTGTTGGGAATAATACGTCAGCGCCTCGAACAACGTCTCCAGCGGATACTTGCGATTCACCGGCATGATTTTCTCCCGAACCTCATCGGACGCGCCGTGCAGACTGATCGCGAGCCGAGTTTGCAGCGGCTGCTCGGCCAGCTTCTTGATCTGAGGAGCCAGTCCGGAGGTGGAAATCGTCATGTGGCGAGCGCCGATTCCCACGCCCCAGGGGGAGTTCAGGATTTCGATCGCTTTGTTCAGGTTCGTCAAATTCGCGAGCGGTTCGCCCATTCCCATGAAGACCAAATTATCGACCCGATGGCCCGATGCGGATTCCGCGAAGAGGACCTGCTCGACGATTTCGCCGACGTCCAAGTTGCGAGCAAAACCGGCCAAACCGCTCGCGCAGAACTTGCAATCGTAAGCGCAACCCACCTGGCTGGAAACGCAGAGCGTGTGCCGATCCGAGGCCTGGCCGTAGAGCGCCGGATTCGCCGGAATAAGGACGGACTCGACGAATCGCCCGTCGTGAAGCCGAAAGAGATATTTCCGGGTGCTGTCGTCGGAACCTTGCTGCCGCGTTTTGATCATCGAACGCAGGGTGAAGCGCTCCGCCAGTTTTTCCCGGAAACCCAGGCTCAGGTTCGTCATCTCCTCGAAGCTGGTCGCCCGCTTCTCGTAAATCCACTGAGTGACTTGTCGAGCCCGAAACTTCGGCTCGCCCATTTCGGCGAAGGCTTCTTCCAGATCGGAGAGGGTGAGGCTGGTGATGGTCATGAACATTCGAAACTCGAAATCCGAAGGTTCGAATACTATGGTGCCGGAATTCCAGTTTCGAATATCGAAGTTCAAGTTTTTTGCTCGAAACCAGCCACCCATGTCGAATCGCCGCTTCAAAACCACCATCGCCTATGACGGGCGACCGTTCGCGGGTTGGCAATGTCAGCCCGGCGGAAACACGATCCAGGATCACCTGGAAGCGGCGGCGCGAGCGATTCACCCGGAGGTTTCCGGCTTCCACGGATCGGGGCGGACGGATGCCGGGGTTCACGCGTTGGCCCAGATCGCCCACTTCGATGCGCCGGAGAGTTTTCGAATGGACGCAGGAGCCTGGCAGCGAGCCCTCAACACAAAGCTCCCCCGGACCATCAGGGTGATGAACTGCGAAGAAGCTGCCCCGGACTTTCACGCCCGCTTTTGCGCGACCGGAAAAACCTATCGCTATGACGTGTTCACCGGGGCCGTTCTTCCCCCGTTGTCCGCAGGGTTGGTCTGGCACCTTCGCAAAGGGCTCGATCCGGATCTCTTGGCCGAAGTCTTGAGGTTGTTCGAAGGCGAGCACGACTTTGCCTCCTTTGCCGCCAACCGAGGCGATCCCAAATCCAATCCTGAAGACACCTGGCGTCGCATTGATCGAGCGACGGTGGAAGAGCTTCCGGGAGACGTTCTCCGGCTCACCTTTCAAGGGAGCGGATTCCTCTACAAGATGGTGAGATTGTTAGTCGGCGGGGCAGTACGCTGTTCGCAAGGCGGCATTCCCATTCAGGAAATTCAAGAGTTGCTCGACCACCCGCGATCGGGAAAAAAATCGCCCTTGGCCGCGCCACCAGATGGGCTGTATCTGGTTTCGGTAAACTACGAAGCCAATGATAGCTGGTGTCCCTAATTTCTCTGAAGCGCCGCACTGAGCATCTCCAGATTTCGGCAAAAGACCGCGCTATCGATATACGCTTCACCCGGCTGAAACTTGGGTTGCCCGACCAAGAGCTCTCCGTTGAAACGGGAGATCCAACGCCCCTGATCATCCAGGTCGGCAAGAATCGTCGCCACGCTGGGAGCCGACTCCAGGGGCGGTAAGATCTGGTCGACTGCGGCCAGAGTCCCAGTGTTCACGAGACCCTGCCAAGCCGCTTCGATGAATGGCAATCGCGAGGGGTTTTTCCACCCGTAGTGGCTGGGAAGCCGGGAATCGTCGTAGGTCAGGGAATAGTCTTTCCCTTGGCGCTCCATGTAGAGCGGCTTGTTGGATTGGAGTTCGTAATACCGCGCCAACTGTTCACCATCCAGTTCCGAGCGCGTCAGGTAGGCGATCGCGTTGGGGATCGGCTCCAGATACTGCTTGTCCCGGAAGTAAGCCGCGATTTGCAGAAGTGTCACGATCACTCCTTCAGACTCTCGTCCGGCGATCGCCGGTGGCTCGAACTTCCGCGCCCAGACCGGCTGCATCTCGTAATTATATTGTTGAGCCCAGCCCGGCTGCGGCTCCGGCATTTGCGACAGGATCAGAAACTTCCCAAACTGCTTTAACGCATTCGCATACCGTTCATCCTCGTAGATTTGATGGGCCTGGATCAGGGTCTCGGTGACCGTCAGGGCCAATCCATCATTCAACGTGTAGAGGTGCCAGTATTCCTTGATTCGTCCTTCGGTCCGCCAGTCGTAAGTCGGAACGTTACCCCGCTTGTCAGCTGCCAAACCGGCGGGCTGAGGCGTCCCATCCCAACCCTGGGGAAACGCACCGTTCGGATACTGAGCCGCTAACAGAGCATCCAACGCGATGGTGGCTGCTTCGTGCACTTTTGTATTCGTGAACCCCGTTGCGAAGTCGAGCTGGGCCAGAAACTGAATCGCGGCCTGGGAGATCCCGTCATCCAGCGTCGAAAAATTCTTTCCCTTCCCCTTTCCGTTTCGATACATCCCCGCTTGATCGCTCCGGGGATCAAAATCCACCCAGTTCGTCCAGGCTCCGGACTTGAGCTGACCATAGATCAAGGCATCAGCCGCCGCTAACGCCGCCTCCAGATAGAACGGATCTTTGGTCGCCCGATACGCCGTGAGATAGGCCAGCCCAACCGATGGGGTTCCCGGAGGTTGGACCCAAACCTGGTTCTCGGTCGCGATTCCTTCTCCCAATCGCTTGGAGAAATCCGGAGCCGTATAATAAACATACCCGCCATGCCGCGCGATCTTCTCGACATAAAACTGCGAGGCCTGTTTCATGGCGGAAGCGATCTCCCGCCCATCAGGCGCTGCCGCCGCCCCTCCTAAAAAGAAAAGGGAAACGGCAACAACAAAGGATCGAATCAGAATGTGGTGAGGCATGGAAATCGGGATTTCGGCCAGCCTATCCTGAACACCCGTGGTTCGGCCACTCAAAAGTAGTGCCTTCAACAGGCGCATGAACGAATTGGAACCGCCGGAGACGGACCCGTACGTCCGATCAGGAATGCCCGGGCACCTACGGTCAGGTAAATACGAATCGGCTGTGGCCGCTCCGCAGATGGGCTTTACCAGATTTCGGTGATTTACAAGTTGGTCTGTTGGGGCGAATAACGGAGGCTGGGGTGCCTGCAGACGATCATGAAAACGAGCCAAATGCAGAGCGAAAGAAAAAGGGGCCGCGAAAGAAAAAGGCGCGAAAA
>CAYGQD010000106.1:0-22656 GCA_964351855.1 uncultured Verrucomicrobiales bacterium
GGCTGGCTCTGGTGGGAAATGATCTCGACTTCCAGCCCCGTGAGCCGTGGGCACGGAGTCACACCGATTGGGCGAAGAACCGGCAGTCGATTTGGGAGGAACTGGCGGGTCACCCGTGGAAGTGCCCGGTGGGAACTTCGCTTTACCGGGACTACAGCAGGCAACTGGACGTCTGGACCTTCGATCACCGAGGTTCGTTGAATGCGGCGTATGCTTTTCTCCGCGATCTGGGAGTGCGCTGGTACATGCCGGGCGAGCTGGGAGAAATCCTGCCGGAAGCCCGGAGTATCGCTCTGCCCGAAGTCGACCGGACCGTGGAGCCCGAATACGAAGTGCGCGCGATCAGTCGGCCTATGCTCAGTTCCAACGAAGTGGAGGATGCCCTCTGGTATCTCCGCATCGGCGCGAACACTCAGTATGGCGTATTGCATCACGGCCAGCGACATCTGACCGAACATCCTGAGCAGCGAGCCGCCCATCCGGATTACTATGCTCAGATGGCGAACGGAAAGCGCGACACCCAGAGCAAGACGGCCAATGCCTGTCTCTCATCGGAAGGTTTCTTTAACGAGATGGTCGCCTTTGCCCGGCTCAACTACGATCATTACGATGTCCCGGTCGTTTCGGTCATGCCGCACGATGGATTTAACCATTGCCAATGCGATCGCTGTCGGCCTCAAATGACACTGGACCGGGGACCCTCTGGGATGTCTTCGGACTACGTATGGAATTTCGTGGTCCGGGTCGCCAATGAACTGGCGAAGACGCATCCCGACCGGAAAGTGTTTTGTGGTGCCTACAGCACCTACCGGCTCCCGCCCCTAACGATCGACAAATTCCCCGACAACGTGTGGGTGCAAATCACGAACGGTCGCCCCATTCGCGAGATGGATGACGAATTCCACCGGGAAACTGCCGCGCTTCGTAGTCAGTGGTTGGCGAAGACCGATAACCCCCTGTCGGTGACTCTGAACTACACGCCGTTCACGAATCGGGGTGCCTTCCGCCCCCAGTATTGGCCCCATGTCGCCGCGCGTGGCATCAAGGATAGTCACGAAGAGGTGTGGCGGGAAGATGTCTGGCTTTCCAGTGGCAAAGGTGGCTTGCACCACCCCGGCATGGCCCATCTCAACCCCTACATCATTTCCCGGTTCTGGTGGGACGCTGATCAGGACGTGGATGTCCTTCTCGCGGAATACTACGAACGTTTTTACGGTCCTGCCGCCGCACCGATGAAGGCGTTCATCGAGCATTGCGAACGCGAATATGCCCGCCTCGCTTCCGATGCCGAAGTTTGCCGGAAAGCGCTCGATCTGTTTGCCGAAGCGAAAGCCGCTGCACCACCGGAAAGCGTCTATGGACAACGCATTGCCCTCGTGGATGAATTTCTGATTCAATTGCGCGATCGTTCCACTCAGATGGACGTGAAGCGACCGGAGGGATTGCCGGAATATCGCGTTATCGATATGGGCAAAGACAAGTGGCGGGAGGTTCGGGACACCTTAACGCTGGACGGCAAACTGGACGATCCCTTCTGGACCGCCTACAACAACCCCCGTCCGCTGAGAGACCTTCGATCTTCCAAAAGGAAACCGGACCTGCAAACACGGTTTCATGTCCGCTGGAAGAACGACCATCTTTACTTCGGGATTCGCTGTGAACTGCCGAAAGGAGAGGCCCCTGTGATCGGTTCCCGGGAGAACAACGATCCCGCGATCTGGCAGGGCGAGCATCTTGAGTTACTCATCGAAACCGATAAACATTCCTACTATCAAATCGTCATCAATCCTGCGGGAGCCATGGTTAACATCGATCGAGGAGTGTCGAAATCACAGTGGTATGACTGGTCTGCTCAGGCGGAAGTGGCGACTCATGTCGGGGAAGATTTCTGGTCAGTGGAGCTCAAGCTGCCGGTGACCTCCTTGGAGGAGGATCCACTCCACCAGATCGTAGGAAGTCAACCGTTTCAATCGAAACCGGATGCCATCGCATCAGGCAAAGGAACGAGCCTGCCGTGGTATTTCAATCTCTATCGAAAACGGTCCGGGACCGATGAAGCTGAAACGACTTCCTTTTCACCGCTCGGGGCAGACGATAAGACCTTTCATGTACCCCTGAGATTCGCGAAGATTTATGTGCAGTGAGAAAAATGGGTCAGGCTGCCCCCATTCGAAGTAGCGAGCCCCCGAGAAACCGAAATTGTCAATAGGTGGCCAATCCCATAATCGTTGATAGATTGCCCATCCCATAATCGTTAATAGATAGCCCATCCCATGAAAGTTAACATCGCTCTAGTCCTCGCTCTCGGCACTTTTCTGGTCGCCCCGTTATCATTCTCTTCCGCCGCAGATTCCGGAAAGGAAGCATTTGATGTTCAGAAGGCGTCAAAGGAAATCGACGCGCTTGTCGAGGCCGGGCTTGAGAAAAACGATCTCAATCCGAACGCAGAGATCAATGATGAGACCTTCCTCCGGCGTGCTTATCTCGACATTGTCGGGCGTATTCCAACGATTGAGGAAGCGGAAAATTTCCACGGCTCGACCTACGACCGCAAACGCGAGCAACTGATCGCCGACTTGCTCGAGAGCGACGGAGCCGTCAGCCATGGTTACAATTTCTGGGCGGACGTGCTGCGAATCAATACCGAGCTCGGGACCAATGCGGCCGAGGCGGAGGCGGCCTATCAGTTGTGGCTGAAAAAGGCGATCGCGGAGAATAGGCCCTACGATCAGTTCGTTCGTGAGCTGGTGGGAGCGCGCGGCACGATTTGGGACAATGGAGCGGTGGGTTACTACCTTCGTGATCGGGGCATGCCTCTTGATAACATGTCCAATACGGTCCGGATTTTTCTGGGCACGCGGCTCGAGTGCGCTCAGTGCCACGACCATCCGTTCGATAAGTGGACGCAGATGGATTATTTCAAGATGGCGGCCTTTTCTTACGGAATGGCTGCGACTGACCGGGTCGACAATTTTCCCAACCGTAGAGCGATCCTAACCTACCGGAACAAGCAGCAGGCCGAGGTACAAAAGAAAGCGGTTCCCCTCAAAGGCTTTCCGGAAATTCGGAGCCAGGTGGTGCTGGATCGCTACGTGAAGCAACCAAATTATGAGTTTTACCTCGAGCGCCTGGAATTGACTGACAAGGAATTCCGGGTTTTGGCGAAGAAGGCGATCGAGGCCAGAGAATCCTACAAGCACGACTCCCGTGCCATAGAGCAGGCGGACGCCGCTCTTTACAATCCACTGCGTTTCGCTCACACGATCGAAAGGGGGATCGATATCAAGCTCCCACACGACTACCAATACGATGATGCGAAGCCGGGCGACATCGTTCCCGCCTCGACCATGTTCGGTGGCGATATTGATCCCGAGAATATCGATGACAGCAAGATCGATGCTTACACCGCGTGGATGACGGATCGTGATAATCCGACCTTCACCAAAGTCATCGCGAACCGCCTCTGGAAGCGCGTTTTTGGCCACGGCGTTTTTGAGCCGCTCGATGATTTAACGGACCATACCCCCGTCGCTAATCCGGAACTCCTTGCTTACATCGAAGAGATGATGCGCACGCTCGACTACGATATGCGCAAATACATGGAGGTTCTTTACAATACTAAAACCTACCAGCGGGCCGCGAACGGCGAAGAATTGGTTCTCGGTATGCCGTATCATTTTACCGGCCCGACGCTTCGTCGAATGAGTGCCGAGCAGATTTGGGATTCCATTGTCGGTTTGGCATTGCCCGAAGCGGATGGTTACCGTCCACGCCTGAAGTCCCAGCTCGCATCGATTGAGAGAGTAAAGAGAATCCACGATGTCCTCGCGGAACGCAGCGTAGAAGACTACATCGCGATGGTTGAAGAAATTGCGAAGGAGTTCGAGGACTTGAAACCAAAACAAGAAGCGTTTCGTGTCCAGATGAATGCCGCCCGCGAGGCAGGTGACAAAGATCTCTACCAAAAGCTGAACAAGGAATACTACGCTACGAGAGATAGGAGTGATGAGATTGTGGCGGAGATTGCCTACCGCAATGTGGGTGAGAACGTCAAAGGAGACGATCTGCTCCTTGCGCTGGGAATGTCAGAAATGAAGATGTCAGGCGGCATGATGTCCGCGAACAATGCGGGCAAAGGTGCGGTTCTCACCAAGCTGCCGGAGCCGGTGATGCCCGAGCCTCCTGCGAACCTCGACAAAAAGCAGGCAAGGGACTGGCAAACTCGTCAGAGGAAAGCATACAAGGACTACACGGAACTCGTCAGTGGAATGGCACGGGCTTCGGAATTGGAATCTCCTGCCAAACGAGGCCACTTTCTCCGCGAGTTCGGGCAGTCTGATCGCGAGGTCATTGAAAACGCTGCGGATCATGCCTCGGTGCCTCAGGCTCTCAACCTACTCAACGGAACCATCGCCGAGGCGTTGACGAATCCCTTCGCTGTCTTCGGTAGTCGACTCCATAAAGCGGGCGATGCGGAAGAGAAGATCGATATGATTTTCCAGGCGATGCTTACCCGCAAACCAACCGGGAGCGAACGGGAACTCTTACTCAGCAAAGTCGAAAAGCAGGGCGACAGCGCCTACGAGCGCATTGTCTGGTCTCTGCTAAATACTCAGCAGTTTATCTTTGTCCAATAATCCTCCTTATTTCCCTGTCGCCACAATTCAATCACTTAGCCCCCTCAAATCATCATGAACTCAGCCATCAACGCGAACGAACTGAACCGCCGCCAATTCATGGAGGGAACCGCGAAAGCACTCCTTGGTGTCGGCGCACTTGGAATGACGAATCGCGCAGGAGCCGCATCCGGAGCAGGCCTCGGACTGCCGGGGCGCGTCGGTGCGGCCAAACACATTATCTACCTCTATATGGGTGGAGGGATGTCGCACATCGATACCTTCGACACCAAGCCTAAGCACAAGTATCAGGGACCAACGAGGACGATTGACACCAATGTCGATGACATCAAAATCTCGGGGTATTTCCCGTCGCTGGCGACTCAGGCCGACAAGCTCGCGATCATCAATTCGATGACCTCCACTGCGGGCGCTCACGTTCAGGGGAACTACTTCATGCACACCAGCTATGACCCACGTGCCACGATCCGCCACCCTGGACTCGGTGCCTGGGCCCTCAAGTTCAAAGGTCGGATGAATCCAAATCTTCCCGGTTCAGTTTTCATCGGTGGCAACAGCCGGATCAATGGAGGCGGTGGGTTTTTCGAGCCTGAGTATGAGCCACTCGCGATCAGCAATCCGAGTTCCGGTCTGCAGAACTCGCAACTCCGGGGGATGGACCAGGAGCAGCTCAACGAAGACCTCGAGCTCGCAAGCCAACTCGATGCCGAATTCCACCAGCGCTACGACGTCAAACAAGTCCGCGCCTACACGCAAATGTATGATGATGCTGTCCGCATCATGCAGAGCAAAGATTTGCAAGCGTTCGACCTCAGGGAAGAAGACTCCGTGACTCGTGCGCGCTACGGGACCGATCCCTTCGGTCAAGGGTGTTTGCTCGCTCGACGCCTCATCGAACACGATGTCCGCGCCGTGGAGGTGAGCTATGACCCCTGGGATATGCATCACAGCATGTTCATCTCAGGGCCTGAGAAGTGCGCTGTTCTGGACCAGGCAATGGGAGCGTTGCTCACTGATCTGGAGCGCATTGGAAAACTCGACGACACGGTTGTGGTGCTCACGACCGAGTTTGGACGGACACCTCGCATCAATGAGAATGCTGGTCGCGATCACCATCCCCAAGCCTTCAGCTCAGTTCTCGCCGGTGGCGGGTTCAAGGGTGGATTCGTCTACGGAAAAACCGACGAGGGCGGCGAGAATGTGATCGAGAACCCAGTCGAAATTCCCGACTTCAACGCGACCATTGCCTATGCGATGGGCTTGCCGCTCGATCACGTTCTCTACAGCCCCAGTAAGCGCCCTTTCACCGTTGCGCACAAAGGTAAGCCGGTGTTGGCTTTGTTTGCTTGAGGATTTCACAGGAAGACCTGTCCCTCAAAACTCTCATTCGTCAGCGAAATGGCACGGGCTTCGGAGCTGGAATTTCCTGCTCCACGAGGCCACTTTCTCCGCGAGTTCGGGCAGTCTGATCGCGAGGTTATTGAAGACGCCGAGGATCATGCCTCGGTGCCTCAAGCTCTCAACCTGTTGAGCGGACCCATGGTCGAGGCCCTGACAAACCCCTTCGCCGTCTTCGGTAGTCGTCTCCACGAAGCGGGCGATGCAGAAGAGAAGATCGATATGATTTTCCAGGCAATCCTGACACGCGAACCGAGCGAGAGCGAACGGGCGCTCGCGCTGAACACCGTCGAAGAGCACGGCGACAGCGCCTACGAAAGCATGGTCTGGGCGCTTCTGAATACGCAGCAGTTTCTCTTTGTTCAGTAATCCTCATTCTTTCCCGGTCTCCCCAACCAACTGCGGTGCAATGGTTTTCTGGACCAATTCCCGGGCGACTTCGAGAGCTGGGCCAGAAAGGCTTCGAGCCATTCGGCATCGCCCCCGAATCCCGGGCGGCTAAGGAAACCGAGTAGGATCTCGAACGGATAAAATCGCCAATCCGGTTGCGAACTGTGCGCCGGTGCGTTCCGTCGCGCCGTAATGCGTCTTCTTTGAGGTCGTCCAAGATCTTTGGTCTCTTTTCCCGCCTTTATGCGTCACAACATCGCGCTCTTCATCGCTTTCCGGCGGCTCTTCAACACCCGATTTTACTACCCCATCTTCGCCGTCGCGATTCCGATCCGCGAGATCGGAATCCGGAAACCCAAACGCGAGGCGCGCGGTTTTCAGGCCCGCTGCAGAGATTAAACACCGCCCGGATCCCGTTCGCCATCCCCGAAGCCAGCTTCGATTCCATCTCGCGTCGCGTCAGCGACAGATCATCTTAGTGGGTTTCAACCCACGGAACGCGTTGCAAAAGGAGCATGCGTCGCGTCAGCGACCGCTCATGGGGAAACGACGCACGTTGCCCATTAACCGGGGAGCCACACCCATCCACCTCGCCTCTTGTTCCACCCGTTCCCCCGGTTGAGCGGTCGCTGACGCGACGCGGCATCATCGGCGCGCCAAAACCTGGGTTGGAAACCCACGCCTACCATGAACGGTCGCTCCGCGACGGGCAACGGATCCTCTCGCCCAGCGAGGCTGAGGTGGTTGAGGAAGCCGTTTTCCCGATCACTCGTCCTCCATCGCCTTCCGTAACGCCGCGTAATTCGCCTCCGCAGCCCTCATATGAGGATGCTCGTGCCCGGTGCGCTCCCCAAATTGACGGAAAATCTCGACGTGACGGCGCATCAAGGGCTCGGCCTCGCCCAGCCGGTTGGTGGCCTGGAGCAACAGGGCCAGGTTGTTGAGGTCAATGGCGACGTTGGGGTGATCGGGTCCGAAGCTGGCTTCATCGATGGCGAGGGCGCGGCGTTTCAGGGGCTCGGCCTCGCCCAGACGGTTGGTGTGGTGGAGCAAGTCGGCTAGGTTATTGAGGCTTATCGCTACATAGGGGTGATCAGGTCCGAAGCTGGCTTCATCGATGGCGAGGGCGCGGCGCATCAAGGGCTCGGCCTCGCCCAGCCGGTTGGTGTACTGGAGCAACTTGGCCAAGTTGTTGAGGTCACGGGCAACGTTGGGGTGATCGGGTCCGAATGTGGCTTCATTGATGGCAAGAGCGCGTCGTGCCATAGCCTCGACTTCGGCTCGACGGTTGGTCGCTCGAAGCAACTGAACCATGTTATTGAGGCTTATCGCTACATAGGGGTGATCAGGTCCGAAGGTGGCTTCAACGATAGCAAGAGTGCGTCTCATCAAGGGCTCGGCCTCGTCCAGTCGGTTGGTGGCCTGGAGCAACTGGGCCAAGTTGTTGAGGTCACGAGCTACGTCGGGGTGATCGGGTCCGAGGCTTGCTTCATCGATGGCGAGGGCGCGTCGCATCAAGGGCTCGGCCTCGAGGTAGCGCGCGGAATCCCAAAGCCTTGCGGCGACATTGTTGGCGAAGATGGTGGCGCCGTCTTGGGGGGATTCCCCGCTGGTCAGGAGGGTGGCGAACTCTTGCAAGGGGCTTAGTTCCCAGGCGGTGGCCGCTTTTTGGCTGCTGTTGCCGATGAAGTCTTCTCGCTGGCGGGCGTGGGCGAGGAGTTGGTTCGTGGCTTGATCGAGAGCCGGGGCGGCTTCCGTTTCCCAGCGCTGGCGGACCAGATCCTGGATGAGGCGGTGCATCCGGACGAGGCGTTCTGCGGGGGGCGTTTCGGGCGAGCTGGTTTCGGTGAGGAGTTGCAGGCCGGTGAGGCGGCGGACGAGGGCGAGCCAGGGATCTTTGTGACCGGGCTGCGCGGAGGCCAGCTCCGGGAAGGTTTCTCCGGCGACGGCGCGGAGCCATTCCAGGGCCATGGTGTCTGGCGGGAGGAGGGCGGCGAGCCGGAGGACATGCAACTCCGGCGGGGCAAGCCCATCCAGAGTCGGGCCGAGGGTGAGGGAGAGCGAGCGGAGCTGATGGCGCATGGCGGCGGCGGCTTCGTCCCCGGCAGCGGCTTCGATCGCGGGGAGGCCGCCTTCCGCCCGGATCCGGGCGAGGAAATCGGCGCAGGTGACTTCCGCGTATTGGGCGAGGTATACGGCGTCGGCTTGGACCGCGAGGGTGAAGCCGCGCAGCTCCGTGGGCAGCTCCCGGGCGGCGGCTTCTTCCTCCGGCGAGGAGAAGGTTTGGCCGGGCTGACGCAGGCGAATCAGGGTGAGGGCGTCTTCGTCCGGCAAAGTGTGGAGATCGATGATTTCCCGATTGGCTTCGGTGGGGAAGAGCTGGGTTGGCTCCAGCCGGGTGGTGGCGAGGAGATGGAGCCAGGTTTCCCCGCTGAGGGCGGCGGTCGCTTGCGGGGAAAGCAGATCCGGCTGATCCACGTTGTCGAAAATGAGGAGACAGGCCGGGGTGGTGCCGGGGGCGTTTTTCACCTCAGCCATGGTGGCTTTTTTCAGTTCCTGGAGGGTGAGGGCGATGACGAGATCCGGGTTTCCGGCTGCCTCCGGTGGCAAAATAATCCCCAGGTGAGGATGAAGCTGAGCCAGCGCCTGATCCAGCCCGGTGAGGCCTTCACATTCCAGGAACCAGCTTCCACCCGGATAGTCTGCCCGGTATTTCTCCGCGTAACGATGGGCCAGGGCGGTTTTCCCCAGTCCACCGAGGCTGCGGACGGCGGTGAGAATGCCGGTGCGCTTGCGAAAGAGAAGGTCGCGCAGCGCCCGCAACTCGCTCTCGCGACCGACGAAGAAGCGGTTTCGCCCCGGCACATTGCCTTTGGCTTCGCGGGTGCGGCGGATGCGGTCGAGCGCGAGGTAGAGTTCGTCGTCCATTTCTTCGAAGAGGGGGCTGAGTTGGGGATCGGTGTGGATTTCTGCGGCGGGGCGGGCGAAAAGGGCGGCGAGATCACGCTGCTGACGGGCGAAGAGGTCGCCAATGCGCTGGGCGAGGGCGTTGCGGTAGGTCACGGGGTCTTGCGGCCGCCGCTCCAGGGTGGCGAGCCAGTCGGTCAGATCCGCAGCTTTCTCGGGTTGGCCGTGGGCGGAGGTGAAGACCGGGATGGGCTGGAGCTGAAGGGGATAAATGCAGGAACGGCCCAGGCCTTCGTCCGCTTCGCGCTGGGTCAGCGTTTCCCATTCCCATTGGCAGGGCTCGCTCCCGAGATAGCGCGGGGTGACCATGGCGAGCATGGCGTGGGCCTGCTTCAGCCCATCGAGCAGGCGGTTTTCCCAGTCCTGCATCCCGTGGATTTCCTCGTGATCGTGGAAGATGAACCAGTCGGCGGCGTTCTTTTTCCGGTGGGCGGCGTTGAGCCGGGCGAGAAAGGCCTGGAGCCACTGGGGATTGCCAGTTCCGGCGGCGTTATCAGCCCGGGCATAGGAGATGAAGAGATCGTAGGTCAGGCTGCGGTCGAGCGGTCCTGGCGGAGCGGATCGATCCGGTTGGGGCGGCTCCGCTTGGGTCGGTGGCGCAGGTGGTTCTTCGGATGGAGCCTCGGGTGGCCGCTGCAGCGCATTGACGGTGAGTCCCAGAAAGAGCAGGGCCATGGTCCCGGCGAGTCCCGGAATCAGCGCCGGATGCGGGACCTGGTCCGGTTGCGGGATCTGTCCGAGAACACTGAGAACGGCGAGAGCGACGGAGCCCACCATCAAGAGGCCCGGAATGAGGGCCCAGTAGCGAGCGAAGGTGCGGCTGCGTGAACTGGGTGAGGGAAGATCTGCCATGACCAGACAATGGACGCCCAATCTCGCGGCTCGCCAAGTTCAAAAACGTGACGACGATTGTTCACGAAGACGAGGGCGCTTCTGAGTTCATTGTGAGGGCTCAGTCGATTCGTTTCGTGATGGTATGTAGTTGGTCAAGGCAACCTGCCAGTGGACGAAGCCGCAATTTAGACCAATGTTAGGACCTCTAAACCCAGTGGCTGCTTGCAACATCCGTGGGACAGCGAAGACCAACAGAGGCTCGTCAATTTGCATGAGGTTACTCCTCCCATTCGTGATTGAGCCCCAAAGTGCGGAAGGCACCACCATGGAACCTTTTTTGAGTTCCGGATGCCTGAATACGCTTCTTCCGCTGCGTTGGAATCCAACTTCGGCCAATCCACGGCAGGTTGCCTTAACTTCAACCTAACAGACTAACAACATGGAAAAAGTAACTCCATCTTCAACTCCCGATTGCCAAGACTCTGCTGGCCAGAAATCGGCCAAACGCGTCATCGGGCTGGATACCCACCCCGATATTATCAGCGCCGCCATCCTCCAAGTCAGCGGTAATGCGGCGAAGGCCCCGTGCCTCGCCCGCCACAAAGACATCGCCATCGCCGATCTGGAGGGATGGGCACACACCTTCCTGAGCGAGGGCGACCTCGTCGTGCTGGAAGCCAGTGGCAATGCCTTCGAAACCGTCAAACGCCTGTCTTGCCTCGGCATCACGGCCCTGGTGCTCGAAAGCAATCAGGTGAGCAAGACCGCCAGTGCCTATTTCGACGACGATCTCATCGCGGCCGAACGCATCGCTCGAGCTTACCTTACCGGTTTGGCGAAGGTGGTGTGGACGCCGGATGATGCGACGCGCGAAAACCGCGAACTGCTCCACGCTTACCAGAAGGCGAAAACGGCCGAAGCCCGCGCCGTCAATGAACTGCGCGGCTACCTCAACCAACACCACATTCGGCTCAAAAACCGCAATCCCCGCGCCCAGACAACCCAGGCGTGGATCTTGCAGCAGAGCAACTGGAGTTCCGTGCGGCTGCAATTGTTGGAGGATTTGATGAGCGCGCTCAATCTGGCCTGCAAACGGCGGCGCGAGCTTTACCGGATGATTTGTGCCGAGGTTGCCATCAACGAACAAATGCTCGGGTGTTTACGCCTGTTAGGGGTCGGAATCATTAATGCCTTTTCGATCGTGGCAGTGGTGGGCGATGTGGATCGATTTGCCACGCCGCAGAAGTTAGCCGCCTACCTTGGGCTCAATCCGGGGCGAGTGAAGAGCGGCACCGGCAAGGACAGAAAGGTGGCGACGGGTCGGCGGGGGCGCGGCGATCTGCGGCGCTCCCTGATCCAAGGAGCGCAGAAGGTTTTGGAATGCTCTAAGAATCACCATCTGGCGCAGTGGGGATGGAAGCTCTTCGCGCGCAAGGGCAGCCGGCATATCGCGGTGGTGGCGATCGCACGGAGGCTGACCGTTCAGCTCTGGCACTTGCTCAAAGGGCACGCGATCACGATGCCGGAGCAGGCCAAGCCGCTGAAAACGAAACTAGGCACGCTGTGCAGCGGCATGGGAAAAGCGTTGCGTAGCGAACTGGCCCTCCCATCGACGATTGCGGATACGGTCGATCACCTTCTCGAGAAAATTGACCCTTTTTTGGCCCAACACGCTTGACCAACTACATGCCTGCAAATTCGTGCACTTCGTGTTCCTCCTTTTTTCGACACGAATGGGCGCGAATGGCCACGAATCCCGATCCGGTTGCGAAATGAGCGCCACTGCGTTCCGTCGCGCCGTAATGCTTCTTCCCTGAGGTCGTCCAAGATCTTTCGCCTCCTTTCCCGCCTTTATGCGTCACAACATCGCGCTTTTCATCGCTTTCCGGCTGCTCTTCAATGCCCGGTTTTATTATCCCATCTTTGCCGTCATTCAGCTGGATTACGGGCTTACCATGGCCCAGTTCGCGATTTTGAATGCGGTTTGGGCAGCTTCCATCGTCCTTCTGGAGGTTCCTTCGGGCGCCTTGGCCGATCGATGGGGACGAAAACGGATGGTGGTCGGGGCCGCCGTTCTCATGGTCCTGGAAATGGCGGTGATTGCCTTTGTTCCGCTGGGAAATGCCTCGATCGTCTTCTGGGCCTGGGTCATCAATCGCATTTTGTCCGGGGCCGCCGAGGCCTCCGCCAGCGGCGCGGATGAGGCTCTGGCCTATGATTCGATTCCGGCGGATCAACAGAAGGCGGTTTGGCCGAAAGTGTTGTCCCGATTGATGATGTTTTCCTCGTTCGCCTTCGTCGCGGCGATGCTGATCGGCTCCGCCATTTATGATGTGAATCTGGTCAACCAGGTGCTGATCTGGTCTGGCTCGGACCTCGTTCTGGAAAAAGGGGATGTGCTTCGTTTCCCGATCTACCTCACCCTGGGCACGGGAATTTGTGCGCTGGTTGTGAGCCTCTTGATGAAGGAACCGCCCCCGGCGAGTGATGATTCTGAAGAGGAGGCGGAGACCCACGCAGCGTCCACCGTCTGGTCCAGCATCCTGGAAGCTGGGAAGTGGATTGCCCGCACCCCGTATGTTTATTGCCTCATCCTCGCGGCGCTGGTCCATGACAGCGTGGTTCGCCTCTTCCTCACTTCGGCTTCGGAATACTATCGCCTGATCGGGATTCCGGTCTCATGGTTCGGAGTGATTGGGGCCTGCTTTGCGGGGCTCGGGATCATTACGCCGAAGATCGCCCGGTGGCTGGTCGAAAACCGATCGATTCAGTTCAACTACGTCGTCGTTTCCATCGCCACCCTTTTGGGACTGGTGGGGATTTCCCTGGCGATTCCGATTTGGGGAGTTGGCATGGTCGTCTTCTTTGCGATCGGCTTCGGCTTCCTCAATTTCTTCACCTCGCATTATCTCAACGCCGAAGTCAGTTCCCGCCGCCGTGCCACGGTCCTGAGCTTCCGCGGCTTGGCGCTCAATCTCGGTTTTGGCGGATTGAGCGTCCTCTACGGTGGCATTCTCCGGCACATTCGCGAGGGACAAGCCGCCACGGAAGTCGTCGCCACGTCCTCGGTGTTTCGAGAGAGCCTCTACTGGCTTCCCGGCATCTTCTTGGTTTTGCTCGTCGGGCTTTGGGCCTACTACTTTGCCAAGGTTCGGGGCCAGATTCCCGATTCCGCGAAGCGCTGAGGCCGGTTATTGAGCCAAGACCCGTTCGGCGTGAGTGTAGACATTGAACCCTTTTGGCCGGAGAAAACCGATCACGGTCTGCCCTGCTTCTTCGGCGAATTCTACCGCGAGGCTACTGGGTGCGGAAATGCCCGCGACCACGGAAATTCCTGCGGCGAGCGCTTTCTGCAAAATCTCAAAGGAGAGGCGCCCGCTCATCAGGAGGATGCTGGAATCGCAGGGAAGTTGCCCCGCGAGCAACGCGTTCCCGATCACCTTATCCAGTGCGTTATGCCGCCCCACGTCTTCCCGGAGAATCTGGAGGGTGCCGTCATTCGAGAACAGGGCGCTGGCGTGGAGCCCGCCGGTCTGCTCGAAGTTTTCCTGAGCTTTCCGAAGCGTGAACGGAAGGCGGAGAAGCGTCTCGGCGGTGATTCGGAGCGCGCTGGAGACGGGGGGAAAATCGCAGAAGACGGATTCGATCGTCGCTTTCCCACAAATGCCGCAACTGGAGGAGCTGAAGACATGGCGGGTTAATTGTTCTAGCTTTGCAGCATCGGGATTGCGGAGAAGGACATCGATCACGTTCCCCTTCCCGGCTTCATCCACGGCGGGACAGGCGGAAATCTCAAAGACGTCCTCCGCCGTCGCAATCATCCCTTCCGTCCGGAGAAAGCCGGCGACGAGTTCTTCATCGTGACCCGGAGTTCGCATGACCACGGCGACGCTTTTTCCCTCGACCCGAATTTCGAGCGGCTCCTCGCATGCCAAGACATCCGGCTCCTGCGAAGTCTCCACCGAGTCATCGGAACGCTGGAATCGGGTTTTCTGAATGGGACTGAGGCCGGGCGTTTCGGTCATTGCAGACCATGCTAGTCTTCCTGGGAAGGTGGAGCAAGCTCGACGCAGTTTTCGGCCGGTCAGGCTTTCTTCCGCTGGACGCCTCGTTCGTCCTCGGTTAGAACCCTCGCTCGCATGAAACTCTGGAATGCCATCGCGCTGGTCATCGTTCTCTGGGCGGCGCTGTTTCTTCCCTACCTGGGCAGTCACGAAGTTCGGGGAGAGGAACCACGCCGCATTTTGCCCGCCCGGACGATGCTTCAGAATGGCGATTTCATCGTTCCGCGAGTGGGCGGAGAGATTTACAGTCGTAAACCGCCGCTGATCAACTGGAGCATTGCGGGGATGTTTCAACTGACGGGCGACAATGTCTGGTCGGCCCGGTTTCCTTCGATCCTCTGGCTCCTGGCCTTCGCCCTGACTGCGATTTTTGCCCTGCGAAATCGCTATGGCATCTGGCCAGCCACGACCGCCGGGCTCTTTTTCCTGACCTGCTTCGGCGTCCTCGACAAAGGGCGGATGGCTGAAATCGAGGCGATGTATGTCGCGCAAACGGGGATCGCGTTTCTCCTTTGGTTCAAGTGGTGGACGGAAGATCGCCGCTGGCTGGCCTACACTATTCCGTGGCTCTTTCTCGGGCTCGGTTTGCTGGCCAAGGGCCCCGTTCACCTGCTTTTCTTCTACCCGGTCATTCTGGCGACGCTCTGGAAGGCCGGGCGCTGGAAAGAAGCCTTTCATCCCGCGCACCTCCTTGGGATTCTCCTCATGATCGGGGTATTTGCTCCCTGGGCTTACCTCAATCTGCAACGGGTTGGCTCTCCGGAAGAGACGTCTGGGATCTGGATTCAGCAGTTGATGGAGCGGCTGGCCTTGGACCAAGTGGACATCGGCGGCTGGCTCGTGCGACCGTTTGAAATGGCAAAGGACTTTCTTCCCTGGACGATTCTGCTGGTGTGGGCGTGGTGGAAAACGGCGAAGGCGGGGGCTCTCCGTTCCGGGGAGGATGAATCCGAATTGGAGGTTCGATTATCAAATGCGATGTGGGGAGCGCGGTTCGGGCTGATGTTTGGCTTTGTGCTGATTGCTCTCGCGCCGAAGGGCGAGGCCCGCTACGTGATGCCGATTTTCCCGATCGCCGCCGTGGTTCTGGTCGATCTCCTGAGCCGAGTTCGCATCCTCGACGCTCCGGCGATGCAAAAAATCGAATCCTGGTGGCATCGGGCCAATCGCTGGGTGGCGATCCTCGTTGCCGCTCTTGCCGTCATTGCGATCGGGATCGCTCCGCTGCTCGGTGCGGAAACCCCGCTATCTCACGCCGTTTCCATCGCCCTTCTCGCGGCAATCACCGTGACGATGCTCTTTCGCAATCCAAAATGGCCTCCCCTGGTTGGTAGTTCCTTGGTCTTTGCCTGTGCCATCGCCCTCACCTTCGCATACTCGACTCCGCTCGAAAAAGAACACGGAAATTACCGCCCGGTTGCGGCGGATCTGCAACGTCACCTCACCGAGCCCGATCAACTCTTGGCGTTTTACGATCCGGAGAACCTTCGCTTCCTCGTCTACCTCCACCATCCCTACGTCGAATCCGCTCGGGTCCAGGATTTGCCGGAGAACCCGGGATATTTGGCGATCGAGACCAAGGATCTCAAGCTTCAAAAGATCCAACGCTACCTGGAACCCTTCTCCACCGAGGCGATCGAGGAATTTGAATGGGAGCGGAAGGAGTTCGTGCTCTTGCGATTGCGGCCAAAGCCTTAGGAACGGCGTCTGAATCGGAGCGGGAATCGAATCCTTCGGAGTGACGTCTTCTGAACAACGCGACTCGGTCATTTTGATCCATGGATTAGGGGCAAATCCTTTTTTCATGGCTCCTTTGGCGCACACGCTGCGCAAGCTGGGATATAGGGCCCAGAATGTCGGCTACATCAGCATTCGGGGCGGGGTCGAATTTCATGCGGAGTGGTTTGGGCGGAGATTGAAGCGGCTGGCTGAGGAAACGCCGGGCTCCGTTCATATCGTTGCTCACAGCATGGGAGGCATCGTGGCTCGTGCTGCGCTGCTGCAGGAGCGGCCTGCCAACCTCGGGCGAATGGTGATGCTGGGCGTCCCGAACGGCGGATCGCACATCGCCAGGAAGCTAGCTCGCTTCAATCGGTCGTTGAGAGATCTTTCGGACGATGAGCAGAGTTATGTCAATCGATTGGGGAACCTCGAAAATTTGGATATCGGCGTCCTCGCGGCCGAACTCGATCGCGTCATTCATCTGCCGAAAACCCGCATCGCCGGGATGCGAGAGCTTTTGGTGCTTCCCGGCCAGCATTGGCAACTGCCGCTTCAGCCTCAGACTCTGCAACTGGTGCCGCGATTCCTCGAGACGGGTTCGTTTCAGCCAGACACTCTTGAGGGTGAAGATCCCCCATTGGGCCTTCACTACGCTTCTTGAAGTGAGAGCCTGAACTGAGTTGGCGAAAACTAGTGCATCATCCAAAAACTAACCGGCACACTAGATTGGTTCATAAAGAAGGAGAGAGAAGGAGGCTCGTTCCTCTCGCAAAAATAGGGTGTCGCGGATCTTTTGCCCGATTTCTGCGTTGCTTCATCAGTCACGAAGCTCGCTTCGTTCCTTCTTCGCGCCTGGAACTCGAACCAAATTTCTCGCGACGTGCACCTCTTACTCTCCAGATGATGCACTAGGCCAAAATCCCGGCGAGCGCTTTGCTCGTTTCCGGATGGTTCAGATACGGGTCGGAGAATGCTTCGGCGTAGTCCTTCAGCTTGAGCGCTAATTCGCGGGCGACATCCGGTTTTGCCGAAAGGAAGTTTTTGAGCTCATCCGGATCTTCCTTCAGATCCAGGAGCCACGGTTCATCGTCATCGGCCAACACCAGCTTGTAGCGGCTGGTCATCGCGGAAATCCAACCTTCTTCGCCGCCGAGGCGTCCAGTGCTGCGGACGAAGGCAATGTCATCCCAAGATGCGTCCTCGCCAACGAATAGAGCGGAGGCGTCCCGACCTTCTTCTCGTCCGCTCGGATCGATTCCCATCAGGCTCAGAATGGTCGGAGAAAAATCGGCCGTGGACCATGCTTGATCCACGCGTTTCCCCGCCGCGATCTTCTTCGGATACCGCACTAAAAACGGGATTTTGGCGCTCGCTTCGAGCGGGATGCCTTTGTTCTGGCGATGATGTTCGGCCCGCATGTCGCCATGATCCGCCGTGAAGATGAGAATGGTATCGTCGAGAAGATCCTCCGCCTCCAGCTTCGCGAACAGCCGTCCCAAGTTTTCATCGATACACTTCATCATCCCGAAGTATTGCGCCTGCGCCAGTCCGCAGTTTTTAGCGGGTGTCGCCCAGCTCGGAACGCCCTGTTTCGGTTTGTGATAGGTCCGGGGAGCTTCGAATTCCATCTCCAAGAACATCCTGTCGTAGGGAGCTCGCACCGTATCCGGCCCGTGGGGGTCGGGAATGCTGAGCATGTAACAGAACGGGCTGGCGCCATGCTGATCGATGAACTCGATCGCCTTGGTGGTGAGCCAATCCGTTGCGAATGATTCTTCATCCGCCCCTTTCACGCTGTAGGTCGGTTTGTCCTTTGCATCCCGAGCCTTCACCCTGGGGCCATCCGGCGTTTCCTCGAATTGCTTCCAATGCCCACGGTTGAACATGTAGCGATTGTCCTGAAATCCGAACTGCCGTTCCGGCGCCCAACCAGGCTTCGCGATGCCGTCGAGATGCCACTTGCCAGCATAACCCGTCTCATAACCCGCTTTTCCGAGCTGATGCGCGAAGGTCACCACCTCATCCGAGAGATGAAGACTGTTCGTCGTCACGCCAGTGTTTTGGGCGTATTGGCCGGAGAGAAACGTCGAACGGCTGGGCGAGCAGACGGGCGTCGCCGCATACATTTTCGTCGAGAGACAACCTTCTCGTGCCAATCGATCGATATGCGGGGTTTCGACGACGTTTCCGGGCCCCCACATCATCGCTTGTTCGGGCGACAAGGTGTCCCGGTAACAGCCGAGGGTTCGGAAATTGAGTTCGTCGCAATGAACGATCAACAGGTTCGGCGGACGCTCGTTTTCCGAGAACGCAGTTGATGCACTGGCCCCGGCGACGGCAGCGGTCGAGGTCCCGAGGAAGTTGCGACGTTTCATGAATGGGCGTTTGGGAGTTCGTGTCAGGCTTAGGGACGGCGCTATCATTACTTTGGTAAAGTTGCGCGGGATTTTCGACCTGCGCCAAGACGGGATTGAGCGGAGTGTAGCGAGCTACATGAGCAGAATCCCAACGCTGGCGCTGGTCGAAAAGACAAGCAAACTGCCGAAGTAATGATAGCTCCGTGCCTTATTTCGCCCCGATGCAGAAGAGATGATCGACGCCGCGGACGAGGAGCTTGTCATTGACCGGAACCAGAGCAGCCGCGACCCGCTCACCCATGTCATTTTGAGCGAGCAGTTCCATGCCGGAATCACTGACACGAATCGTAGCGATCACCCCGTCTTCACGGGCACAGAAGAGGAGGTCTCCGGCCAGAATGGGTGATGAGTAGTATTTGGCGCTGGCCCGGGGGATTTCGCCCGTCCAGATGTCCTCACCCGTTTCCGCATCGAGGCAATGGATCTTCCCTCGGTCCGTGAGAAGGTAAACTTTGCCGTCGTGCCCCACGGGAGTCGGGCAGTCAGCGCCCAAATCATCGCGCTCCCAGAGTCGAGCGGTTTCCGTGATGTTCCCGCTCCCTCCCATCCTCACGCCGGCAGAAAATTTGGTCCGTCCGTAGGGGACCACCGCGATTCCCTTCGTAAAGGCGGGAGATGCGATCACTCGCCACATCGGCTTGTCTTCCGGGTTAAAGCCTTCGCAGGTCCAGAGCGTTTTGCCGTCCTTAGGATCATGCCCGGTGAGGCGATCCGCCCCCCAAATGACGAGCGTTTCCTGACCGTCGATCTCCGTGAGGTAAGGCGTTGTGTAGGATTGGCCGGTCTCTTTTTGCACGGGGTAAGAGCGATCCACTTTCCAAGCCACGCTTCCGTCGCTCTGTTTCAGCGCCACCACCCACGACTCTCCCTCTTGCATCACCGCAATGACGATGTTTTCGCCCGCAAAGACGGGAGAGGTTCCCAGATCCCACCAAAGGGTATCCTCACCGTATTTTTGTTGGAGATTCGTAGTCCAGTT
Organism: uncultured Verrucomicrobiales bacterium; assembly: GCA_964351855.1. Lineage (GTDB taxonomy): Bacteria > Verrucomicrobiota > Verrucomicrobiia > Verrucomicrobiales > DEV007 > JBCDHN01. Next base: position 19,409 of record CAYGQD010000106.1, read on the forward strand.
CACTTCTCCATCCAGGGTGAGCGATGCCACCGTGCCGCTCTTGTAATACACGAAAAGGTTCTTTCCGTCAGTGATCGGTGAAGGATTGGAACCGCTTCCGTTGAGATGTTCTCCGGGCCGTTCTGGTCCGAGCGTCTTCTCCCAGAGAAGCGATCCGTCCCATCCGTAAGCTTGAACGCCGTCTTCACCATTGTTGCCGTTCGTCACAAAAATCTGGTCCTCCCAAACGGCAGGAGTGCTACTGCCTTTTCCGGGGAGCTTGATCTTCCAAATCAAATTTTCCGTGGGCGAGAAACGGGCCGGATAATCTCCGGGTTTTGCGATGCTATTGCCGTCTGGGCCACGCCATTGGGGCCAATTCGTGGCCATGACGGATAGGCTCAAAGCGAGCATCAACGAACTAACGAGGAATGAAGATTTCATGGGAAGACAGGATTCGATACGGTTGAGATTTCGAAGAACTCCGTAAACACGCCAAGCGCAGCTCGACTCTTTCGCCTCTTGGCAGGACGACTACGCTTCGGCGGAATCCAGGCGAAGGCGCTTTAGCCTCAAAGAATTCGTGATCACGGAAACGGAGCTGAAACTCATGGCCGCGCCCGCAATCATCGGGCTGAGAAGGAGGCCAAAAACGGGAAAGAGAATTCCGGCGGCAATGGGAACTCCCAGCGCGTTGTAGCCGAAGGCGAACCAGAGATTCTGGCGGATGTTGCGCATCACACGTTGCCCGACTTCAATCGCACTGGCGATGCCTTGAAGATCGCCTTTGATCAGCGTGACGGAGGCGCTTTCCATCGCGATATCCGTCCCCGTCCCCATGGCTATACCGACGTCGGCTTCGGCCAAGGCGGGCGCATCATTGATCCCATCTCCTGCCATCGCAACCACGTGCCCTGCCGCCTTCAATTCCCGCACCCACTTGATTTTCTCTTCCGGGGAAAGCCCTGCGCGAACTTCGTCGATCCCCAATTCCTTCGCCACAGCCTCTGCCGTCGCCTGATTGTCTCCCGTCGCCATGAACAATTTCACGCCATGGTTTCGGAGCGCTCTTACCGCCGCTGGAGTGGTTTCTTTGATCGGATCAGAAATCCCGAGTAGACCGATCAATGCGCCGTTGCGCCCCATCCAAACCACGGTCTTGGCTTCTGCCTGCAGCGATTCTCCTTCGGCTTGTAGCTCGCTAGGAATCGAGACGTCGCGAGCCTCCAGAAAGGCGAGTTTGCCCAGTTCGATCAGGGCTCCATTCACCGATCCACTCACTCCGCCGCCGGTGTGGGACTGAAAATCGGTCGCCTCCGCAATGGTCAACGCCTCTTCACGCGCGGCGTTAAGAATGGCCTGCGCCAGGGGATGCTCGCTATGCGTTTCAACCGCTGCAGCGAGAGCCAGGAGTTCCGCATCGGTAACGTTCTCACCCGCTAAGCGATCGGTCACTCTCGGCTTTCCAGCGGTCAGGGTTCCCGTCTTGTCGGTGACCAGGACATCGACTTTCTCGATCCGTTCCAACGCTTCGGCGTTCCTGATCAAGATCCCAGCCTGAGCCGCCCGCCCAATCCCCACCATGATCGACATCGGTGTGGCCAATCCCAAGGCACAAGGGCAAGCAATGATCAGCACGGAAACGGCATTCACCATGGCATACGCCATCGCGGGAGCAGGTCCTAACCAGGCCCAAAGCAGAAAGGTCACGACCGAAATCCCGAGAACTGCGGGGACGAAATAGCCTGCGACGGTGTCGGCGAGTTGTTGAATCGGGGCCCGGCTTCGTTGCGCTTCCGCGACCATCTCCACAATCTGGGCGAGAAGCGTTTCGCTGCCGACTTTCTCCGCCGTCATCGTGAACGCTCCGGTCTGGTTCACCGTCGCGCCAATCACCGGATCCCCGGGGCCTCGCGCAACCGCCACCGGCTCCCCCGTGATCATCGACTCGTCGATGTGGCTCTTCCCCTCGATGATTCGTCCATCCAGGGGAATTTTCTCTCCCGGCTTGACCCGTAGAAGATCACCAGGCCGGATCTGATCCATCGACACATCTTCCTCACTTCCATCGACGATGCGGTGGGCCTCGTTGGCCGCCAGCCCCATCAACGATTGGATCGCTTCTCCCGTCCGTCCTCGCGCCCGCGCTTCGAGCAATTGCCCTAACAAGACGAGAACTGTAATCACCGCCGCGGCCTCAAAATACAGCCCCACCTCACCGTTCATTCGGAACGACTCCGGAAAGATCCCCGGAAAAACTACCGCGACGGCGCTGAAGAGATATGCGGCCCCTACTCCCAGCATGATCAGGGTGAACATATTCAGATGACGGTTGATGATCGAATTCCAGCCTTTCTTGAAAAAGATGGCCCCAGCCCAGAATACCACCGGAGTCGTCAGGGCGAATTCGATCCACTTGGACACGTGAGATAGCATCCAGCTCTCCAGATGAATTCCTGGAATCATTTTCCCCATGGCCAGAAAAAAGACCGGAATGGTCAGGGCCAGCCCGATCCAAAAGCGCCGCGAAAGAAAGCGCAATTCTTCGGCGGCGTGATCATCACCACCAGCAGCCACCGTCATCGGCTCCAAGGCCATGCCGCACTTTGGGCAATCACCAGGCTGATCTGCGATGACCTCCGGATGCATCGGGCAGGTAAACACTTGGGCCGTGCTTCGTTGAGGGATCCCGGCAGATTCCAGCGCCATGCCACACATCGCGCAATCTCCAGGAGCATCCGACTCCATCCCCGGACACATGGGACAATAGAACGCCTTTTGGGGCTGGACCTCGGGTGATTCAGCAGGCTTGCCTCCGCAACAGGAATGGGTGGGATCGTCCGATTGGCTGGGGGAATCACTCATGGTTGATCATCGCCGCTCAACCAAGCCCGGTTGCTCTCTCAAATCATCTTGAATTCGTGGAAAGACGGCGGCCCACCCACGAATCCGCAAATCACGCGAAGACGATGACAATCCACGCAAAGCGTGATTCGAGGATATTGGCCAATCTTCACGATATAACTTTCAGTTCGTAGCCAATGACGATGGCTCCGGTCCCCAAGTGGTTGGGTGGGCCGGGGCCATTGTTTTTTTGGCCGAGATCGTGTCCGGAGCCCTTTCTTTTACAATCTTCTGACACCTTTCTCCGTCACCTCTGGCAAAGTGCCCCTAAGGTCCCGTTGCAAAATACCTTACAAGAACCTGCTTGTCTTCTGATCCGTCGCCCGCGTTGGAAATCAGCTCATTTAGCTCGCTAAACTCCGCTC
>CAYGQD010000107.1:0-22578 GCA_964351855.1 uncultured Verrucomicrobiales bacterium
AATCTGATGGTTTCGATTTCCGCGATTGCTCTGAGTCTCCTGGCCTTGGGAGGGAGCATTATTCTGACGACCATCCATCTCAGCGCCGATACCTTGGAATCCCTCCACCGCTGGGCTCCCGAAACCATTTTGCGATTTCCCCTCGTCTTTGTTCCGATTGCGCTTTGGCAAATGAAGCAGATGGGGACTGCGATCCCCACTTCCGGAAACCGGCGGAAACTGCGTAGAGTCGAGTCGCCGACCGACGACTTTGAAATCATCATGGAGGATGACGATCGCTTTGTTTCCGTGGACGAAATCCGGTAGGGCACCATCGAAAAATCGGTAGCTTTTTCGGGGAATTAGCCTATGAATCCGCGTTATGGGACCCATTATCATCGGATTACTCGTTGCCTTCTTCTTCCTCGTTCTGGGAGCGATTAGCTTCCTCTATTTGATCAAAGGAAAAGACTAGGGGGTTTTTCGAGTCTTCATCGGATCCGCGAGAACGCTTCGAAACCATTCCCGAAGTTCCTCCCTCGCGGGGCTGGGCCGTAGCACCCAAGCGGCACTGAGATTGCGAAAGCCGGTTTGGCGGAAGGTGAAGTTTCCCATGAACTTCAATTCTTCCACGTAGCGACGCGTTCCCTCAACCCCATCTCGTTCGTGACAAATGAACTGAGGACACTGAAGCCGCGCAAGGCGCTCTTTGGCCGAGACTCGGTCTGAGCCAGGATAAGGCCAGCTCTCTTTCACGCCGTCGTAGTGGCTGTAAACCACCATTCCGGCCCACAACCTGGCGATCGAATCATCCGCCAAGCCGATGACGTTGCAGGCAATCGCGCCTCTCTAAAAACCGGCCAAGATGATCCGGTTTCGATCCCCGCCAAATTCGCGGCACACGAAATCGACGAACGCTTTGGTGTGCTGAATCGTGGGCGTGGGGTCATAATCCGGAGCATCTCCCCACCACTTTATGGCGATTTCGTCCCCTTCCCCGTTGAGGAAGGGCAGCGAGAGCCAAATGGAACCCCGTCCACCCGTCATTCCATACCTAAGGGACGGCGCAAGAATTACGTCGGTAAAGTTGCGCAGGATTTTCGGTCTCCGCCGAGGCGTGATCGAGTGGAGCGTAGCGAGCTACGTGAACTGGATCGCAACGAAGGCGCAGACCGAACAGACAAGCAAATGGCCGACGTAATTCTTGCGCCGTCCCTAACTGACATCCCTCCGGGGTCCCATCACTGACGTCTCCGAACGAGTTTCGAAACCCACCGTTGCCCGGAAGTTCAACAATCAACGGATGATCACCACGGTTAGCCTCCCAGTCGATGGGCAGATACTGACCCCCGTAAACGTTCTTACTCTTCCAGCCAGGAAGTGAGATTTTCACCCGCTTCCCCGCTTCTGCATTCTCATCCGAGAGAGCAGGAATTTCCAAGTCGCTCGGAATCGTTCGAATGTCTGGAGCGTTTTGCTGTCCAAAAAGAGTCGAACCCAAGAAAAGTGACATCACGATGCTTCCCAAGCACAACTCTGTGTGTAATCTATTCATCGGTTGTCCATTCTGGTCGTTCAACGCGCGCTTAGCAATGCCCACATTTTTCAAAACTTGGTTTTCTCTGGGAGTGATCAGTCTCCTGACGGCATCCGCGATTGGAGAAACCGTCACGGAGAATATTTTCTTCCTTAAGCCTGACGGCCGCAGCTATCTCAACTATCGAACGACGAGAAGCTCGCATCCTACCTACAATCTGTTTTTGAAGAAGGATGAAACAGAAGGGGCCTTTCACTACATTGCTCCAGATCGATACAACTTCGATAAGGACACCGATCCGGATCGCAATATCATCACATTTCCTCAGGGAAACTACTCTACCATGCGCCCGGGATCCCTTACCGAACGCCAATTGACGATCGATGAACAGGGCATCCACAAGTTTGTGAACTGGAACGAGAAAACGTCTCCGGCACGAGACGATGGTCACTTCGGGGAATGGACCGCTCCCGATAATTTTCACCAATACGTGTTCGCCTGGGTGCTCCCCGACAACTTCGAGTTCGTCGATTACGATTGCAATCGCAGCAACGGCGAGAGCCATAACGAATGGCGGGTTCGAAATAATACGCTCGCATGGTTCGGGTATGACGTGAACGATTTGGTGTTCACCATTCGCTACCGCTCGAAGTCCAGCCACACAGCGGATACGATCCGCGCTTCGTTGAACCTGGATTCCGTCGCGGAAAACGTAACCGTGGCAACAGCCGAGCAAGGCGTTCGGGTTCGCTTCGCCGATGTCGCGCTCTTCGACTCCGGGAAAGCCGAACTCACCGAGAAGGGGCAGGAAATTCTCGGGCGATTGGCTGAAGTGTTGCTCGCGAGCAACGGACATCACATTGTCATTGAAGGACACACGGACAATATGCCCATCAAGGAAGCCGGGTTTGGCTCGAACTGGGAACTCTCCTCCACCCGATCCTTGGCTGTTCTCAGCTATCTTCAACAATCAGGCATCGACGGGGGGCACCTCGAGTCTCGTGCCTACGGGGAGTTTCAGCCAATTTCTGACAATGAGACGGAAGAAGGACGTACCCAGAATCGCCGGATCGAGATTCTCATTCTGGATACGAAGAATCCGCCTAGTTGACGCGATTCCATCGAAGGGTTGATCAGAGGCCAGGGTAGGCTAGCATTACCATAATCTTGCCCATCTCCTCAACGGTTTCCACCTTCGTCCAGTGACTCCCTCTCCGCTTCTCTCCAAACCTCCACCGCGCTTGTGGAGTCTTCTTCTCCCCGCCGCTACCCTGTTTCCTTCCATTGGATTCGCGGAACTCGCACCTGCCAGCGATCCCGCGCCGGTCTATTCTGCGAAGAATTTTAAGACCGTGGTGATCGATCCCGGTCACGGAGGATTGGACTCCGGAACCATCTGGTACGGAGTCTCCGAGGAAGACCTCACGCTTGATTTGGCCAAGCGTCTGGAGCGGGAACTAACCGGCAATGGTCTGAAAGCAGTGGTTATGACCCGGACAGAAGACGTTTCCATTTCCTTGATGGAACGCGTCAAATTTGCCGAAAAGTATCCGAAGCCGATCCTTGTTTCGCTTCACTTCGACGCAATGCCGGACAAATCCGCCCACGGCTGCAAAGTCTTCGTTTCTCCCCACGCCCAAACTGCGACCAAGTTTCTCGCCCGCTCCGTCGTCGAACAACTTCGCACCTTGGAGAAGCCCGTTTGCCGCGGCGTGAAGCTCCAAAATTTTCTTCTTCTCCGCGAATCGAGCTTCCCCTCGATCATTATCGAGGGAGGATTCATGTCGAATCCCACCGAGTCGAAACTCCTTCAAACCGAGGCATTTCGCGCAAGGCTGGCCAAAGCCCTCGCCGAGGGAATTCTCGCGTATGGCAACCAAGATCTCACGGTTGTCGATGAGGCCGCTCCGGAGTCTTTAACTGCTGATTCGCCGCCGCCCTAACATTTCGCCATCTTCTTCGCGAAAAAGCCATTGCATTCATCAGATTTGGCTTATGGTTAAGGAACCCTAATTATACGAATCCCTTAACTCGCCATGTCCATTCTCTCCAACGTTCTCGAGGCCGCTTACTGCAACGGCACCCACCACAAATTGGCGTTTCACGCGCTCAATCACCTCCAGAACAGTCATGCTGAATCTTGGCGTAAGCTCTTTCTCTACTACCACGCTCCTTATTTGGAAGGGTCCAAAGCACCCGACAAAAAGTTCAAGGATTTCCAGAATCACGTCCTCCACGTTCAGCAAAACAACTGGGGAGGTGCTCCCACCGAGGCCAGGAAGTGGTATGACCGGACCGTAGAACTTCTGGGGGAAGGGAAATGGCTGGCTGCATCCTACAGCGCCGGGGTCCTGAGTCACTACGTCACCGACCCCGTCATGCCGTTCCACACGGCCCAGTCTGAGGCGGAAAGCAATATCCACAGGGCCGTGGAGTGGAGCATTTCCAAATCCTATGATCTCCTCCGCTCGCAAATCAACCAAGCGGAACCAGACTTGGAAATGGTCCCGACCAGAGCGTCGGATTGGCTCGAAACGCTCGTTATTGCGGCAGCGCAGCGCTCCAACGCGAATTACCAGTCTTTGATTGATCGTTACGACTTTAAGCGCGGAGTGAAAGATCCGCCAGCGGGTCTCGATGAAGTTTCGCGGACGGAAATCGCCTCCCTACTTCACTACGCGCAGATTCTCCAAGCTCGAATTCTCGACCGCGCCTTTGAGGAATCCGGCGTCAAACCGCCAGAAGTCAGCCTGGGTCTCCAAGGGGTCATTGCGGCGCTGGATATGCCGATCGTTTGGATCACTCGAAAGATGGCGGATTCCAAAGAGAAAGGCATCGTCAAGGCGATGTATCGAGAGTTCAAGAAGACCGGAAAGTTGGAGAAAACGCTCACTGAAGATGTCCGAGTTGTCCGTGATCTCTCCCAAAAAGCGATGGCAGAGACCGGGACCATCACTGCAGAACCCGCGTTCAAAGGACTGATTGCTCCAGCGCGTGTGACTCAACCGCTCGACCAGACCGAAGAGCCTGTTGCAAGCCGAGGTTCTCTCAACCGCAGCACTTCGGCTTCAGCCTCCGGACTGGCCCTGGATGCACCGGTCGTGGATGCACCATCGATCGGGCCCAAAACAGCCACTCGATTGGAAGCCCTTGGCGTGGAGACAGTCGGTGATCTTCTCGAACTCAATCCGGAGTCGGCTGCGAATCAGCTTTCCGTGCGATTCATTTCCGCAACCACGATTCGGGATTGGCAAGATCAGGCCCGATTGGTTCATCACATCCCCCAACTGCGAGGTCACGATGCCCAGATCTTGGTCGGTGGTGGGATTCGGACCGTTGCTGAATTGGCCGCCGCGCAGCCGGAAGAAGTCTTGGCGGATGTGATGCCTTTTGTGCAGTCTGAAGCGGGGAAACGGGTGATTCGATCCGGTAACGAGCCCGACCTCCGCGAAGCGATGCGCTGGGTTGGCTGGGGAGAAACCGCTTCGCAGAACGCGGAAGAAGCGAGCGTATCGCTGCCTCTCGCGAACTGAATCACTCCAAGCGCACCCCCATTTCGCCTCAGTTTTCCACCTCAAAAGATACGATTCAGGGTTTACTTGCTGGTGGTTAGTCGGATATAGGATGGTATGCCTATGAAGTGTCTGCAACCGATTGCGTCTCGGTGGCTGGTTGTTCTCTTGATCTCGCTCCTCGCTGTCCCCGTCTCGGCGCAGCAGGGCGAGGTCAATCAGAATGGTGTTTCTGTCTTGGTCCGGACGGCAGCGCGTGCCGCAAAGAAGCTGTCGGCTAAAATTGACCCCAACGATCCTCTCGCCAAGGAGAAGACGCGTTTGTTTCAATGGGAAACCTCGCTGGAGGCGCTGGCCGAAGACCTTTCCGACCGTCAATCCTCAATCTCAAAGCGAGAAAAGGAGCTATCGGAGCGGGAACGGAAGATCGCCGAAGCGGAGAAAGCCCTGGAGGCCGAAGAATTGGAAGTGATGGCCCGCGAAGGCCAAATCCGGGCGCGAGAGTCGATGCCGGAAGTTTCCAAGTGGGAAGGACCGTCTCCCCCCAGCGTCGGAGCGCCCTACACCATGGTGATCGATGCTCGAAACGGGAGAATTCTTCAGGCCAAAAACGCTTACAGCCGGACGGCGGTGGCCAGCACCCAGAAGTTGATGACGGCTCTGATCGTCTGTGAAGCGGGTGATCTTTCTGCCGAAGTCCTGATTGAGCCCGTCGATACCCAGGTGGAACCGTCCATTCTTGGTTTCAAACCGGGCCAATCCTACACCCGGGCGGACCTCGTCAAATGGCTGTTGATTCGATCAGGAAACGATGTCGCCAAAGCCCTGGGGCGCGACAACGCGGGCTCCGTGGAGGCTTTTGCGGAAAAGATGAATCAGCGGGCCCGGGAACTGGGAATGACCGATTCCAACTTCAAAAATCCACACGGTCTGACGATGTCGGGCCAGTATTCCACCGCCCGGGACATGGCCTTGGTCGCCTGGGAATGCTACCACCATCCGTTCATTCGGGAAAGCATCAAAACGGTCACGTTCACCCTTCCCCTGGAACACGGAGTGGTCCGGACGGCCTACAACACCAACAAGCTACTCTCCTCCTCCACCTATCGCTATGCTCCGGTCAATGGCATGAAGACGGGTTACACCGTCGCATCGCGCAACTGCCTCATCGCCAGTGCGGCGGAAGGCAATCGCGAGCGAATCGTCGTTGCCTTGGGTTGCGCCGGTTCTACCGCAGCAGCACGGGACTGCCGCACCCTGCTTGAGTGGGCCCTGAGCAGCGATTGAGACCTCCCCTGATGAAACCTTTCCTTGTTGTTTTCCTATTACTGGTCGTGTCGTTGCCAGCCCAAGACGTCAATCAAGACGGCATCCCGGTTCTGGTTCGGCCTGAAATCAAGAAGCCGGAGACCGCTCCTAAACCACCTCCCAAATCGCCCAAAGTGGTGGACAAAGCCCCACTCGCTGAAGAGGCCAAACGGCTGCGAGAATGGGAAACCTCCCTCACGATGACCGCCGATTCATTGGCCGAACGCTTGCGCGCTTTAGCCGAACGAGAGCGTCTCTTGGCCGAGAAGGAACGCTCCTTTGAGACCCGCCGGGCGGCTCTAGAAGTCCGGAAAACAGCCATCGCCCTTCGCGAAGAAGCGATGAAGTTGCCGGGAGCTTCCCCCCCCTCATCCCCGCTCGATGCAATCAACGAGGAGATGGTGGTCTCGAACGTAGAGGTCAAGCGCTGGACGGGTCCGAATGCGCCGTCCATCGTCGGAGGAAAAGCCATGGTCATCGATGCCGCCAATGGACGGATTCTCCATAACAAGGACGGCGGGGATAGCGTCTCCGGGGCGGAACTGCTTCAGCTGATGACGGCACTGGTGATTTGCGAAGATGGGAATCTGGACCAGAAGGTGAAGATTACCGACGAGGACACCGAAGTCGCCGGGGACAAAATGGGTCTCAAATCCGGACTCTCCTTCTCTCGCGCTGAACTTCTCCAGTGGCTCCTCGTCGCCTCAGGCAATGATGTCGCGAACGCCCTCGCTCGCGACAACGCAGGCTCGGTCGATGCCTTTGTCGCCAAGATGAATGCGCGCGGAAAACTCCTCCGCCTCAACGGAACCACCTTTACCAACCCGAGTGGCGAAGACGCGGATGGCCAGAAGACAACAACTAGAGATCTCGCGCTCTTGGCTTGGGAATGCTACCACCAATCCTTCATCCGTGAGGCCGTCAAAACGAAGAGCTTCAAGCTATCCGTCGGCTCCGAAACCAAATTTGCCACCAACGGAAACAAGCTCCTTTCGCAGATGACATCCTGCAGCGGAATGAAGTTTGGCAAATCGACCGACGCTCGCACCGTTCTTATCACTAGTGCAGAGCGTCAGGGTCGGGAACGAATCATCGTCGTGCTGGAAAGCACCGATTCCTGGGTCTTTAAAGACAGCAAGGTGCTGATCGACTGGTCGCTCAGTTCAGACTGAGCCGCGTTCGACGGTTGATTGAGGATTACCCCCGAAACTGCTTTTGCCATTCTGCGGGCTTCTCGCTGATATCGCTATCGTCTTCGTATTTCGTCTGCAGCGCTTCCAGTTGCCCCTTAATTTCCGCGATTTTGGCAGCGTATTCAGGATTGTTATACTGGTTCATCAGTTCATCGGGATCCGCTTCCAGGTCGTAGAACTCCCATTCTTCACCGAACTGATAGAACTTCATCAGCTTGAACTGATCCGTCCGAATCCCATAATGCCGCGGCACCATGTGGACGCTGGGATACTCGTAGTAGTGATAATAGATCCCGGTACGCCAGTCCTTGGGGGATTCTCCCTTTAAGAGCGGCACCAAAGAAGCTCCCTGCAAATCATCCGGGATGGGAGCGCCTGCGACGTCCAAGAACGTGGAGGCGTAATCGAGGTTCTGAATCAGATGCTGGCTGCGAGATCCGGGCTCAATCACACCGGGCCATTTGATGACGAACGGCATCTTCAGAGACTCATCATACATCCACCGCTTGTCATACCAACCGTGGTCCCCAATGTAGAATCCCTGGTCGCTGCTATAGATCACGATGGTGTTATCCGCGATCCCCAATTCATCCAGCGTGCCCATCAATTTCTCGACGCTTTCATCGACGCCTTTGACGCAACGCAAATAATTCTTGGCATACCGCTGAAACTTCCACCGAACCAGATCATCCCCGGTCAAGTTTGCATCGTGAAAGGCCTTATCCTTGGGCCCATAAGCATCACGCCAAGTCTTGAGTTGCTCGGGGGTGAACCGCTTCAGGTTCTGCCACGCGGAACGGTCTTGCCGCTGCTGGGAGGCTTCCTGATCGAACTCTGGCGTTAGATCGACAAACAGATCATAATTGAGATCCATGTGCCCATCGATCTCCAGTTCCTGCTGGCGTGCGGCGAAGGTATTATCTTCCCATTTGTCGAAGAGTGTGTCCGGCTCCGGAATATCGATATCGTCGTACAACTTCAAGTGACGCGGAGCGGGCATCCAGTTCCGATGCGGGGCCTTGTGCTGGACCATTAGCATGAACGGCTTCTTGGGATCGCGCAGATTCTTGAGGTAGTTCACTCCCATGTCCGTGACGATGTCCGTGCAGTATCCCTCAACGGTGATCTTTCCTTCCGGAGTGAAGAAGTCCGGGTTGTAATAAAGCCCCTGTCCGGGAAGCACTTTCCAGTCATCAAAGCCCTGTGGCTCTCCCTTCAGATGGCTCTTCCCATAAATCGCCGTTTGATAGCCCACCTTTTGCAATAACTTCGGAAAGGTCTGCTGGTTCCAGTCGAATGAATTCCCGTTGTTCATGAACCCATTCTTGTGACTGTGCTTTCCGGTCTGGATCACCGCGCGGCTCGGTCCACAAATCGAGTTCGTGCAGAAGCTGTTCTCGAAGACCATGCCCTGCGCGGCCAACTGATCGATCACAGGCGTTGGGTTCACCCCTTTCAGCCAGCCATTGTAGGCTCCGATCGCATGCGGCGCGTGGTCGTCGGTGAAGATAAAGAGAATGTTGGGTCGATCGTCGGCTTTCACCACACCGAGGGCGAGGCCGAACAAAACGAGGAGGGAAGGTAGGGTCTTCATACGAGAAAAGGTCTACGAAAGGCTGGCCGAAATTGCAACCAAACCTTCGGCCTGAGGCGTTATCGCTTCTTGACCAAACACTGAAAGCCCCTTTCACTGATTTTGTTGGCCATGGTCTCCCAAGCACTCACCATTCGGGCTGCTGCCCCCCGATTAGTCATGCAACGAGCGCTCGAGCGCGAATGCGACCAGGAAGTCCTCTTGTCCCGCAGCAAGCTGACTCTGGACGAACTGAGCGATCCGGAAAACCGCGTTCCCCGCGAAAAACTCAGCCGGCTCTGGATCGCGATCGAAGAGATCTATGGCTTCCACCACTTCGGTTTGGAGGTCGGTCAAAGCGTCAAGCTCGGGGACCTCGGCGTACTCGGTTATTCGATGCGGAACAGCAAAACCCTGGGTCGGGCTATGACGAAGCTGAGCCGCTTCGGCACGCTGCTCTCCGATGACGTCCGCATCACGATTCATCCCGATGACGACGCTCCTCGAATCCGGCTCGAAGCCAGCATCCGCCTCATCGCAATCCGTCATCCCATCCACTGTCGGCTCGCCATCATTCTCTCCATCGCTCGAGAGCTCACTACTCCTGAGCTGAACCCCCAGCGAATCTACCTACCCGAACTTCTCTCGGAAACCTCCACCAGCCTCCAGAAGTATTTTCGCTGCGAGATCACCTTCCAAAGCCAAGACGTCATTGTCGTTTTCAACCGGGAAGACTGGGACCAGCAGCTCAAGTCTCACGACGCCAAACTCGAGGAGTACCTCGACGATTACGCCGCCCACCTCGTCCGGAAGCAACCCGATTCCGATGACCTCGTCAAGCAGATCGAATACACGCTCTCCACCCGGCTTTCCAACGGCGACCCCGGCCTCCCCAGCATCGCCCAAAGCCTCGATATGAGTGTGCGCAGTGTCCAGCGTCACCTCTCCGCCGCCCGCACCAGCTACAAGCACATCCTCGACGATTATCGCCGCAAAACGGCACTCGATCTCCTTAGCGATCACCGCCAGACCATCCAAGACGTGGCGAAGTCACTCGGCTACCACGAGCCCAGCGGATTCTACCGCGCCTTTCATCGCTGGATGGGTTGCCCGCCGAATCGGTACCGCGACCAGCAGACTGCCGAACAACACTGATTCCGCCATTTTCCGGCCCGGAATCTGAAAAAAGCGGAAGTTTAAGGCGTGTTTGAGGCTGTGCATCGGCTTTTCTTCGCAACCCTCCTTCTTCCAGTCATCGCCTTCACCGCGTTGGCCGAGGAAAACCTCCCCTGGTGGACTCAGATCAACGAGTCCAACCTGCTCGAAGCTTCCGCCAAACCGGAAGCCGTCATCGATCACTACCTCGCCGCGAAAATCGGAGACAGCCCGGTTGCTCCTGCAGCCGCCCCGGAGACGCTGATCCGCCGTCTGACCCTCGACCTCGTCGGACGCATCCCTACGCCAGCCGAAACCAGCGCGTTTCTCACCGCAGAGAACCCCTACGCCCTCTCGGAGACCATCGATCACCTCCTCCAGGATCCCGCCTTCGAGCGCTTTCTTGCCCATGAGCTGAACTGGCTCCTCATTGATGGGAAAACCGGTGATTTCCGCAACTACCTCCTCCGCGCCATCCAATCCGGTCGCAGTTGGGACGATATTTACTCAGATGTTATCATCGCACGGCCCGATTCCGAGTTCACCAAGGGCGTCGATCAATTCGTCAAAGAGCGGATCAAAGACCCGGACATGCTCACCAACGATGTCAGCGTCAAATTCTTCGGCATCAACGTCTCCTGCGCCCAGTGCCACGATCACCCCTATGTCGCAGACTGGACCCAGGACACCTACTACGGGATGAAGTCCTTCTTCAATCGCTCCTTCGAGAATGGCGGATTCGTCGCCGAGCGCGAATACGGCCTCGTCAGCTACAAAACGGTCGAGGGCGAAGAACGTCAGCCCCTTCTCCATTTTCTCGGCGACGCACCGCTGACCGAGCCGGAGCATCAAGAGCCCGATAACGAGGCCAAAAAGATCGAGAAGGAACACTTCGAAAAGTTCAAAAAGAAGAAGGAACTACCGCCCGAAGCCAACTACAGCCGCCGCGCTCGGGCGATCGAAGCCGGATTCAGCGAACCCAACCGCGCCTACTTCGCCCGTTCGCTCGTCAATCAGGTCTGGAACCGCTTCTTCGCTCGTGGCCTGGTCATGCCGCTCGATCAAATGCACGGCGAGAACCTCCCCAGCCACCCCGAACTCTTGCAATGGCTCGCCCGCGACCTCATGGCACACGATTACGATCTGCGTCGCCTCATCCGTGGAATCGCCCTGAGCCAAGCCTATCAGCGCTCCACCCTCTGGGAAACCGGCGACCGTCCTGCGCCCGACCTCTTCGCGGCCAAAAATCCCCGCCCCCTCACGCCACGCCAATACGGAACCTCCCTCAAAATTGCCACCTCTGATCCCGCGAACTTCTCCACCGATCTCCCCACCGACACTTGGGAAGCCCGCATTGATCAAGCCGAGCGCGGCAGCGAAAGCTTGGCCCGCTGGTTCGAACGCCCAGGTGCCGAATTCCACTTCCCCGTCGATGAAGCCCTCTTCTTCAGCAATAGCAGCGACGCCCACAACCAAGTCCTCAACTCCGGACTCGTCTCTCACCTCACCAAGCTCGAAACCGACACCGCCCGGATCGAAGCCACTTACCAATCCGTCCTCTCCCGCAGCCCGGTCCCGGACGAAGTCGCCCTCTTTACCGACTACCTCGCGCCCCGTTCCGATCGGAACTCCGAAGCACTCGGCCAAATGGTCTGGGCCCTCGTCACCAGCAGCGAGGCCCGTTTCAACCACTAAGTTTCCGTCATGAAAACTCCCTTTAATCACCTTTGCACGCCTCGGGACCACGATATCAGTCGGCGTGCATTCCTCTCGCATTCGCTCGCTGTGGGTTCCGGCGCCCTGCTCGGCACGACTGGCGCGGTTCATGCCCTTGACGAAGGCGCCCTAAACCAGGCCCTGAAGAACTCCGGTCGCAGCGTCATTCTGCTCTGGCTCGCCGGCGGAGCCAGCCAGCTCGAAACCTGGGATCCCAAGCCCGGTCGCCCCACCGGCGGCCCCTATCTGCCGATTCCCACCACCGTTCCCGGAGTCCACATCTCCGAGCTCATGCCGAAAATGGCCAAGCGGATGCACAAAATCAGCGTGATCCGCTCACTCGATACCGGAGACGCCGGCCATGGCACTGCCGCCCAAACCATGCTCCGTGGTCGCAAAAACGAAGCTGCTCAAATCTACCCCGACCTCGGCTCCATCGTCGCCAAAGAACTCGAACGCCGCGATAGCAAGGTCCCCGGCTACGTCTCCTTCTACTCCCAGACCGAGGGCCGCCGCAATACCGACGCCACCCCCGCCTTCCTCGGTGCCCGTTACGCCCCCATGATCCTGAACGACGGAATGAAGCCGAAGAACATCTCCCGGCTCGACACCATTTCCGGCATCGATCACCGCGATCGCGCCGATCTCCAGAAGCTCCTCAGCGCTCGCTTCGCCCAAGGGCGCGAAACCCAAGTCGTCAAAAGCCACGCCAGCGCCTATGCCCGGGTTCACGGCCTCATGAGTAGCGAATCCCTCTTCGATATCGAGCGCGAACCCACCTGGATTCGCGATCAATACGGCCCCACCCTCTTCGCACAACAAGCCCTCATGGCCCGGCGCATGGTCGAAGCTGGTGTCCCCTTTGTCCGCGTCGGCCGCGCCTGGTGGGACAGCC
This sequence comes from uncultured Verrucomicrobiales bacterium, assembly GCA_964351855.1. Classification (GTDB taxonomy): domain Bacteria; phylum Verrucomicrobiota; class Verrucomicrobiia; order Verrucomicrobiales; family DEV007; genus JBCDHN01. The sequence goes on from CAYGQD010000107.1 coordinate 12,869, forward strand.
ATGGCCAGAACTTTGAGACCCACGCCGAGATGGTGCCGGAACTCGATCACGTCATGGCCACCCTGCTCGACGACCTCGAACAACGCGGCATGCTCGAATCCACCCTCGTCTGCGCCTTTGGCGAATTCGGCCGCACTCCGCGCATCAACGCCAGCCTCGGCCGCGACCACTTCGCCTCCGCCTGGAGCGCCGCTCTCTTTGGTTGCGGCCTCCAGCAGGGAGCCGTCTACGGATCGACCGATGCCGATGGCCTCACCGTCGCCGAGAACCCCGTCGGAGCCAGCGAGCTGTTCGCCACCATCCTTCAAGCCATCGGGATCGACCCCGATAAGGAATACTACATTGGCCCCCGGCCCGTCCCCCTCGTCAACTACGGCCATCATCCCATTAAAGATCTGCTAGTGTAGTCCGTCTGGCAGAATGCATTTTATGGAATGTCGTTTTTCATCAAGTTCAAGGCGCGAGGAAGGAGCGAAGCGGGCTTCGCGACAGACGAGGAACGCAGAAATTGTTGAAAAGGCGGCATTTCCCCAAACTCCACCGCGCAGCGGCAAATATTCGACCCCAAAAATCAAACCATAAAGTGCAGTCTGCCAGACGGCCTACACCAACATGAACCTGACCATCACCGCAGACCGGAATGTCAGCCGCCCGGACATCGCCTTCTGCCTCGCCCGGATCCCGAACTCCGAGCAGCTCTACTTCGGCAGCTCCGATGCTCAAATCCACGCCCTCGATCTCGCTGAGGAAAAGCCGGAATCCACTCCGCTTGTGGCGGACGACGCCCACCTCAGCTACATCACCGGCCTAGCCATGCCCAATTCCGCCACCCTCGTCAGTGGCGGTTACGATCGGCACCTCATCTGGTGGAATCGGGAAACCCGCAGCCTCATCCGCAAGCAACCCGCGCACGAGAAATGGATCCGCGCCGTCGTCGCCTCACCCGATGGCCAGACCATCGCCTCTGTCGCCGATGACATGGTCTGTCGCCTCTGGGACGCCACCAGCGGAGCCCTCCAGGCCGAGCTTCGCGGTCACGCCGGCATGACGCAGCACGACTACCCTTCCATGCTCTACACCTGCGCCTTCTCCCCCGACGGCCAGTTCCTCGCCACCGCCGATAAAATCGGCCACATCATCATCTGGGACGCAGCCAAACGCCAACCCGTCACCAAGCTCGACGCCCCCGTCATGTACACCTGGGACCCCAGCGCCCGCCGTCACTCCATCGGCGGCATCCGCTCCCTCGCCTTCTCGCCCGATGGCCGGACCCTCATCGCCGGAGGCATGGGCAAAGTCGGCAACATCGATCACCTCGGCGGCAAAGCCCGCCTCCGCGCCTTCAACTGGCAAAGCGGCGAAACCCTCGGCGAAATCGAAACCGCCCAAGTCAACGGCCTCGTCCAAAAACTCGCCTTCCACCCGGACGGCAACTGGCTCCTCGCCGCCGGAGGCGACCACAAAGGCCTCCTTCTCCTCATCGATCCCAAGAAGTGGGAAATCGACGTCGAGCAACAAATCCCCTTCCACATCCACGACCTCTCGTTAAGCGAGACCAACGACCTGATCTACGCCGTCGGCCACAACGCCATCGGCACCTTCAACATCGGGGCGGCCTAGCCCCAACGGTGCCAGTTTCCGGGGTGAAGTGGGTATGCTCGATGGGGTGGCAGCCCATGTCGAGGAGAGCGTCTTTAATGCGCTGCTGGGTGGGTCTGAGATCGCCAGTCGCAACGGGTAAAACGGAACTCTGGCCCGTTCCCATGCGGATACGGCGGGTGGCTGCGGGAACGGGCCGGAGTCCCGTTTTACTTGCCGTGTTTGCGGAGGAGGTAGTATTCGACGCTGTCGACTAAGGCGTGCCAGCTGGCTCGGATGATGTTGAAGGAGACGCCGACGGTGCTCCAGGCTTGTTCGCCGTCGGTGCTGTCGATAAGGACGCGGGTTTTGGCGGCGGAGCCGAGTTGGGAGTCGCTGATGCGGACGCGGTAGTCGCTCAGGCGGATGTTGTGGATCTCGGGGTAGTGGTCTTCGAGGGCTTTGCGGAGGGCGCCGTCGAGGGCGTTGACAGGGCCGTCTCCATCGGCGGCGGAGTAGCGCTGGCGGCCTCCGACTTCGAGCTTGACGGTGGCGGAGCAGGCTTCGAATCCGCCGTCGTCTTCATGGGGGCGGATGCGGTGGAACATGCAGCGGTATTCGAGGAGTTTGAAGAGGGGCTCGTAGCTCTTGAGTTCCTTGCGGATGAGGAGCTCGAAGGAGGCTTCGGCGGCTTCGAATTCGTAGCCTTCATTCTCGAGCAGCTTGACTTGGGTGAGGAGGTGCTTGGCTTCGGGGCTGCCTTTGGTGAGGGGGTGGCCGAGTTCTTCGGCTTTCATGAGGACGTTGCTCTGGCCGCTGAGTTCGGAGATGAGGATGTTCTGGCGGTTGCCGACGAGTTCGGGCTGAATGTGCTCGTAGGTGCGGGCGAGCTTTTGGACGGCGTTGACGTGCATGCCGCCTTTATGGGCGAAGGCGGTGGTGCCGACGAAGGGAGCGCGGGGGTTGTGGGCGACGTTGGCGAGTTCGTCGATGAAGTAGCTGAGTTCGTGGAGCTTGCTGAGGTCGGGGACGACCGGGGTGTCCATCTTGAGCTGAAGGTTCGGGATGACGGTGGTGAGGTTGCAGTTTCCGACGCGCTCGCCGTAGCCGTTGATGGTGCCCTGGACCTGGACGGCACCGGCGCGGACGGCGGCGATGGCGTTGGCGACTCCGAACCCGGCGTCATCGTGGGTGTGGATGCCGACGGGCATATCGAGGTGTTCGCGGACGAGTTCGGTGATTTCGGCGACTTCATGCGGGAGGGTGCCGCCGTTGGTATCGCAGAGGACGACGATGTCGGCCCCGCCCTTTTTCGCGGCTTCGAGCGTTTGCAGGGCGTGGTCCTGATTGTCCTTGTAGCCGTCGAAGAAGTGCTCGGCGTCGTAGATGACTTCCTTGCCCTGATCCTTGAGATAGGCGGCGGTATCGTAAACCATTTTGCGGTTTTCCTCGGCCGTGGTGCGGAGGACTTCGAGGACGTGGAGTTCCCAGCTTTTCCCGAAGAAGGTGATGGCAGGGGTCTTGGCGTCGAGGAGGAGTTTGACCTGCGGGTCCTCGCTGACCTTCATGTCGGCGCGGCGGGTGCTGCCGAACGCGGCGATTTTGGCATGTTTCCATTCCAACTCGCAGGCTTGCACGAAGAAGGAGACGTCCTTGACGTTGGAACCCGGCCAGCCGCCTTCAATGTAGTCGACCCCGAATTCATCGAGCTTTTGGGCGATCCGGATCTTATCGTTCGAGGAGAACGAGACTCCGGTTCCCTGGGTTCCATCGCGCAGAGTGGTGTCGTAGATCTTTACAGGTTTTTCAGACATGGTGTGAGGCTAGATGAGCCCGGACCGTGAAAAAGCTGGCGAGAAAAGAAGGATTCCGACGAGAGGCCGAAATTGCCCACGCTCGCCCGACTCTACCACTGCCCGGTTTGGGTTCAGTGAGTGCCGAGCGGCTTGCTAATCATAATGCTGATTCGAGGAGCGAACTGCATGTGGGGCCAGGAGGCTAGCGCACAATCGCGAAGCTGCCAGCAAAATATTGCGGGCCATCATTTGCCCTCGGCTCGGAATGGGGTTGAATCTGGGCGTGGAACCGACTTCCAACTGGTCAGAATCCGTCCGCTCACTCTATCTGAGCGGCTCCGCCAATCAATTCGTGCTGCACGGGAACGTAGAGGATCGCCTCTTGCTGCCGGAGCGGGAGGATCAGGAAGCGCGGCTGGGTGGGCTGTTCGACTTCCTGCTCGATCATCAGTTGCGGCGGTTTGACATCATTTTTTCTTATGACCTCGGCAACGGACTCCGGGTCACCCCGAGGACGACGGCGGGGAAACGGGCGTTCGACACCTGGCCGTCCGCTCGTGAGTCCCACGCGTTTCCGAAGGCGCCGCGCGACGCCATCGCCTACATGGATCATTTCCTGCGCTACTGCTGCAATCTGCGGCAACTGGTGAATCCGGCGGAGCTAACCCCGGAGGCGGAAATCCCGAAGGCAGATTCGTCGCTGAGTGGGAAGAATCTGAGTGTGGCATTCATCATCCGGACGGCGTCCCTGGTCTTGCCGGCCCGAGCGGAGCAAGCGATGAACTACGAAGTCCATTCGATGGCTTCCCTGGTGCGGTCCTGGTCAACCGAGAGCCCCTTTTTGCAGCAGAACTTGGCCACGTTTTTGATCGCGGAAAACTTGAACGATCTTCACCCGCTGGTGGCGGGCAATCCGCGGATTGCACGGGTCGCGATTCCCCTGCCCTCGCCGGAGGATTTGGAAGCGACGCTCCGGATGTTAGGGAAGGAGTTTCCCAAGGCGCTGAGCAAGTTCACCGGGAAAGAGGGCGTTCCGGCGTCGCGATTGGCCGGGACGACGCTGAGTTCCGTGGAAGCGCTGGTGAAGATTCGTCATCACGAGAAAAAGCCGATCGATGAAAAGACGCTGAGCGATTTGCGGCGCACGTTGGTCGAGAAGGACTGTCAGGGATTGATCGACTTTGTCGAGAGCGACCGGAATCTGGATATGGTGCTGGGAAGCGAGGCGGTGAAGAACTGGATGCGGCAGGACGTGGCGCTCTGGCAACTGGACGACTTGAAGGCGATTCCGATGGGCTATCTGCTCTGTGGTCCGGTGGGAACGGGCAAGACGTTCATGGTCGAGTGTCTCGCGGGAGAGGCCGGGATTCCGGTGGTGAAGTTCAAGAATTTTCGGGATCGCTGGGTGGGGAGCACAGAAGGGAATTTGGAGAAGATCTTTACGCTGCTTCACGCGCTGGGGCGTTGCATCGTCTTCATCGATGAGGCAGATCAGGCGCTGGGAAGTCGCAGCGCGCAGAGCGGGGATTCCGGCGTTTCGGGGCGGGTTTACTCGATGATGGCGAAGGAGATGAGCGATACGCGGAATCGGGGGGAAATCCTCTGGATTCTGGCTTCGAGTCGGCCGGATTTGATCGAGGTCGATCTGAAACGGCCGGGGCGGATCGACGTGAAGTTTCCGCTGTTTCCCAGCGTGACCGCCGACGAGGCCTACACCCTGATTCGGGCGCTCTGCAAACGGCAGAGCGTGGTCTTGCCGAAGGGTGACGCCTCCGCTTGGGGAGAATTGATCCCGGCACACGTCACTCCGGGAGCAGCCGAGGCGATCGCGGTGCAAACCTACCGATTGGTGAAGACGAAGAACCTTTCCCCGGCCGATGCCCTGAGCGACGTTTTGGCGGATTACCAGAGTCCGGTGCCAAAAGACGTGATGGATTTTCAGATTCGGCTGGCGGCGACGGAAGCGAGCGATTTGAGCTTCGTTCCCGAGGTTTTTCGGCAAGTTTAACGGGTTTCGAGGCGGATTCGCCGTCCAACATCGCTGATGAACATCCTCTTACGCTGGTTTCGGGAACGGTTTCGAGGGACCGAGGATTCGCCGACCTTTGGGATCGCCCAGTTCTTCTTTCTGCGCGGGGTGGGAATGGTTTACCTCATCGCGATCGTGAGCTGGTGGGTGCAAGTCGATGGGTTGGTGGGATCGAAGGGGATCGTGCCGATGGCGGATTGGCTCGCGGCCGTGAAGCAGAACGCGGACATCACTTTTTGGCAGCTTCCGACCCTGTTTCTCTGGAATTCCAGCGACGTGCTTTTGCATTGGACCTGTCTGATCGGATCGGTGCTGGCAGTTGCCGTGATCGCGGGGTTTCTCCAAGGGCCCTGCCTCGCCTTGCTCTGGCTGATTTATCTTTCCCTGGTCCACACCGGCAGTGTGTTCATGTCGTTTCAGTGGGATATTCTGCTGCTGGAAACCGGCTTGCTGGCGATCCTCTTTGCTCCATGGCGGTGGTGGATCGGGCCGCGGCGCAGTTTTCCGGGTGCATCGCGCTGGATCGTGTTCCTGCTCCATTTTCTGCTCTGGAAGCTGATGTTTTTCTCGGGAGTCGTGAAAATCGCCAGTGATGCGACCTGGCGGGATGGAACGGCGCTCCTTCATCATTACGAGACGCAGCCGATCGCCCACGCCGTCGCCTGGTATGCCCACCAGTTGCCGACCAGGCTTCACCTGACCTCGTCCTGGATCATGTTGGCGATCGAAATCGTGCTGCCATTCGCGATCTTTCTGGGCCGAAAGCCGCGTTTGCTGGCGTTCTGTGGGATCGTTGGCCTCATGGTTCTCATCGCAGGGACGGGAAACTTCACCTACTTCAATCTGCTCACGATCATTCTCTGCCTCCCGCTGCTGGACGACTCCTGGTGGCCGGGATTCGTCAAACGCTGGTTTGAGCCCAACGACGAAGCGGAGCGGACGAAGCTTTGGGGAAAGCTGGGGTTCGGGATTCGTTTGGGTTTCGGCGTGCCGATCCTGGTTTTGTCACTCCTGGTTTGCGAACGCCAACTGATCCAGGAAGCGCGATGGCTCAAATCACCGGTGCTTCCCGGTTTCCTGAGCCCGTTCGCCTCAGCCGCCCAGCCGTTTTTCGTCGCGAACGGCTATGGGCTCTTTCGGGTGATGACCCGCGAACGGCCGGAAATCCTCATCGAAGGCAGCTACGACGGCCAGAACTGGATCGCTTACGAGTTTCGCTGGAAACCGGACCGATTGGACGAGCGCCCGCGACTCGTCGCCCCGCATCAGCCACGCATGGACTGGCAGATGTGGTTCGCCGCCCTGGGTTCGCAATATCAGCGCACCCATCGCACGGTGTGGTTCGAAAATCTCATGGTCCGGTTGCTCCACGAAAGCCCCGAGGTGAACCAGCTTTTCCGCGAGAACCCGTTCCCGGATCGGCCCCCTCGATTCGTTCGCGCCAAGCTCTACCGCTACGAGTTCACCACCTTCGCCGAACGAAAAGAAACCGGAAATTGGGGGAAACGTCAGGATTTGGGGCTCTTTTTCCCACCCATCAGCCTGCGATCGTCTTTCGGCCAAACGATTGAGAAAGATCGTAGCGATGATATAGTGGGCAGCCTCGTCCAACGGTAAATTTCACCCCTGCGCCCCTTTCTACCAGTTCTATGCAACTCATTCTGACGGTATTCCAAGTCATCGGGATCCTTTTCCTCGTCCTCCTCGTCTTCAATTTGATCATCGTGGTCCATGAGCTGGGACACTTCCTGGCCGCCAAATGGAGGGGGCTGAAGGTGGAAAAGTTCCAAATCTGGTTCGGGAAACCGATCTGGAAGAAAACGGTTGATGGGGTTCAATACGGACTCGGCAGTATCCCGGCGGGCGGCTTTGTCGCGCTTCCGCAGATGGCTCCTATGGAAATGTTGGAAGGGAGTTCGGAGAACGGAGAACTGCTGCCGCCCATTTCCGCGCTGGATAAGATCATCGTGGCCTTTGCCGGGCCGCTCTTCAGCTTTGGCTTGGCGATTCTCTGCGCGGTGGTGGTTTGGGTCGTGGGAACGCCGGAGAGCCGATCTTCCAATTCGACCACGATCGGCTATTTGGTGCCGGGTTTTCCGGCGGAAGAAGCTGGCTTGCAACCTGGCGATGTGGTGGAAGCAATCGACGGTGAAGCGGTCAGCACCTTCGGCGGGATGGTCGATAGCATCCAGTGGGCGGTGATCAGCAGTGAGAAAGAAATGCTGGACTTCGCGATTGTCCGCAATGGCGAGAAGATGACCATTCCGGTGAAGTCGAAGATTCCTCAGGATGAACGGCCTTGGTACAAAAAGCTGTTCGTGCGGCCAGCGACCCGTCAGGTGGGGCTGGCACCAGAAGCGACGCCCATTTTTGTCGGGAAAACGATGAAAAACAGCCCGGCGGAGTTAGCTGGGCTACAGCCAAAGGACAAGATTTTGGAAATGGATGGGGAGAAGCTCTACCACTTCGCCCAAATCGGAATTCATGTGGAGACGAACGATCCCGAGGTGATCGATTTCAAGGTGCTGCGAGACGACAAGGAGTTGGATTTACGGGTCACCCCCCGCGTCCCGGAGGTGAAGGGCGACTACGGTGATGTGAAGCGACTCGGCCTCGTGACGATGTCGGACGAGGTTAAACCGGAGCAGTTCCGCGACAACGCGATCATTCATCCCAGCCCGGTCAGCCAGATCAAAAAGACCGTCCGGACGATGTACAATACGATCACGGCGGTGGCGTCTCCCAACACCGGGATTAGCGCGGCTCACCTCAGTGGTGCCCCGATGATCATTTACATCTATTACAAGCTCTTCAAAAACCCGGACGGCTGGCGCCTGGTGCTTTGGTTCAGCGTTCTCCTCAACGTGAACCTGGCGATTTTGAACCTGCTCCCCTTCCCCATCCTCGACGGTGGACATATCACGATGGCGTTGATCGAAAGCATCACCCGGAAGCCGATCAATCTTCAGATCCTGCAAGTCATGAATGCAAGCTGCGCCATGTTGCTGTTTGGGTTCATGATTTTCATTGCTGGATTCGACTTCCGAGACATTTTTCGAGACGTAACCTCGAAGGAACGACAAGAATTCGAGTTCCACGCCGTCGAAAATGCTCCCTGATCCTCAGCTCCAATTCTGCGACTCCCTCTTCGCCTATCAACGGCGAGAAACCCGGGAGGTTCGCGTGGGAACTGTGGGAATCGGCGGTGGGAATCCGATTCGGGTTCAATCGATGCTGACGAGCGATAAACTCTATAACTAAGACTTAAACCAATAAATAAAAAATAAAGTCAACGTCGGCTGTGAGATTGTCCGCATCACCGCGCAAACTCGGACTTACGCCGCCAATCTGGAGCACATCAAAGCGGGTCTCCTCCAACTGGGCTGTGATGTGCCGCTGGTGGCGGACATTCACTTTAAACCGGATGCCGCCCTGGAAGCCGCCAAGTGGGTGGAAAAGGTTCGGGTGAATCCCGGGAACTACGCCGATAAGAAAAAGTTCGAGATTCGCGAATACAGCGATGCGCAGTACGCCGAGGAAATTGAGCGGATTGCAGAACAGTTCACTCCGCTCGTGAAACTGTGCCTGGAGCGCGATGTGGCGATGCGGATTGGGACGAATCACGGCTCTCTCAGCGACCGGATCATGAATCGCTACGGGGACACCCCGCTGGGGATGGTCGAAAGTGCGCTGGAGTTCGCCCGGATCGCCCGCGAACTGAGCTACCACAATTTTGTCTTCTCGATGAAGGCGAGCAATCCCAAGGTGATGATCGAAGCCTACCGCTTGCTCGTCGCCCGACTCTGGGAACTGGGGCCAGACTGGAATTACCCGATTCATCTGGGGGTCACGGAAGCCGGAGATGGAGAGGATGGTCGGATCAAGAGCGCCATCGGGATCGGTTCCCTCCTCAGTGACGGGATCGGCGATACGGTCCGGGTTTCGCTGACGGAAGACTCGGTTCATGAGATTCCGGTGGCTCAAGCGCTGGCGGTTCTCGCTCCGGAAACGGCCCGGAGTTCGACGACTTTCTCCGCTCCCGATCATTCGTCGTTCGATCCCTTCAGCTACGAGCGTCGGAAAACGGAGACGACGGAGATTCAAGGAATCGCGATCGGCGGCAGCGAGACGATTCGAGTCGCGGTGACGGCTGATCAGTGGAATCAGGTGGCCCCCCGAATCGGTCAGCTCGGTGATTTTCAGCCCGAGTTCATCAATGAGCCGACGAGCTTGCGCGAAATCCATCCCCGACACGAGCACGCAATCACCGCACTCAACCCATCGTCGGAAGATCACTGCGTCACCAT
>CAYGQD010000108.1:0-22527 GCA_964351855.1 uncultured Verrucomicrobiales bacterium
GGATCGGTGGATCGGTGGATCGGTGGATCGGTGGATCGGTGGATCGTTTACGGCTTGCCTTGCATTAAACATTAAACCATCCCGACCAACTCAGCTTAGCGTAAGCGTTGCGTCCGCCGCCTCAAATCGAGGGAGGCTCACACCGCTATTTTCCAAATTCATAAAATAATCGCTTGCCAAAAATTTTGTGTGGTAAAGCTTTAGTAAGTATCTCGAACCACATCGTCTAGGCTTAAGCCGGGTGTGGGAGAGCTTTCTGGAAAGCTATGGAGCCTCACAAGCAAAGTGGCTGGAACTGAGACCGGTTGGGTTGTTCCCAAGTAGTTGCGACAGAAAGAGGGAAAGTTGACCTGCGCTTTCTCGGGAGAAATCCTGCTAAACAGGCTTCAGAAATCTACAAGACTAAGGAACGCTGACAGAAGAAAATCGATAGATCTATCCTAAATTAGCGAAATAAAGAACCTTTAAGCAGTGGTTTTCACGAAGTCAGCCCAGGTGGGGCACCACCTGGGCTGAACTGTTTTTCCGTCGGAAGGTACAAGACAAATAGCACATCATTTTACCTACCAATACACTACCAGAAGGTGAAGAATAGTCAAGACAACCTATCTTTTAGCTAGTATAAGTTAACTTGGGAACCTAATCAAAGACAAGCCCAAGCCTATCAGGCAAATCTGAAGCCAAAAACCACAAGGGCAAGTCTCCAAAGGAACTACCTAACATTCCGCCCATCTCGTTCGGTTCGGTAGCTTCACGCTCCCGCAGGAGCTAAGGATATTTTGGAGTTGGCAGGCTCAGGAATGCTGGTTTGCGGCTTGCGGTAGATCGCTTTGAGCCCGAGGTAGTTCATCATTCGCCCCACCTTCCAACGCGTTTTTTTATAGCCGTTTCGCTGCAATACATGGCGCGCCGTTGACGGCATTTTTTCGCTCGAACACGACATTGCCTCCGTCGAGTAACTGGGCTTTCCACGTGGTCACTTGGTCACATTTCCCTTCGAAACACAGCCCCTTATCCGGCGCATGTCGGGAACCTTGGCTTCGGACGATAAGATCGATTATCCCTGGAACCCAAATGCAAGCGCCCCGTGCCGAAATTCTTACCGATTCTCCATGACTAGACTTTAATTTTACAAAAACTTGCTCATAATTCAACAAATTCATTCGTCTGTGACGATCACTCATTGCCGCTAGTAAACTGACTAAATTCACACCAGTTCCTAATGTCCTAACATCAATGAAAAATTTCTCAATCGCCGAGGTCTTTAATACACGGAGTTCGATCCCCTTATGCTACGTTGATCGCGATGAAGATGCCATGTTTCGTCGCGCGATCTTGATGAATCGTCACATCCTTATTTCAGGCCCCAGCAAACAAGGAAAAACCACAATGATTCGGCACGCCCTTGAATCGAAAAACAAGAAAGCAATCTGGATTAGTTGCCTAATGGATTTTGATCTTCCCCGGATCTTTGAACGGATAACGGCGAACGTCGATGGATCCCTTAATGATTCTGTAAGTAGTAATAAACAAACAGGGGTTTCCGGAGGAATAAATTCACCAATCAAATTGGAAGCTGGAAAAAATACTCAGACTATTAGTCATGCAACAAGACCAAAATCAATCGATACCGCTTTCGTTATTTCCAATCTTAAAAGTCGAGGAATAGACTTTGTGGTGTTAGATGACTGTCACTTCCTCTCCGACAACACCCGCAGTCATTTAGCAAACTCTTTAAAAGCTTTAGTTGATCACGGTGTCTTTTTCATTCTTTGTGGAGTTGAGAAAACCGCTGTTTCGGTAGGAGCAACGCTGGGCGGGAATAATCTTCCTGGCCGTTTTACCCCAATACCGGTGGAGCGGTCGAGCTATCAACATCTGCAGGATGTCATTGCTAAGGGATGCCAAGCACTTAATGTTCACATTGACCAAACCATTAGACAACAATTGATAGACAAATCTATGGGAAATCTTGGAGTCCTTCATGAACTGATTGCTCATTTCCTTTTGGCCTCTGAAGTTGAGGAGACTAGCGAGCATATGAAAACGCTCTCGTCCCAGAAAATATTTGACGAAGCAGTCGGGACAGTGACTGACACTTATCGATCGGACGTAGACGAATCTTTTCGGAATCTCGTTGCGAACAAAAAGCGGGGGAAAAATGGGAAAACCATGACCTACTGGATACTAAAGGTTCTGTTGGATGCGGGCAAAGAAGATCTGATTGATGGAGTGAATCAGGAACGATTAGTTCAGCTCGTCAATTCAGGCAAGTTCCAACAACCAGCCCACTCTATCGTACTTTACCTTGAGAAATATTTCTCAAAAATTCTCATTGGGAATTCTGAGATTAATTCAGATTTAAAGTATATTAGGCGGCCTTTCTTATATTACGATAAAACTCACAGCAAGCTTCATGTTGATGACGCTCTGTATAGGTTTGTAATACTGAATACTCCGAAAGATGATCTAATGAAAGTTCTGGATGATGCCTTGCCTCCAATACCACGCATAAAAGGCTAAAACAGCTAAACATAAAAGGCGAGCACAGAAAATCCGTGCCCGCCTTGTTGAGGTCTTCATCACTTGCTCAGTTTGCAACATTTAAAATATTGCTGGCTTGTGCCCAGTCACACAACGCCCTGACTGTCCCGCATGGGTCGAGATTAATTCTACAATTGTACGTTGATATAACATCATATCACACACGAAAAGCTCAACACTGGTAAATTCAAACTTGTCCGTATAATAACAATTGCGCGACCGTTGTCAAGAGTATGTTTCTCTCCGGAAAACTCGAAACCACGAATGGAAAGTCAATCGATTGTCGTCCCAATATGGCCAACTAACAACTCCCGGGAAGCGACGTGAATAACTGGGGCCCGTCAAACTGGAAAAACAGAGTATATAATGAGGTTTTGTAATCAGGTATATTAGGATGAACCTATCGACTCAATGAAGAATTCTTTTTTGCAAAGTCTGGAATTGACCGAACGAGATTTGTCGTTGCTGAAAGATCTCTTCGAAAGTCGACTCCTATCTCTACAGCAAGTGACTGAGATTCATTTTGAAGGTCGCTATCCATCTGCGAAGCGGCGGGTTGCCAAACTGAGAGCCGCACGATTCATTAACGGAAAACGAATTCGAATTGAACGTAGCGAGCAGCTCTTTGTGTTTCTGACTCGTCGTGGGTTTCAACTGATCCATGAGTCCCTTCGCCAGAAGTACTCCGAAACGTCCTTTCGTAATCTCGAACGACGTATTTTCGTAGCGCAACGGACGATCGAGCACGAACATCAGGTGGTGGAGGTGAAGGCTGCGTTTCTCCGAGCAGCTCGAGCCCTTCCCCTCTCAGTTCGAAGTTTCTGCACCTGGCCGAAGTTGATCGAGTTTCCGGCAACTCGCCCTGTCGAGACGGGAGACTACAACTTTGGAACCAAGATCTTAACGAAGGAATCGTTCGTCCAACCAGATGGATTTTTTCGAGTCATTCACGAGGATGGCGGCGACCATCACTTTTACTTGGAAGTCGATCGGTCGACCGAACGTCGGCGCACCTTGCTTTCCAAAGCGGTCGGATATCGCGACTGGTTGAATCGTGGTGGGCACGCCAAGCGCTTCGGGTTTGATGATCCTAAGCAAACTCCATTCCGAGTACTGATGGTTTTTCAAACTGAGGAACGTCGCAATAATTTTTTTGATACAGTCCTTCGCTATCCTCGACCGATCAAAGGCTTGGTCTGGGCAACCACGTTTGAGAAGCTCAACGAAAATCCGTTTGGTTCTCACTGGCTAAACCCGCTTGAGTATCATCGAGCGGTCAAAGGTCACCCTGACTTTGACCCCCTTCTTAATCAAGAGCCGGTTGTCTATATCCGACGTCCCGAGCGCGAGCGACTGGTCACGAAGCAGGCTAACCATCTACTATTGATCCCACCTAAACAGATTAAGAAATAGACTCCCCACCGAGCATGGCGTTTGGATTTGGAAATACATCTCGTTCACAACGCCATTTTTGTTCGGGCTCGTCAATTCCCCCTGCCCAATGGAGTGCGGTAAAATTGTCAATGAACCTTAAATTGAAAGGATTAGTCATTGAAAACGAAACTACCAAACTTCGATGTGCTGCGTGAGCAGCTTCGCTTTGATCGAGTGCTTGAACACTACGGGATCGAACTTCAGCCAACCCAGAAGAATCCCCACCAACTCGGTGGGGGCTGTCCCCTTCCCAACCACGGGGAGGACCGAACCAAAAAACAATTCTCCGTGAACTCAACGATGAAGGTTTTTCACTGCTTCGGCTGCGGAGCGAGTGGATCAATTCTTGATTTCATAGCCCTTATGCAAGGAAAAGACCCTCTAGTCGGACTGGAACTCCGAGAGGGTCTTCTCGCTGTTTCTGAGCAGCTTTTGGCCACTTCATCCACAAATGTAGGTGACGGTGATGATAGTCAGTCAGGCTCCTCTGTCAAGAACGAAGCTGAGCTGCCGACCCTGGTCAATGCTCCCTTGGACTTTGCGTTGAAACTCGACCCGGAACACGAGAGCTTGAGCAACGCCCTTGGACTGACGGCTGCCACAATTGAGCGGTTTGGCTTGGGGTATTGCCAGCGTGGGAAGTTTGCTTCTCGAATTGCGGCTCCCCTTCATCTTCCCAGCGGTTCAATCGTTGGTTACTGTGGAATCGGATCCGACGGCGTATCGCCCAGATATCTCTGGCCTGATGACGAACGGGTTCGCGAGGAAATTTGCTACCGGTTCGACCGATCTGCGTTCCTCTACAATGGTGAGCGTTTCTTTGGGAAACCACCGGTTGATCGTCTGATTGTGACTCCGCATCTCCCTGAGCTGTGGCGTTTGGAGCAGGCTCTCAGCACCTCGGAAGTTTCCTTTTGTGTTTCCACCATGGGCGAATCTTTGAGCCAAGCCCAAATCGATCTGATCTCTCAGATTCTTGATCCGGAGCATGGCGCAATCCTCGTTGCTGTTCTTCCCGAACATGAAGCGTACGCCCACGAAGTGATCGCGAAACTTTCTCACCGTCACTTTTGTCGATGGGAAACAATTGATAGCCTTCTTACCTCGTAAGCATCTTGTTCCTGGCAGTTCGGTCGCATGACCGAACTGCTTTTTTCTTTGTGATAACGACGAGAAGGTTTTCCGATTGACCACCCGTCATGCCATCCAGCGCTCGAGTTTCTGTTCGACAACCGCTCTTTTCATTCCGTATTTTTTTCGAGAACGTGTTTTGATTCTCTCGGAATGACCGCACGTTTTCTCGATGGGTGGCAACGTTCTTGCCTGCACCGGAAACGCTCGACCGTTCCTTTCGCGAATTTTTACAAGCACTTCGAAGTTCCCCAATTCCACAAAACTCTTTTCTGGATACTCTTTTCCGAAGTGCGCCGACAAGTTTAGCGCGTCTTCATAACCGCAACGAAAGGCAACCGTCGAGCCGACGTTTCCAAAGACCGCTTGAAGCGTTTGCTCTGGAATTTGTTTGGTGAATTGTGTTGCGAGGGTTAGGCCCAATCCAAACTTTCTGGCTTCACTCAACATTGAAGCGAAGCTCGTCGTTCCGAAACTACTGAACTCATCAACGTGTAAATAAAATGGTCGCGCGCCTTCTTTACGCGACATGGCTGCCAATTGGAACTGGGTCACGATCAAGCTCCCCAAAAAGCTGGAAGACTGCTCGCCAATTGCACCTTTACGAAGATTGACGATGATGATCTTTCCTTCGTCCATCGCTTCGCCGAATCCAATCTTGTCTGCAACTTGACCAATGACATTTCGAATCACGGGGCGACTGACGAGCTGCCCCAAGCGATTCTGTACCGCAGCGATGGCGTCTTGGGTGTAGCGCTTGTCCCAATTGTAGAATTCCATTTCCCAGAATCTCCGGATTAGCGGATCTCGAACTTGTTTCAAAACCCATCTCCGATAGCCCGGTTCCATTAGAATGCGTTGCACTCCCAGTAAGGTTGTGTTCTCACATTCGGCAAGGGCCGCCAAGCAATGATACAAGAGATGTTGCAGTCGGCTATCCGACCACGATTCACTCCAAATCGATTTCATGGCCGAGACAAGGTTGGACGCGATCAGTTGTGGTTCGTAGTTTCCCGCCAATGGGTTAAGGCCAATTGGATACTCCTGGTCGGTCGCGTCGAAGTAGATCACATCCTTCATTCTCTTTCTTGGAATCGCATCCAAAATTCGTTCGGCCGAACTCCCGTGCGGATCAAGGAAGCCAACTCCAGCTCCCCGTTCGATATCTGCGATGATCAAGTTTTCAAGGAGCGTCGATTTTCCTGTCCCGGTCTGGCCCACACAAACGAGATGCTGGGTGCGTGAAGCAGCCGCGATGGAAATCACGTCTCTACCAACTTCTTTATGCCCAATGATGGAATCTTCAGTGTTCATGCTCCCAACCAAACCATCACGTTCGATCTTTGTTCGAAGTTAGCGCACCTCCTTCCCTGTTCGGTGCTCTTCGTTTCAGGTCGCTATCTCTCAGAGCCAACCGTCATGGTTAAACGAGGCCCCGAGGTCTGATGGCTCGGTTCAAAACAAGAGCATCCGCTTTTATTATCGCCCGGTGTCACAAGGATTGCCACCCCTTCTCAAATTATCTCCGGCGGAACGCATCACATCGATCCCAGCTCAAAAGTGATGACACGCAAAACGGTTCCACCATGAGCGAGAGGCAATCTCCATCGAATTCTCAATCTCAATTTCCATTGAGCCAATCCACCACCTTGCCTGTGCTAACTAAATTTGGTAACTTTAATCAAGAACTGTAACCAATAACTCTAGCAACAACGAAAATGGTATCTCTTAATCAACTCTCCATCACTGGAAACATCACGGCTTCACCAGAACTGAAAGATATTGGCGAAGGTGATGATGCTTGTGTCGTCGAAGGTCTCATCATTCATAATTGGAGACTACGGATTGATGCGGGTTCCAAAGCACTTGAAAAACGAGCTTTGATTCCGTTCAAAATCTATGGGAAAGCCGCACGGCGTTTTGCAGAAACGGTCACCCCAAAAGTGAACGTGCTTCTTTCCGGACATCTCGAAACCGACGAATGGAAAGATGGAGATCAACCACGATCACGGACGTTTCTCTATGTGTCGAGTTTCCAATACAATTCACCGAAGGCGAATTCCACCGAAACAGCAAAAACCTAGAGACCAGCAGTCTGTCTGTTTATTCGATTCCTCAAGCGAGCCGTCCAGTAGAATCTGGGCGGCTTATTTCTATGGACTGGACTCACTTTCTCTTGACGTTGTTCTGACTCCGCGACGAATCTGTTTGTTGCTAACCTGCTAACCTTCCCCCTTTTTTTTAGGATTCTCGCAGCGTCTACCTTCGCGGCTTGAGATTTTCATCCTTTCACTGGTTGTCCTCGATGGTTTTGCGGGATCACTTTTGTGACGGGCCCCGCTCCCCCTGACCCCTGGCCGAAACGGCAACAATGATGGGTAGCTCTGTTGCCAGGGCCTGCGAGAGCCTATCAGGGGGAGCCCCGTCTCAAAGTGCTGTCCTCTCTCCATCTGCGGGAACCGGATGCAGAGCCGAGTTGTTGAGCGCCTGGACCGAAGCCTTGCGCATATGGGTTATGACACCTCGCTCTGCTTTTTGTTTGTGTCTGTTTCATCCGAACGTTGACTCGGAACGATCTTCTTGCGACCTTTTCCTTCGTGTCAGAACGAATTGTCATTCCCCAACCTGTCGTAGCGAACAGAAAAACCGTTAACTGGTCAGTTCTCTCGCTACTGTTTGCATTTGTTGTTGGCGCTACTGGGGGATGGTTTGGACAGCACGCCTTTGAGCGCGGTGAGGAAACTGCTTTCCATGCCGAACAGCTCCGACCTTGGCTCGAGTATGACCCTGACTACTGGAAATTGCAGGCAAGAAGTCTCAACGACGATCACCGTCGCGTCGCCTTTCTTGTCTATCAAGCTTACCGTGATCGATGTAACTTACGGCAGGTGCTTGACCAAGCGATGCCCGTCAGTGATATTCCACCCGCCCTGAAGGAACTCACCATTGCAAGACTGCTTGAGAACCACGAGCAAGCATTGCGATACGGTCTCTACACACCGGAGAATCTTCGGAAGATGGCCGAGGGCAAAGCTCCCTATGCGACCTTGACCGAATTTGCCGGGGAACGAATGGATTCCGAACACATCGTCCCTAAAGCAGTCGTTCCACTGGTTGATAACCTTCTCATGAATTTAGAATGGCTGCCTCAGAGTCTCAACGCAGCGAAATCTGACACCATTACCGAACGAGCGATGAACTACGCACGCGCCTATCACGACTCTGGAATCATGCGAGCCGATGATTTCGAGCGGGTTCTGAAGCGGTTTCGCGAACGTGACTGATCTTACTGATTGGATCGCCGCTCCCATGTTTCGAGCTGGCACGAGTTGCCCTTTTTGCACCATCCGTGGATCATGATTCCATTTTGGGTCGGTGGAGCCTAGCGGCTCATTCAATCTTGTTCGCCATCCTTCATCCCCTTCCCTGATCTAATCGATTTTGGTAGTGTAGTTCAGAACCTAACTTCATTGCTATGAAAGAAAAATCTGATCTTACACTCGAAGAGATTCTTGAATCTCTCATGCCCCTTCATCCCGGTCATCAACTGATCACTCAGGAATTGCTTGATCGATTTCATCAACTTGGCCGACAAGAAGGAATGGATGCGATCATCGTCGCCAAGTTCTTCGTTCCATGGTCAAACTGGATTTGGTTTGCGACCGAATTTGATCCAGAAGACTTCATTTTCTTCGGCCTTGTGCACGGTTTTGAAAACGAACTGGGTTCCTTTTCATTGCTCGAGCTGTTGAATGTTCGCGGCCCTGGTGGTCTGAGGATTGAGCGTGATCTTCATTTTGGCGATGATCACAAACTTGGTGACTTCCAGAAATAGACCAATTGCCGCCCGATAGTATTTCGGAGCGGCTTTTTCGTTTTTGATTCGCGTTGCCTAATGAATCGTCTCCGAATAGGATGGCATATGGCCTTCCTGTTCTATTCGTAATAGATTACATTCGCATAGCTTGTCTCTTCGATTCCCACATCAGCCACCCCCTTTTTTATTGCTAGAAATATGGTGTGAAAACTAGGCACTCGTAAGAGATGTTTCCCATTAACCACCTGGGCTTTGTAGACAGTTGGAATTTCGCTTCTCGGAATGTTAAACGGAAAAGTGTTTCCACGCTCAAAATTCCACAACCTAAGGAGAGCTAACCGTTTGCGAACGGCTTTGTGGATTGCTGTGACTAGCCAACCGTCCAATTGCTTCAGTTGATCTTCATCAGTAAGCAGCGGATAAAAGCTCATCAATCCCTTGAAGTAAAGCCTACGAAGGTTTCCATTTAGGTACCTCCGAAGCATCTCGTCTGATAGATCCCCGTAAAGGTATCGACGAATCTCAAGAATCGCGCTCACCAAATGACAATCCTGGTTATTCGCCGGAATTCGAATTGCCCGAAGCTGTTGTCCCAATAGAGGTTGGACGAGGTGTTTGTATAGGATATAGGAGATTTGCTGTTTAATCCGTTTCACCGACTCTTTCTTGATCGAAACAGCCTTGTTGGATACCGCATAGCCAAGAAAATCAATTGCATCTTTCCTCCTCGCCAACTCAGAAGAAGCATCTTTATCGCATAACAAACTAATTCCTTCAGACTTCTTCGGGTTGATGGCAACTCCAGCCTTCTCTGAAAAATCACTGATCAATCCAAATGCGGTATTAATTTTGCTGTATTCCCGTGACCAAATGACAGTATCATCCGCATATCTTGCAAATTGAATTCCATTGCGCTCCAGGGATTTATCCAATTCCCAGCAGACTAGATTTGCGAGAAACAGTGAAATGGAGGTCCCTTGTGGGATGCCTTCTTTGCCAGTCAAGAACGCTTCGATCACACGCCTTTCCTCTGCGTTTATCAAAAATCCGTTCCTATCATATTGCGCGGTTAGGTAGTCGTGGTCGATGGTGTCGAAGAACTTGGAAAAATCGAATTCCGCTATAAATAGGCGTGAAGTTCTTGCAAGCTCGATCGCAATATCCTGGATTGCAAAGTGAACATTGCGGTCATCACGATAAGCATAGGAGAATGAGCTAAACCTATGGCGATTCTTTTTTAGCAACCGTGAGTAGTAGAGCCTGGAAACTGCATTGTCAGGAATCTGATAGATTGAAATGTTCCGGAATCCGCCAGAAGCCTTCCTTTTCCGAATCGTCTGAGGGGCAAAAGGCACATACGAGCCGGCCTGGATCTTCCTTGCGATCGATCTGGCGATTGGAGAGCGGTGTTTATGAACGTAGAATGGATTGTGTTTTCTATCTGCGCCCCAATACAACGGAGTCTCAATTTCTTTGGGGCCAGAGTTCACAACCCGTCCCAACTTTCGACTATGCTCGAGTTGGACTGCGTTGTGATAGGCGTGATGCTTCAATGAGAGCCGTCAAGAATCCTCTTCGATAAAGGTGGCGATTTGATGCTCAAGATTCATGGAGTGTGAAGAAGATGGCGATCCAACAAAATTGTTGGATCGCCCACGGGTGCAACCACGTAAAAGTAGGTCGCAAAATTCAGTCTCCCTAAGCTTTTCAAGAAACTGTCCACCTTCCAGCAATCTGGAAATCTAGGGCACCCGCGATTGTCTCCTAGAGACATCTCATAGGATTAACTCAAAACCAGACTTGTCAACAATAGTTCCTACTCCTCGAGTAGATGGGAAAGTCGACCCGACATCGCGGTGTGCAGATTTCTATTTCCCATCCGAGAGCATTTTTACCTGTTCTTCAAGGCGGCCAACTTGTTCGCTCTTTTCCGAGAGCATTTTCATCAACTGCTTTCTGTCTTCGTCCAGCGTCGTCAGCATCTGGCTCTTCGCCGAATTTGAAATCATCAGATCCCTCACTTCTTCCCGATTCATTCCCCACATCGTTCCTTCGCCCTGCTCATCTTTTATATCTGGCTTTCTGCTCTCTGTTTTCGGTTCAGTCTCGATTTTCTCTTTCTCCGGTACTGGTGTCGCCGAAGGACGGCTCCCTTTTCGCTCCTTTGCCTTGATCCATTCGCCAACGAATTCTCTTCCACTTGATTCGGAGATTCTCCATTCTGAATTGAGATCATCCCAAACGGCATCTAACGCTCCGCTCGCACATCGCTTCTGGATGCTACGTTTCCCCAGAGTAAACCCTTCCGCCGAAATCAAATTTACCACATCATCGGTCAGCAAATTGTAACTCAGTCTTTCCAGTTCACTTAGCATCGAAAGATTGCGCCGAATGTTCTCCGACTCCGGCTGCGAATTTTCGGCGATGATCCGCGAAACGTCGTCGCCCTTCGACGACTCTTGGGAATCCTTTCGCTGAACACCGGCGATGACCGGCGAATCAGGAGCCGAAACCTCAAAATTAGATTCTAGGTTGGGAGCGACCTCTTCGCCGGTGGTTCGCGAATCTTCGCGAACGGTCACCGAACTAGACGAAGGATGTTCGGCGTCATTCGCAGACGCAACGCCGACGAACGGCGGGGTAGGGGAGTAGTCCCGCGAATTTTGACTTTCCGATTGGTCTTCCATTGACGAAATCATACCATTCTCATCTTACTTTGACACCCTGGCAGGAAATCACTTATCCACATTTTTGTATCCACGTTCTCATCGAATGATTCTTTGGTCTGATAGAATATGACCATGAGTAAAAGGACGAGTGCTAACAAACATGTTCGCAACATTACCTTCGAACCGGATGTGATGGAGTTTCTTGATCATACCCTGAGTCCCAAGGCACAAATTAAAAGAAGCCAAGCGATCAACATGATTATCCGTTTTTACAAACAACAGGTTGATGAAGGGAGGGTCGAGATTCAGCCAAGCCTGTTTGTATCTAAATCTTAGCCGATACAGTGAGGGAAAATCGGGAACAGAGAGAGAGTCTTCAAGAGCATTCACTACACGGTGAATGTGGGATTGAGTTTTTGGGTTTCGATCCTCCCAGTAGCAATACGACACCGATCCCAAATCAATTCTTTGATGTCGCTCTTAAACACACATCACCAGCCGCCTTTCGCTTGCTGTCGACGATGATGATTCAATCACTTCGATGGATCGACGATCGAGGCAATCCATTCGATGGCCAACCAAGTTTTACCTACACCAACCTCATTAAACTTGGTTGTGCACGGAGCAACCTTCGAAAGGCTCTCAATGAGTTACTTCGAAACAAATTTATTCTCTGCACGACTGATTCCAATCATCCGCCTCAGATTTCTTACGAGATCAGATATCACACCTACGAAAACAACCGCTACATCAAAGACCTCTCGAAGTTTCATGGTTTCTTCTACACCAAAGACATTCCCAACGCCAATCGTACTGATATTCCCAATCAATTGTTCGATTTGGTCTTTCGGAAAGAACGTCGGCTAGCCGTCTCCCAAATCCTGGGCCTTGTCGCACGCCATTCGATCGGTTTTCAAGATCCCGACGACCCGCGCCCCGGCAAGCGCAAGCAGCAGGCCAGCCTTGCCTACAACGATTTCAAGAACCTCTCTGGAATCAAGCAACCACGAACCGTTGCTGACGGGTTAAAGATTTGCCTGGACTTGCGCTACATCACTCGCCATTACACCGGGACTTTCGATCTTCACAATGGAGGAATTGATGCCACCAAATCTGTTTACTCGCTCAACTGGAATGAACTCGAGGCAAAGCCTGATGGTCTTAAAAATGCACTAGGGAAGTCCCAAAAATGCACCAGGGCCTGCAATCCCAAAAATGCACTGGGAAGAGTCCTGCCAATGCAGTCGGATCAGTCTCGAAAATGCAGTGATATAGAAACAAAACCTTTAAACGAAACCTCTAAAACAACTACCAAAAGCGATCCGAACGATTCGGAAGCTGTTGTCAGGGGGGAAATTGACAGGGAAGCGCAAGAACTGCTTCGCAAAGAAGGGTTTAACGCCACAACTGCTGAGAAACTAGCCAAGGAAGGATTGGCTGTGATTCGACAACAAATCGAATGGATCGACGCTCGGAAGCCCAAGAGCCGAAAAGCACTACTGCACAAAGCCATTCGTGAGAATTGGGAGGCCCCGGTTAACTTGCCACGAAGCAGGGGAGCGACCGAGTTGGAAAGCTCAGCTGCTCGAACTCTGGTTCTAGCCTTTATGAAGGCTCAGCCCAATCTGGTGGTTGGAAATCTCACTCAACCGTGTCGATCGGATCTTCGCCAAGCTCAGCAATTTTTAAGTGAGCTTCATGCCATTTCTTCTGATGTCGATCCGGTAGAATGGGGGACTGAATTTGCCCGGTTCTGCCAGTCCCAAGCTTCACCCAGGAATCAGTTTTGCCCCGCAATCCAAATCTACGCGGATCAGTTTTTGAATGACACGCGAAAACAGCTCAAGCGTAGGGACGTTGCCAGAGTCCGAGCTGCCAACCAAAAAGAGGATCTCGCTCGTCAACTTCACCAAGAGACTCATTTTAATACCTATCTTGACTTTCTCCGCGAACGGGAAAGCGCCGTCCGATCAAAGCTTCGTGATGAGTATCTTGTATTTCAATCCGACCGCGAGAAATTCCGCACTCAACTTGAGAATGATGCAAAAAATCCAGCCCTTCGCGGTATTTCAAGAATGATGCTAAAGAGCTTTGATCAGGATGAATCGCGCCTCGTGGCGTTTGCGAAGTATTTCGCGGAATCAGATTCGATTCCGGATTTCTGGACTTGGGATAGGGAAGTGAACTCAAAGAGTTTTTCTGTGGGTCTTTTAGTCTGAATTCACTAATTCACTTCTACAATTCAGTCGCTGATAGAGCCAATTGGCTCAACCTGTGATTGTCTTTCACGGGTCTTTAATACTGGCTGAATCCTTCTCAATCTCACCATCCACCTGCTCCAATGGGTGCTCCCTCAGAGGGAGCACCTTGGTTTTCAATTTCACGTTGAAAACACGGCACCGTTGGTCAGACAAGTTGTCGGGCACACCCCCGACCGCTCACGCAAATCTCCCCACGGAGACTCCTTATCAGTCGGCCTGGATTCCAGGCTTTTCGTGCGCGGTCGGGGCTATCGCCTGCCTCACGGGACAACTTGTCTGAACAACTGGTGTCTTCTTGCCTCACGGCTATTCAGTTTTCACTGGTGGGTCGCTCAAGCATCCTGGCCAATATTGCTTAACGATGAATGATTTGATAGGATTGGAGGTATGACACATCGGGCAATCATTCAAGAAGCTGCCAATCTTTCGCTAATCGAGAGGGTTTCTCTTCTGGGTGCCGTTCTCTCAACTTTCGAAGTCAGCAACCCCGCGATTGCCGCGGCCTATGAAAGACTTTGCGATGCCGAAGCTGCATTGATTGCGCAGGGGATTGATGATGGAACAATCTCTGTTCAGAAGTCTTCGCTGGAAGATCTGAGACAGAACTATGAGAATTAGCGAATCCTCTTCGTATCACACTGCTCTCCTGGAGATTCTGGACTACCTCGAAACCACAGCTCCATTTTACCTTGAGCCTCTCTTTCTCGAACTCGAAGAGCTGGAGTATAACCTACAAGAATTCCCCACCATGTTTCCTGAATCACCACCTCGATCGGGAGTTCATCGGGCGGCACTCAGGCTTCCATACATTGTTCGCTATCGGATTCTCTCTGATTCCGTTCAACTTCTGACCATTCGCCACACAGCGAGACAAGGGGAGTGAGAATGCGAATTACCAAAAAATGCCCCTCTTGACAAGAATCGAAAAACGTGGGCTAACTCGGGCCGTTTTCCTTAGGGTCTTTAGTTTCTATTGGCGTGAAGGAGATTTACCTTCGAGCCCGGTGAAATCGTTGAATTAAAATACCAACGATCGTCCGGGCTTCGCGGAAAATATGGCTAAAAATAAGGCTCTTTTGAGCATTGCGTCGCAAAACAGATATTGTGCGACGTTAAGTGTGTGGCTTTAGCGATGACGGCTTTACCTTGCGCATCGGTGGCCCCATGAAGTAAGCGCTTATGCACCATTCAAATCGGAAGCACTTAGAATTGACACAACATCATCCTTATCCTGTTGAAGAAGGGTGCGGTAATCTGGGTCAATCTTATCGGTGATAATCAGATCGACATGCTTCTTGGAAATCGGCAGGAACGGGCAATCGCCCCGGTGGTTGTCAGTGCGGAATTTGGACTTGTCTGCCACTACGATCCGAAATGCAGCGCGACCAAGTAACTCCCTTTTCATTCGGGCGTCGGCGTCATCGTAGGCTCCCAATTGCTTGTAGCTTATATCGACCACATTGGTTCCAACGATCGCCACACTGAATCGTGGGTTCCAGATCTCTAAGCAGTCCAGTGCCAGACCGCCCACGACAGCCCCGATATTGTGCTGCTGCCCCCCACCGATAATGAAAGTCTTGATTCGACATTTGGGATCTCCTAATGTCCAAAATATGGTGCGGCTGTTCGTCCACGCATCAAGTTGCGTCAATGATTTCATGGGTAGATCAATCGGCTTCAGTAGGCGGGCAATCGCATTGTTGGTAGTGCAAGCATCAAAAGCGATAGTTCGACGATCAGTTTCCCAGAGCTTTTGAAGCTTTGGCCAGAGAACGGTCTTTTCAGGGCTTTTCGCGGGGAGCAGTTTTGCCCACTGCTCGAATTCCCTAACCAAATGAAAGCCTTTCAGATTTCCCCGCTGTTCGTTAAGACCACAGAGAAGTCCAACTGTCGCCCTTGCGATCGATTCTTTCTCGGTGGGGTGAATGTTCTCATCGCGATAAACATCGGTGATTGAACGATGTTTGATATTGGTAATCACCCCTCTGCTGCTCTCCAGATCCATGCCGAGCTTCGTGAGTGCTTTGATGTCGCCACTAATGGAAGCTCTTAGGCCCGGAGCGTCGCCAAACTTCTCGCGAACTTCTCTGAAACTGACTTCACCGACGTCGCCCAATCGTTTCCGAATGAAGTCTCGGCGCTCCGTTGTCAGCCGCTTTGCTGCGGATTTTGTATCATTTCTAGACGCAAGAGATGGCTTTTCGTCTGGTTTCATACCTAAAGGAATAATGTTTACACCATTGACCCGCAAGCCAAATTGTTTTTGCATTTAAAACATACCCCTAACAATACGGCTATATTATTTTGTCGTTTTTCCGGGTAGGTGGTTGATACTAAGTCGATACTTTTTAAATTTCGGGCTAGACTTTAGGGTTGCAAGAAGATTATGCTCATCCCATCGAATCGTTTTTGATTCGATTGAGAAATATTCAGAAAAATGAACCTTCCAGATTCAATAAACAATCCCCGGCAGAATCATCTGCCACCATCCAAACAAAAACGAATGAATTCTAGCTGAAGACCTAAGCCAAAAGAAAAGACCTCCGCACCCGTGGTGATTCGACAGAATACTATCCACGAGCGGGAGGCAACAAGAGAGGCAAAGAGCCTTTCCTGTTACGAGGTTAACATGTTTCGTTATTCGAAGCAACAGGCTAGGCTTTTGGCTGTGGATTCGTTTTCACAACCGAAAAGCAAAATGAAGAGAAATAATGAGATAGTTGGCAAGAGAGCGGAAGCTCGATTTGAACATGTAATGAGCAACACCGAGACTCACAAAACTCCTTGGGTTTGGGGTCAAACTCGATGCGGTATTCCGGTAACTCCCATTCCTAAAGAAGTGGATGATGGAATGCGATTATTCCATCCGTACTTTGTTGAAATCCTTCCTCAACAAGTTGCAATCGGGCATCAGGGCGATTTCTGGTTGTGTCGGATTTTCCGAGAACTCCGCTGGGTTCAACAGGCCGAAGAGCTCCGTCTGTCACTCCTAAAGAGTTTTATCATGAAAAGCCACTCAGATACCGTTGAGGCGATCGCAAAAATTGAGGATATTATCCCTGAGCGGTTGTCGAAGATTAACCCTGAACTTCCAAATCAGTGGCAATTGGTCTAGGCTAGACGTAGACCACCGGAACCGATCAGGCTCCACTCGTCACGGTGTAACTGAAATTTCTTCAGAAATCGTGAAATTCGCCGCCCAAAAAGGGCGGCATTTTCTTTGAGTGAAGTGGCTGGCTGACGAAAAACGAAAAAGCAATTGAAGGTTGCTTAGTTGGAGAGGATCTGCTGCCAATGGCTCATCTCATTACCTCATTGCTAAAGCGATGGCTGCTTGGCACGCATCAGGGAGCCATTGGTCACTCTCACCTGGGATAATATTTGTACTAATTTACCTTTCGCTTCAGCCGAAGAACGTCAAAATCGCGAGGCTTGCTCTGAGGTGGCTGGAGAAGCGTTGCCAGCGAGTTGCGGATTTAAGGTGGATTTCCGGAAGGCGTGTTAGGTTAAATTTTGGTTAGGGCGTCGTCAAGCCGCCAGGCGCGAATTTGGCTGGCTTGAGGCCGAGGCCGAAAGATTGCCAAATTCGCGGGCAGAATCCCCTCCACTTATGAGATCGCGTTCCAGGAGTGGTAGCACACCTCGGTAGGCCTGCCACGCCGTCTGGCCGTCATTGGCGGTGTGCGGACGCCACTGATTGTAGCGTTCAACCCAATCGCCCACTAGCGCCTCTAGCTCGGGCAACGTGTCGTAGGCATGCAGGAAAATTCCCTCATAACGCTGCGCCAGAGCCGCTCGACGAGGACGTTGTCTTGCCATCTACCTTTACCGTCCATGCTAACCTTCGCGCCGAGGCTCTCCACCGCGCTCAACCACTCCACACCGGTAAACTGGCTGCCCTGATCGGTGTTGAGGATCTCCGGTGCTCGGCCCGCTTCCGCCAACGCATCCAGACAAAAGCTACATGAGTTCCATCATTTCGTGCTCCAACACGCTGGGCTCCCACGATTTGGGCGGCTTGGATTCGAGCCGGTTGCGATTGACGGCGAGTATCTCGCATTGACAACGAATGCTAAGCTGAGGACAGTCCTTTTCCACCATGGCTTTTCTCATGGATCGATCCCCAGCTGTTTGCACTTTTTTACCAGAAAGTCTCTTTCGATGACTAACTGGCGACTTTGCGCTCCAATTGCTCAGTGTGCGCCTCCTGCTCTTGCTCGGCGGGATCAGCGGCGTTTTTGCGCTCGAACACGGCGTTTCCTCCGTCGAGAAGCTGGGATTTCCAGGTGCTGACCTGGTTGGGATGAACTTCGTGCTTGGCGGCGATCTCGTTGACGCTGGTCAGTCCTTTGGCAGCCTCCAGGGCCACCAGGAACTTGAATTGCGCACTAAAGTTTCGTCTCTTTCTCTTCGACATATTCTGGTCAGGTTAGGTTTGGTTTTGCTAACCTTCCAGAAATCTCTATCTTCCACTTAAGCCACTGGCTTCGTTTGGGCCAGCCACCTCACTCTGCGAGCGCTTGATCGCTCAGGCAATGACGGTTAGCCCGGTTATGAATAATGAATTGGAAAACGGCGAGTATCAAAAGTGTGGCAATTAGCAAGAGAATTGTAATCACTGGAGCTAAGTGCAAACCCAGGTAAAATATTATCAGACAAATGGTGACTGCTGTGGTTGCGATGTTGCGATGAATGATATCAGTTTGAGATTGCGACGCATTGCTCAGATTGGTCGTGCGGAGAGTTCGATTTCCAGGTCCGATTTCCTGCCGGGTCGTAGCCCCATTGGAAGCGATCACGAACCGCGCCGGTTGCGGTCGTGGCACAGCGCATATCGATGGTGCGCACGAACCAATCGTAGCCAGTGTAAGGATCTCCAGCATCGCCGAGAGTTGGTGACCAAATGTTGACCCACAACACCCTCGTTATTGGGAGATCGACCGTTCGGTCTTCATATCTGTTGTACTCTCTAACAAGGGCTCGTCAAAGCCGAAATTTTTTTCAACCTTCGGGGGGCCATCCATAACTTTTTTTAATTTGATGCCGTTCAATTCATCCACCGGCCCAAAATTCGCTTCCATCAGGCGTAGGAGGTTGCATAGGTCCTTAGATACGAATTCCATGTAAATCAAAGTTTCGTTTATAAAATTAGAACGAACCTCATCTCTACCAATCTGTATTACTTGGTGTATTTTAACAACGGTCTGATCTTCATCTCCAATTCTAATTAGAAAAGCTGCCCTGCCAGACCGATTCAATATCAGGTATTGACTGGTTATTTCAATCCAAGGATGCGTTTGCGAACCATGAATTGAATCTGCTACTTCCAGGCCGGCCTGTAGAGCGGCGATATCTTCAGGTACGAATATTCTACCTTTTGCAAAGTTTAGCTTATACCCCCAGCAACCAGGTCTCCATGGGTCGTCGATTTGAAGCTCTGTACGATCAGCTGCGACCAGCGCGCCCCAATTCGAGACTTGTAGGAATTCTCCAAGCATGGTTGATTGATTTCCGCTCATAACAATAGTGGGAATCAGAACGTTAAACACGTATAAAAAAATTGAAACTTTCATCGGATGGGAGGGATGGGGAATACTATTTCCCATTTTTTTGTAACACAATGATATCTAGCAACAACGGCACCGGGGGTGGCTTGGTTCCTAAACAAAACAGCAGCCAGCCAATTATCTCCATCAAGATCAATACCTCGAGCGAAGATAGCAACGCCGTATCGACAGCATGTTTTGCATAGATCCACCGCTTCTTTTTGCGCGTTAGCAAACTCTTTCGCGTAAGCCCCTGATACGGTCTTGTCACTTCGATTTGCGTCATATTGATCATGGCCCTTCATTGCCTGCTCAGTCCCAGGGAAGATATATCCATCTGTCCTAGTTTTGTTATGATCCGGGACATATCGGCCTTTATCTTTTTGCTTGCTGTTAGAGTTCAACCTAGAACAGGTGACACACGCGATTCGATCTGAGTTTGTCAAGTCACGCTCTAAACCGTCCCTAGGTCCGAGCATATTTTCGATATTTTCGCCGGTTGTGCTAACGCTATGGCCCACCGCTATGGTGATAGTGCAATAATTCTTTAACGACTTTCCTGCATCGTCAGTTAGGCCGAGAAAATCGACGTACACAAAAGGTGAGTTATTAACAAATTCATACAAATTGGGGGCACCGATTTCTTTGATTGGATCGCGAGATGTCCATCGCCCAATCTTTGGCGAATAATACCGGTATCCATAATTGTAGAATCCAGTTTCCGAATCCCGAAATTGACCCTGGAACCCAAATTCCCAATCAAAGCTACTCGTTGCCCGATCCGCGAAGTCCGCTGCCATGATCCTCCGAACACCGAACGCACTATAACCGTAGCGTTCCTGAACATTCCCTGACGTATCGAGAATCGCCGTGGGGTTGAAGTAATCATGGGTCACATAGAGTCGCTCATCGAGCGTGCCGCTGCCGTTTGTGTCACGATCACGTAGAACGAGATCATCCCGGTAGCGATTGCCCCAGAGGTATTGACTCTCGGCATTCGTGCTGGCATCTTCTCTCTCCTCAACCGGTCGCCATTGGTCGTTGTAGTAAAAATGCGTAGTGGTGCCGCTGACGGTTTTCGTGGTGCGGCGGGTGGTGCCGTCATACGCGTAGGTGGCGACCAGGGCCTCGTTGGTGTCCTTGACCTGAGCCAGCCGATTCCATGCATCCCATTTTAAGCGGTAGAACTTGCTCCAGTCGCCGTACTTGTCCGGCAGCATTTGGGTGGTGAGGACGGCCTGGGCTGACTTCGTTGCTTCGTTGTAACTGGTCAAGGTTTGTTCGATGACCGTGTTGCCGGTGATCTGGTTGGCCGGGTTCTGGGTCACCGGAACGTTCCCGCCATCGCTCGATCCACCATCTTCGGTGAAATAGATGCAGGTGTAAGTCGTGGTCGAGGGTTGGTTGGTTCCCGGGTAAACCGAGTTACTGGCGAAGGGATGGATGCCCTAACACTATTCGATGTTGCTTTGGTCTTTATCTATCTGTGATCGCCTGTTGAAAAATCTCCGGAGAAGAAGTGCACCAATAAGGGCGAAGCTGGAAATTGCGATCGCTTTAATATTTCCATAAAAACCATATATTAAGGCTATGTATAGCCCGAAACAAATCGAGTTGAACCATTCTATCCTTTTCGGTGTATCTATAATACCAAATTTCATTTATTCAGGGACAATCCTCCTTCCAATCTGTAATTTTTGGACAAACAATAAATCCAGGAGGGACTGTTACTGCCACTTCTACGCGGGTTCTTGCACTTGGGCACGAACTGGGTGGGCAATTACTATAAATCAGCGTGCCAACAATAAAACATGACCACGGGTGGCAGATTTCAGGAATTCTAGGGAGCAAGATGTGTCCGGTTTTTTTCCTAAATTGATGTATAGTTTGGTAGTGGCAAAAGTTACTTCGTAAACCACTTAATCCAATCTTATCAATTGAGTTAGTAGGCGCATCCCCAACAAAGAGATACGGTTCACTTTGAGCTTTTAGTATTAATTCAGATAGCCGATCAGGATGCGCCCCACCGAAAATTGCGCTAAGTGTTGGGTGATTTCGTAGAGATTTTCCATTTTCGAAATATTTGGTAACTTCGCTTGATTCTTCTCCTAAGGGATCCTTTGAAATCCACCGCCCTAAATCTGGTGAGTAACACCGGTATCCATAGTCATAATATCCAGTCTCCTCATCGAGGAACTGTCCCTGAAACCCAAAGTCCCAGTAGTAGCTACTCGCCGCGCGAGCCGTGAAATCCGCCGCCATAATCCGCCGGATACCAAACGCACTATATCCAAAGCGCTCCAGAACATCACCTGAGGCGTCGAGAGTGGCGGTCGGATTGAAGTAATCGTGCGTCACATAGAGCCGCTCATCAAGCGTGCCGTTCCCGGTGGTATCTCGGTCCCGCAGAACCAAGTCGTCCCGATACCGGTTTCCCCAGAGGTATTGACTCTCGGCATTGGTGCTGGCGTCTTCGCGTTCCTCAACCGGTCGCCACTGATCGTTGTAGTAAAAGTGCGTCGTGGTGCCACTGACCGTTTTGGTGGTGCGGCGCGTCGTGCCGTCATAGGCGTAAGTGGCGGCGAGGGCTCCGGCGGTGTTCTTGACTTCGACGAGCCGATTCCAGGCATCCCACTTCAAGCGGTAGAACTTGCTCCAGTCCCCTTCCTTGTCCGGCGGCATCTGGGTGGCGTTGCCAGCCCGGTCGTAGAGAATGCCGCCATTGGAGTCGTCGAGCTGGGTGATTTGGTTGTCCTGATTGTGGACTCGGCTTTGATCGAGGGTTTCGGTGCCGTCATCGGCGTTGGTGAAGCGATCCCAATTTCCGGTCGGATCGTAGGTGAAGGTTTGGGCGTTGTCGGGGATGGCCCCGATTGCGGTGAAATTGAGGTTCAGGTTGCCGCGAGCAGCTTCGGTCACTTGGTAGAGGTCGTCATACCCGTACTTTTCGTCCTGACCCGAACTGGCGGCGAGGTTCGCTTTCCAGGTTCGATTTCCGGATGGATCATACCCCCAGACGAAGTGATCGAGCTCAGCTTCACCGGGCGTCGTTTCCCAAAGCATCTCCACGGTGCGCCCGAACCGGTCGTAACCGGTGTAAGGATCACCGGCGTCACCAACGGGTT
>CAYGQD010000109.1:0-22509 GCA_964351855.1 uncultured Verrucomicrobiales bacterium
GGTTTGCAAAGGGATGCGGAGGGGGCCTTCCCCGGCGATGCGAAGTCGCGCACGGGGAAACCGGGGGAGGATGTTCGCGAGGGCCCGGACGGAGAGGTCGAGCCCTTTTTTCTCGATGAGCCGGCAAGCCTGAAAGAGCCTCCAGTCGTCTTGAATGGGCGGCATGCGATGGACGACGGGCCAGTCTTCCAGAGGAATGCCGGTACGATTCAGGGCGATTTTCTCTGCCGGGCAACCGAGTTCCTGAAGCTCTGCCGCGAGCGAGGTGGAGCGGACGAGGATTTTGGCGCAGCGCCGGAAGACTTCTTCCTGGGCATCCTGATAGTGCGGTTTACGGGCATCGACGCCTGCATCAGCCCCGTGGAAGGAGACGATGGCGGGGATTTCCAGGCGGCGCAGCACCGGAAGGAGGTAGACACCGATGTGGCCGAAGTAGATGTGGAGGAGCGCGGCGTCGGCCCGATCGATCTCCCGAAGAATGGCGTCGGCCTGGCCGGAGGAGACGAGGATGGGGCGATCGAGCAGCTGTTTCGACCAGAGTTTTCGCCAGGCGCGGGCGCGCGATTTCCGGACCAGAGCAACTTGATCGACCGGAAGGGGGAACTTGTCCCCGTGAATCCATTTCTGGGTGATGACCCGGGTTTGGAACTCCTGCAACCCCGTGATCTGCCGGTAGACGTGGAGCATCTCCGGAGCGAGAAAGGTGGCGCAGTAGCTGGCGACGACCGGTTTCGACATGACTTGCCCTACCTTCCGCCCGGGGGAATTGCGAATCTTTTTCCTGGCGCGGCTTCCTCCCCTACCCGATTCCTGAACGATGCGCTACGAAGCTGCGATTTTCGATCTGGATGGAACTTTGCTGGACTCGCTGGAGGATTTGGCGGACTCGGCCAATGCGATGCTGGAGGCGACCGGGTTCCCGACCCACCCGGTCGCGGCCTACCAACATTTTGTGGGGGATGGCGTGCGGGTCCTGGTCGAGCGGATTCTTCCGGCGGAAGCGGCGGCAGATTCGCTGGTCTTCGAAGGCTGTGTCGAGACGTATCGGGCGGAGTATGGGCGACGCTGGAACGCGAAGACGCGGCCGTATCCCGGAATCCCGGAAATGCTGGATGCCCTGGTGGAACGCGGCGTGAAGCTGGCGGTACTGTCCAACAAGCCGGATGAGTTTACCAAGAAATGCATCGCGGAATTTGTGGGAGGCTGGCCGTGGGAAGTGGTGTTCGGGATGCGCGAGGGCGTGCCGAAAAAGCCGGATCCGGCTGGAGCCCTTCAGATTCTGGAGCAGCTAAAGGTTCGCCCGGAAGCCTGCCTCTATCTGGGAGATACGGATACGGATATGCAGACGGCGACGGCGGCGGGTATCCACGCGGTGGGAGTGACCTGGGGCTTCCGAGAACGGGAGGAGCTGTTGGAGCACGGAGCGCTGGATTTGATCAATCAGC
Source organism: uncultured Verrucomicrobiales bacterium (assembly GCA_964351855.1). Taxonomy (GTDB): domain Bacteria; phylum Verrucomicrobiota; class Verrucomicrobiia; order Verrucomicrobiales; family DEV007; genus JBCDHN01. The sequence continues at coordinate 1,446 of CAYGQD010000109.1, forward strand.
CGGGAGAGTTGCTCCGTTTGTGGGAGGATTCCTGAGTTCCTCCGTTGCGAAGTTGCGGCGGAATAGGTCTTGAATTTCCCGAGCGACCTTGTTAAAGACGCAAGTTGCGAAGAAACTGTCGGCAATTAGGGTCCAACGCTTCGCTCGTCCCTGTCCCAAATCTACCATCATCATTCAGCCATGAGATTTCTCCTTCGATGCCCGTTGTTTGTCTTCGTTCTGCTCCTTTACAATATCATCATTTTCACGAAGCCGGATCTCTTGTTGGAGCCAACCGTGCAGGATGTTTCCGGTCCGGTCGCCGAAGTCGTGGAAAATGCGGTGGATGCGATTGATGGGGCGCTTCCCGGTGAGGAAATCGCCGATGAACCGGATGTGGTGGTCGAGCCGACGCCCGAACGCAAGGGGCCGAAGCCGATTGCGAACATTCCCTTGATCTCCGGAGCCACCTGGCAGCCACTTCCTGCGGACATTCTCCTCTTGATATCCGTCTTTGTGCTCTACATCGAGCTGTTTAAATCGACCCGGACCAGCGTGAGTTCGATCGTGGAACACGTCTTGTCGATGTTCGTTTTCATCGCGTTCCTCGTTGAATTCCTCGTCGTGGAAGCCTGTGGAACATCGACGTTTTTGATCGTGACCCTGCTTTCGCTGATCGACGTCATCGGCGGCTTTACCATCACCATCTCGACCGCCCGTCGAGACTTCGGGGTGGGAGCGCATTCAGGCTCCCTCGGGGAATAACCACGCCCGGAACCCAACGGCGGAGCGCTGTTCCTTCTGGACGTCGGTCCACGATTGGGATGCCTCCAACAGGAGACATCGCTCGACCGGGGCAAGCCCGGGCCGTGGCGGGAAATTTGGAACGGGTGTCTGTTGTTGATCTCGGTTCCACGGGCACAAGGCCCGGCTTCATGCCGGTGGCGCGCTGTTCCTTCCGAACGTTGTTCCCAGGCGCCTACTCCATTTCGTCCAGCATCGCTTGAACCGCACCTTCCAGCTGGAGGGTGAGTTCTTCCGGGCTGCTTTTGCGACGCTCGGCGGGAGCTTCGATCGGTTCTCCGAAGCGGACGGTCACCTTGAGCTTGCCGCGCGGGGTTGGAGCGTAGCGCATGAGGACGTCTTCTTCGAACTTGTCCAAGGTCTCGGCGACTCGCTCAATGGTGGGCTTTTCCGCGACGTAGTTCCCCGGATAACTGAAGAGTTGAATCACGAAAAAGAGGTCATCGAAATCGCGATCGACCCGGGCATTGACGCCCTGAGCTTCCGTCACTTCCAGCAAACGGCGCCGCAGCCCTTTGACCCGTTCCGGGATGGTCTCCGCAGGATGGGGAACGGCGTAGCGCTCTTCTTGGGTCGACAACACGTAGTCGGCCAGAAACTGGGTGCGTTCCTGAAGCGGCGTGTTCCGGACATTGCCGAGATACTCCAGCTCTTTCAGGGCCATGAGCGCGCCTCCGACGGGGTAAATGCGCTCGATCAGCGATAAATCAGGGCGCGGACGCCAGTGGATGGCTTGCTCCAGCTCCGTCATGAGCTTTTCCAGCTTCTCGGTCGGATCATCCAGGTAGGTGTATTTGAGAGCGCAAGGAATGCAGATGGTCTTCCGATTCGCCTTCCGCGCAGCCATGAGAGCAATCGCCGCAGCCCCTTCGCGAAAAGGAGTGACCCGCTGGTTGCAGTGGTACACTTCGCCCTCCGGAAAAATGACGAGCGGATGCTTCTTCTCCCGGACGATCTCCGTCGCGATCTTCAGCGCGGCGACGTCGGTGCCTTCGCGGTCGACACTGAACACGCCGTTCTTCTGCATGATCCAACGCCCGAGCGCATGGGTCCGGTCGAACACGTTCCAGGCGGCCATGAAGTAGAAGGAGGTGCGAGCCGCCCGGGCCGCCGCGTTCATCGCGTACGCATCCGCATGCGTCGGATGATTCGGCGTGATGAGGATGCCGTGCCCGGCGGAAACTGCGTTGCGGACGATCTCCGCGTTCTGGATCTCGTAGCTGACCAATCCACATTCCCGCTTCGCCCGGCGACGGCACTCCCCCTGCATCAGGGCCGTAACGAAGGGAGACAGCTTGGGGTTCCAGCGGCGAGGGGGGCGGACAATGCGGTCGGGATTCATGGACGAGAGGATCCTGCTAGGTGTAAGCCGCGATCTTCGGAATCGCCGCGAGCAGCTTCCGCGTGTAATCGTGCGACGGGTGATCGAACACGGTTTCGGCTTTGCCTTCTTCGACGATTTTTCCGCTTTGCATGACGACGATGCGATCCGCGATGTAGCGCACCACGGCGAGATCGTGCGAGATGAAGATCATTGTCAAACCCAGATCGCGAGTCAGCTGCCGCAGGAGGTTAAGGATTTGGGACTGGATCGAAACATCAAGCGCGGAAACTGGCTCGTCGGCCAGAATGAGCTTCGGCTCTGGCGCTAGGGAACGGGCAATGGCGATACGCTGGCGTTGGCCGCCGGAGAACTCGTGCGGGTATTTCCGCATGTAGCGCGGGTCCAGGCCCACCCGATTCATCAGCTCGCTGACGAGCCGGCGCTGGTGGCTCTCCTTGATCCGACGGGCGCGCCGCCAGACCTTGAAGAGTTGGGGATCGATGATGAGCGGACGTTGCTTGGTCGGCTTGGCGGAATCCCGATTCGAGCGCAAGGCTTCGGCGAGGGTCGAGTAGACCGTCATCCGGGGATTGAGCGAGGCGTAGGGATCCTGGAAAATCATCTGGAAGTTGGGGCGGCGGCGGCGCATTTCTTCCGGCGGCAGTTCGCTGAGTCGCTCGCCATCGAGAATGATCTCGCCACTGGTCGGCGGGATCAATTGCATAATCAGGCGGGAAAGGGTGGTTTTCCCACAGCCGCTTTCGCCGACCAATCCGAGGATCTCGCCCTTCTCCACCTTGAGAGAAACTCCGTCGACCGCTTTAACCACTTCGGTGCTCTCATGAAACATTCCGCTCTGCACCGCGAAGTGTTTGCTGACTTGGTTGAGCTCGAGGTAGGACATGCTGAGTGACGTTGAGGGAAAAAAGCAGGCGGGTTAAAGCGGGCCGAGACATCCCGGACAGTTCTGGACCCAATGCCCGGGCTCCACTTCGATCAATTCCGGTTGGCGGTCCGTAAGGCACTGGTCTCGCGTCTGGGTACGGCAACGCGGCGCAAAGGCGCAACCCTTGATTTCGGACGCCAGATTCGGCGGCATCCCGGGAATCGTGTAGAGGTCTTCGCCTTTCGGCTGCATCGCGGGAATCGAACGCTGCAGGGCACGGGTGTAGGCATGGCGAGGATCCGAAAACAGGAGATCGGTGGGGGCGGATTCGACAATGCGCCCGGCATACATCACGTGAACGACATCGCAGGCTTCAGACACCACCGCCAGATCGTGAGTGATGATGATGACTGCGGTGCCGAGTTCTTGCTGGCGAGCTTTGATCAAATCCATAACCTGCTTCTGCACGGTCACATCCAGAGCGGTGGTCGGCTCGTCCGCGATGAGGATTTCCGGTCGCGCGATCAAGGCCATCGCAATCATGACGCGCTGCCGCATCCCGCCGGAAAACTCGTGCGGATAACTGTGAATCCGCTTTCCGGGATCGGGAATACCCACCGCCGCCAGTTCCGCAATGGCGCGCTCGATCGCTTCTTCCTTGGAAATGTCCTGGTGAAGCAGGAGCGGCTCGATCACCTGGGTCGAAATCTTGAGGTAAGGATTCAGCGAGGTCATCGGATCCTGAAAAATCATCGAGATCCGGTTCCCGCGAACCTGACGCAGCTTCTCCTCTGGTAAGGTGAGGAGATCCATCCCATCGAACATGGCCGTCCCGCCTTCGATCCGTCCCGGCGGCATCGGAATCAAGCCGAGCAGGGAGTAGCAACAGACGGATTTCCCGGAGCCGGATTCGCCGACAATCCCGATGGTCTTTCCCTTGTCGAGTTCGAACGAAACACCATCCACCGCGCGCACCACTCCTTCGCGAGTGTGGAAGTGCGTTTTGAGATCGGTGACGTTCAGCAGCATGGAAGGCACAGAATCAACAAATCCTCCGCCGGATTCAACCTACTTCGCAGACTTTCGGCGGCGGGGCGCTAAAATCGCTCAATGAAGAAATTCAGAGTCAGGCGCCGCTCTTCCAGCCCTTCGCCGAACTGGCCGTCCTGAATGTAGCCGGAGTGAAACACCTTTCCGTTGTAGATCAGGAGCCGATTGAACTGCATCTCGACCAAACTGGTGAGTTCCCAGTCCTGATTCGTCTCGCTGATGAAGCCGTCTGGCGTCTGGGAAGGCGTAAATAGCTCCTCGGCCCAGGTGTCCAAGCGGGTGTGACCGAACCGGGCCATCGTTTCCCGATACGCGGCGCCGGGACGCCCCGGAAGCTGTTCCACCCCCGTTTTACGATGGCGATAAAACGCGGTCCCGCCCTGGCATTGCTCCGGCGGCGTCAGGTAAATGAGCCCGGCCACGGCCACGGGATCGACGTGGGGAATCCGCTGGCACGGCTGCAACTCCGCCCCCGTCATCGTCACCATGGAGAATCGAAACGTGACTTGCTCCGGCCGGATCTCTCGACCGACGAGATGGCTCACGACTTGAACGATCTGCCGGTAGTCCCACGCCGGTTTCGAAATCACCCCGGGATAGGGATACGGCGGCGCCGCATAGGGCAGCTTCAGCGCCTCGGCCCGGACGGCCTCCGCGTCGCGAAAAAAGTGATCCACGATGATGGCGTCATGCTGCTCCGCGCCAATTTTGCGGATCGCCACCTTCAGGTTCGCTGGCTCGTTGACCGTCACAACCCGGTCGGGTGATCGATGAACTCCCAACCGACGTCAAACTGCTTTGCCAGATGCTCGGCCAGCGCCTTCACCCCGAAGGTTTCCGTCGCATAATGGCCCGCGTAAATCAGGTTCACCCCCAGTTCCTCTGCCGCAGTGTAGGTCCAGTGTTGGCCCTCGCCGGTAATGAAGGTATCCACGCCTTCCGCCGCCGCCGCGAAGACTTCCGGACCTGCTCCACCCGTGCAAACGCCCACCTTTCGCACCGTTTCCGGCCCTCCTGGACAAAGATGCACCGCCGCACCGCCCACCGCCTTCCGGGTCGTCTCCACCAAGGCAGCACGATCCAGCTCCGTCTCAAACTTCAGCCCGAGCGTAATCCCTTTCCACGGCAAAAACGGCTCGCCACCCTTCAGTCCCAGCTCGCGACAAAGCACCGCGTTGTTGCCGACTTCCGGATGCTCGTCCAGCGGGATGTGCGCGCTATAAATCGCCAAATCTCCGTCCAACGCCAGCTTCAGCTTCCGATACGCCGCGCCCTGCAGCTTCTGCGCACCGCTCCAGAACATCCCGTGATGAACAACCAACAGGTCCGCCCCCAGTTGCGTCGCCTGCTCGATCACCGGCAGGCAAGCATCGACCGCCGCCGCGATTTTCGTCACCTTGCCGGAGTTCTCCAGCTGGAGCCCGTTCAGCGCCCCGGGATAGTCCGGGATCTCGGAGACCCGAAGCAACTTCTCGGCGTGATCGACGATTTCAGAAAGGCTGGCCATTTGACTCGAACTACAGCGTTTTGATCTTGAGGTTCCGAAACTGAACCAGACTGGAAGCGCCGCTCCAACTATCCTTCTCCGCATCGTAACCACCGTGATGCTGCAACGCGATCGGTCCCTCCGCCGACACGCCGGGAAGTTGCGCGTTTTCGATCACCGTCTGCCCGTTCAGCACCACCGTCAGCCGATCGCCCTTCATCGTGATGACAAAGGTATTCCACTCCCCCACCGGCTTGTCCGCATTCACCTTCGGCGTTAACGCCGCGCGAATCTCCGGAGGGTTCTTGGCATTGTTGCGATATCCGTAAACCTCACCGGAACCGATCGGCCAGCACCAGATGTTTACCTGTGACTTGCCCTCGCCCCGCAGCAGAATTCCCGAATCCGCACCCGGCTGCGGGTTCACGATCTTCTTGCCTTCGGAATCCAATTCATAACTCCCATCCGGAAGCACCACCGGCACATTGTAAATCCCTTTCTTCTCCTTCACCCGCCACTCCACCTGCAGCGTGAAATCCCCATACGATCCTTCCGTCCACAGATGCTTCTGCCCTCCCGGCTTCAACTTCGGATCGCAATCGATCACCCCATCCTTCACCGTCCAGATTTTCTTCAGCAGCTCGCTATCCACCTTCCAGCCGGAAAGATCGTTGCCATTGAACAGCGGCGTCCAGCCCTTTTCCGCATCCTGAGCGGTTAACGCACCGAGAAGCAAGGAAACAACAAGAACAGAAGTAAATAGGGGGTTCATCCCGAAGCATGAGCCCCGCTCCCACCATCGTCAAGGTCCGCGCGGCAAACCTTCTTGCATTTCTGTCTCAGCTAAATGGAAGATCCTAGCTAGGATAGTATGCTCCAGCGCGGGAATACCTGGACTTCGGAAATCGTTGTTTTTGTGAATCTACAAATTCGTGCAGAGGCTTTTGATTCGCGGGGTTTTGACGCAAAGGGCACGAAGCACGACGGACGGGCTCTGCGGCTTCGCGATTCTGCGTGAGGCCCTCCTGAAACCACGCTCCCCGCTCCAAATCCACGAAACTTTCGTTTGGATAATTCCTCCGATACTGTCAGCTACCGGACGAATGACAGATTTTCTCCAAACCGCAATCGAGGCGGCAAAGGCGGCTGGACAGGTTCAGCGCGAGAACTATGAAGCGGATTTGCACGTGGATGAGATGCTGGAGCATGACATCAAGCTGGAGCTGGATGTCCGTTGCCAGAAGTTGATCGAAAGCATCATTCTGAAAGCCCACCCCGATCATGCGATTTACGGGGAGGAGGGGCTGGCGGGTGATCAGAGCAGCGACTACCACTGGATCGTCGATCCGATCGATGGGACGGTGAATTTCTTTTACGGGATTCCCCATTTTTGCGTGTCGATTGCCCTGCGCCACAAGGAGGAGATCATCCTGGGGGTGGTTTATGATCCGATGATGGATGAGATGTTCAGCGTGGGGCCTGGGGTAGAGCCGAATCGGAACGGGAAGCCGATTTCGGTGAGCAATCGGGCGAAATTGAGCGAGGCGGTGATCACGGTGGGTTTCTCGAAGACGAATGCGGGGATGGAAGCAGGCTTGGAGCGTTATAAACAAATCGCCTTCAAGGTCCGCAAGACCCGGATGCTGGGCAGCGCGGCGCTGGGGATGGCCTACATCGCTTGCGGGCGGCTCGATGCCTACATTGAGGAGTCGGTCAGCCTCTGGGACATTGCTGCGGGCGAGCTCTTGATTCAGCGCGCGGGCGGGACGGTGGTCAAACGACCGAAGCCGGACACCGACAAGTTCGGCGTCACGTCTTCGAACGGGAAGCTGCCGATGGACGATGTTTCTTAACATGCTCTGTGAGGGGCTCAACGCTCGAAAAATGGGGACACGAATGCGCTTCGCTTCCACGAATCTATGCGAATGGGCGCGAATACCGACCTCCCGATTCGTGAAATTCATTCCCATTTTCGTATCATTCGCGTCCAAGTTCAGATCGAACGAAGGAGAACGATCTTTTCACGAAAACTTCATCGAAGCTTCAAACCCCGTTCACAGTTGCGGTTGACGATGGTTTCATGACAACAGACGCTTCCTCTTTCACGACTTCCTCCGATCGCCGCCGCTGGACCCTCCGCCAAGCGGCCATCTGGACCTGCTTCGGGTTCCTATACGCCGCTCCCTGCTATGAAATGGCGATGCAGAACGGTTATGCCGGGCCGGTCGCGGCGGGGGCCATGCTCCTCGGCGTTCTCACCATGATCGCTCTGGTCACCACTCTCACGTCTACCCCGGTCTGGGAGCGCTGCGAAAAGCGGGGCTTGCTCGGCAAGGCCCTCTCCGTCGGTCGTATTCTCCGCGCGGCGGTCGCGTTTTTGGTCCTGATGACCCTCGCCACTCCCGGGAGCCCTTTCGGCCAACTTGGTTCGATGGATTTCCTGTCGGGAATGTTCGCCGCTCAAGCGCTCGACCATCTTCCGTTCAACATTGGACCTCCCGGAACGTTCTGGAATACCTACCTCATGACCATCCTCACCGGCTGCGGCGTGCTCCTCACCCTTTCCGCGTTCACTTTCGGCGTCTTCCTGATCCTCAAACTTTGGCGGTTGCCTTTCCGGCTGGTCCGACCGAACGCTGACGGGGTTTCGGCGAATGCCGCCGAGGCCTGATGACCCCCTCCTCCTTTTGAAGCCCGAAACTCTCAGCGCCGAAGTCTGTGCACAACTGGAACTCATCCAGGCCAAGCCCGGTGCCGATCTCTCTCGCTTCCCGGATTTCCTCATCCTGGGCCCGCAACGCACCGGGACCAGCTGGCTGAACAGTCACCTGAAGGTTCACCCGGAGATTTTCCTCCCGAAAGAAAAGGAGACCTACTTCTTCAGCACCTTGCTTGAACCGGAGAAGCAGAAGTTCGAGTATCCGCGCCTGGAGGATTATACCGGCATGGCGATGACGGAGGGCACCCGGCGCCTCTGGCGACGAAAGCTGGAGGCCCTCGTCTTCCAGGGAACCAAGTACCAGCCGCGTTTTCTCGGCGACGCCACGGCTTCCTACGCTACCCTGGACCCCAGAGCGATCCGCGAAATCTGCCTCATCAATCCTGAGATGAAGGCCATCCTCACGATCCGCGAGCCGAAAGATCGTGTCTGGTCGCACGCCAAGAAAAAATTTACCGAACACTCTGGCCTGACGATCGATGAGATCGATCCCGAAGAGCTGGACAAGTTTCTCCGCGCCGGTGGACAGATCAATCGCGGCATCTATTCCACGATGATCGCCAACTGGCGGGCGCACCTCAAACCGGGCCACCTTTTCATCGCGGAATTCCGGCTCGCCAAGGAAGACCCGAACCATCTCCTCACGGAAATGCTCACCTTCATCGGCGCGGAATCCCAGCGCTTCCTGGAGCGTCGCAACCTCGAAGAAAAAGTCTACGCCACCGGCAGCAGCCGCATTCCCTCAGCGGTCGCCAGTCGCATCGACGAACTTTACGCCGCCGCCAGCGCGGACTATGAACAGGTGCTCGCGGACCTCGCGGAACACCAACACGGCCCCGGAGTTTACCAAATTTGACCCATGAATCGCGTCGGAATCGGATATGATGTTCACCAGCTCGTGGAAGGCCGCGCGCTCATCCTGGGAGGTGTCGAAATCCCGCACCAACGTGGTCTCCTCGGTCACTCGGACGCCGACGTCCTCGCCCACGCCATCGCCGATGCTGTTCTCGGCGCGTTGGGCGAGCCCGACATCGGCTACTTCTTCCCGCCGACGGATCCCACGATCGAAGGCATCTGCTCCATGGATATTCTCCGGAAATGCGCCGAAGTCGCCGCCGGCAAATCCGCTACCATCGTCAATATCGATTCCACCCTCGTTGCTGAAGCGCCCAAGATCATGCCTCACGCCGCTGCGATGAAGGAAAACGTCGCCCGGGCGCTTGGCATCGAAGTCAGTCAGATCGGGATCAAAGCGACGACGAACGAGAAGATGGGATTCCTCGGTCGCGAGGAAGGCATGGCCGCCATGGCCGTTGCCAGCATCGAAATGTAGCCGCCAACTCCTCCGTATTTTGATGATACCCTCCTCGGCTCTGCGACGGAGATGGACGCCGATTGTGGACGCGTTCCTGGCTTCCTAGCGAGATAAGCTGGTCAACATCCTGAAATTGTTGACCGTGATGGTGTTGGCGCGGGATGCGTGAGTTTCGTCAACGGACAGGATTCAACCTCCGAATTTCCGAGCCACTTGCAAGGAATGCGCAGTTGGTATGAGCGTCAGGTTCAGCAGGTTCAGAACGGCCTTCTATCGGAAGATTTGGCATCTTCCGCTACGCCTCTACGATGCCTCTATGCGACTGAATCCGCAGCTGACTTCACGATCTCGAAAAAGCTATCCGCTTCCAAGCTCGCTCCACCAACCAATCCACCATCGACATCCGGTTGTGCCATGAGTTCGGCGGCATTGCCGGGCTTCATGCTGCCACCGTATTGGATGCGCACGTTGGTTGCGGTATCGGCGTCGTAGAGATTGGCGAGGACGCTGCGGACAAAGGCGTGGGCTTCTTGAGCTTGCTCGGGACTGGCGGTGCGACCGGTGCCGATGGCCCAGACGGGTTCATAGGCGATGACGATTTCCGGCAGGCGCTCGACGGGCACTCCGGTCAGGCCGCCTTCGAGTTGGGTGCGGCAAACGGTTTCCAGTTGGCCGCCGTCGCGCTCTTCCAAGGTCTCACCGATACAAAGAATGGGAAGCAATCCGGCGTTCAGAGCGGCGAGGACTTTTTGATTGATGAAGGCATCCGTCTCGCCAAACAGCTGCCGGCGCTCGCTGTGACCGAGGACGACGTAACCGACGTGGAGGGCCTTGAGAAAATCCGCGCTGACTTCGCCAGTGAACGCTCCGTTCGCTTCCGGATGCATGTTCTGGGCACCAAGTCCAACGACCGAACTACCGGCAAGCGATCCCGCAGCCGCAGCGATAGAGGTGAAGGGCGGGATGATGACGGCATCGCTGCCACAGCTCGCTCCAAATTTGGGAAGAAACACACTGAGAAAGGCTTCCGTCTCAGCGGGTGTTTTGTTCATCTTCCAGTTGGCGGCTACAATGGGACGGCGAGTTGACATGGCGTTAGGTGGTGGCTGGATTTTCAGCAAATTTCGCAGGACTAATGCCCATGGCAAGGCGATTGACAAAGGACGAATTCGGAAAAAGTTCGCTTCCGGGATCTCATGCTAACGGTGCTTAAAATCAAGAATCTGGCCTTGGTCGATGATCTAACCTGGGAAGTTGGCCCCGGACTGGTCACGGTGACGGGCGAAACGGGTGCGGGGAAGTCGATCATCGTCGGTGCGCTGAAGTTGATCCTGGGCGAGCGGGCGGATCGCAATCTGCTCCGCACCGGAGAGACGCATTGCACGGTGGAGGCGGTTTTCGAGATCGCGAACCGGGACGAGGTCAACGCGATCCTGGAAGACGCCGGGCTGGAACCCTGTGAGGAGAATCAGCTGGTTCTCAAGCGCGTCTTCAGCGTGGCGGGATCGAACAAGCAGTTCGTGAATTGCGGACCGGCGACCTTGGCCGCGCTGAAGAGCGTCGGCGAAGTGTTGGTGGATCTCCACGGCCCGCACGATCACCAGTCTCTCCTTTCTCGCGAGCGCCAGCTCCAGATGCTGGACGCCTATGCAGGGGCAAAATCCCGTCAGCAGTTCGAAACCTACCGCGCAGCTCACCAGACCTGGCTGGAAGCGACCCGCGAGTTCGAAGCCCTGCGCGATGCCGAGCAGACCACCAGTCAAGAACTGGAGCTTCTGAGGTTTCAGGTGGAGGAGATTCAAACGGCTGATCTGAAGCCGAACGAAGAGACCCAGCTGGAACAGCAATACGCCGTCGCCTCCAACAGCCAGCGCCTGATCGAGACCGCCAGCACAGTGGCGAATCGGCTCAGCGAAGGACCGATGGCAATCCTCAACCAACTGACCGAGCTGCAACGCAGCGTGCGGGAACTGGAACGGATCGATGACGCGACCAGTGAGCTGGTGAGCGGGTTCGATTCCGCCCAACTGGAACTGGATGAGCTGGCCCGCGGCTTGGCAGATTACGTGGCTGGGCTGGAGGTGAACCCGGAAGAGGTGCGGCGGCTCGAAGATCGGCTCGACACGATTCAGAATCTGAAGCGCAAGTATGGCGACTCCATTGCCGCGATCCTCGAATTTGGCGAAAAAGCGGCGCGGAAGCTGAACGCGATCGAGGGGCGGGGTGACGAACTGGATCGCCGGGAACAGGTCCTGACCGAAGCCCGTCAAGCGGTCGAAAAAGCGGGCCAGGCGCTCTCCACGAAACGAGGCCAGACCGCTCCGAAACTCGCCAAAGAAATCGCGCGTCATCTCACGGATCTCGGCTTCAAGCAAAGCCAGTTCGAAATCGCGATCGAACCCTTGGACGAGCCCGGTCCCACGGGTCTGGAACGGATCGACTTCCAATTTGCCCCGAACCCCGGCGAACCCTTCAAGCCACTCCGCGTCATCGCCTCCAGTGGGGAGATGTCTCGGGTCATGCTCGCGGTGAAGAACGCCCTCGCCGATCAAGACTGCATCCCGCTGATGGTCTTCGATGAGATCGACGCAAACGTCGGTGGCGAAATCGCCCGGGCTGTCGGTCAAAAAATGGCCGCGCTCGGAGAGAAGCACCAAGTCGTCGCCATCACCCACATGCCCCAAGTCGCCTCCCTCTCCCAGAACCATTATCGGGTGCAGAAAGAAGTCCGCGGCGGCAAGACACGATCCACCTTGCGAAGGGTGGAAGGCGAAGATCGGGTGGCGGAAATTGAGCGGATGTTAGGCGGAGGGGGAAAAACCGCCAAGGCGCTGGCGGAGGAGCTGCTGAAGGCTAACCATTCAAGGCGGTAACCCTTTCAAACCGCTTGGCGAAACTCCCGGAAAGAGCGGCCGCATTCCATTTTCCCACAGGTTCTAAGTATCCAGTGATCGACCAGTCCTTCGGTAAGAACCTGAACGCCCATCTCATTTTTCAGTCGACTCCGCTCCGTCCGCCTCCATAATCGGAAAATGGCTGGCCCTAACCAACCCTCCAACTGGTTCAAGGAATTCATCCGCAAAGGCGGACATCGGAATCTGACGCTCTGGATTTTGATTGCGCTGATCTTTGCCGTGATTCTGGCGCTGACGACTCCGCTCTTCGCGACGAAACTGCACGTCGGCGGGGAGGTGTTTCTCAATCTGCTGAAAATGCTGGTCGTTCCCTTGGTGGTGACTTCGGTGATGAGCGGGATCTTTGGGATGGGCGATGTGCGCAAACTCGGCAAGCCCGGAGGCGTGGCCATTGGCTATTATCTCTCTACTACGGTCTTGGCCGTCTTGGTCGGTTTGATCGTGGTGAATGTGATGCAGCCCGGAGGTGCGGTGGACCCGGAGAAGGTCGCGGAAATCGGCGAAGGGACCTTGGATAAAGATTCGCCGCGATACAAGGTGGCGAAGTCGCTCTCCGATGAAACGGGGCTTTCGATGGAGGAAGTGAGCACCGTTCTCGGCGGCCTCCCCAAAGGCGAAGCGCGCGAGCAAGGCATCTGGGACATCGTCGAAAACCTCTTCCTCATGTTGGTGACGGACAATCTCTTCAAGGCGGCCCTGGAGATGGAGTTGCTGCCGTTGATCGTTTTCTCGATCGTGTTTGCCTCCGTTCTCACCACGATGGGGAAGCAGGTCGATGGCCTCAAGGATTTGATCGAGCAGAGCAATACCGCGCTGATGAAGGTGATTCTGCTGCTCATGAAATTGGCCCCGTTGGGGATTTTTTGCCTCGTCGCCGCACGATTCGGAGAAGCCGAGTTGGAAGGCGAGTTCGTCGCGCAACTCAGCCAGATCGGTCGCTTCGTCGCCACGGTTTTGGTCGGTCTCGGGTTTCACTTCGCGGTCACCTTGCCCCTGATTCTCTGGTATTTTACGAAGCGGAATCCCTACCGCTTTATGCTCCACATGAGTCAAGCGCTCCTGACCGCCTTTTCGACGGCAAGCTCGTCGGCGACCCTGCCGATCACGATGAAATCGGCCATCGAGAAGGCCAAGATTTCGAGGGAATCGACCGAATTCGTTCTCCCGCTTGGTGCGACGATCAACATGGATGGGACGGCGCTCTACGAGGCCGCTGCCGTGCTTTTCATCGCCCAGGCGATTGGCCAGGATCTCGGCCTTGGTGCCCAAGTCGTCGTCGCCATCACCGCGACGTTGGCGGCGATCGGGGCCGCGGGAATTCCCGAAGCGGGTCTCATCACGATGCTCATCGTCCTCCGCGCGGTGGATCTTCCGGTCGAATACATCGCCCTGATCCTACCCGTCGATTGGCTGCTCGACCGCTTCCGCACCGCCACCAATGTCTTTGGCGATTCGATCGGAGCCGCCGTGGTCGATACGGTGATGCCGAAGCCTTCTTCCGCGAACTGACGACTTCTTTTAGGGGGCCACAATCGGTTTGGCTTTTGGCACCGGCTTCACCCCACCGGAACCCGGTTCCTCCAATTCCGCCTTCAGCCAGGCCAACCCGTCCAGGTTATCCTGAAGCGCTTCCTTCGAATCCAGCTGATTTTGGTGATCGAGAATCCCGATCGGTCCCGCGTAGCCGCTTTTGAGCACCGTCTCGAGCATGACCCGTTCATGTTGTCCCTGAGCTAGCGAAAGAATTTTCGGATTCGCCCCGTCGTTCATCCCGTTGAGATTGAGACAGAGCAGATACGGCTGCATCAGCGTGAGCACCTCGGCCCAGTCGGCGATGTGATCATGACCGTGATGCCAGTTGTAAACGATCCCGACGTGGTCGTGGCCCTTCTCCCGCAACCGTTGACAAACCGCAACGAGGTTCGCCGGTTCGCCGCCCCAGCCGCCGTGATTGTAAAGCCCCAGCTGGCAACCGATCTCGCCGGTCCGTTTGGCCAACGCCTCCATCGCATTCGCCGCCGCCTCCACCTTCTCCTCCTGAGTTCCTTCGCTCGGGCTACCCGCCGTTCGCCAAATCTGAGGATGCAGATCGTACTTCTCGAACAAGGCGAACGCTGCCTCGTGCCCGCCCCAAAAGGCGAAGAACTCAATTCCGTGTTTCTGGTATTCGAGAATCTCTTCCTCGAATTCAGGGATGTGCTGATTCCGCCAATCGTAAGCTGACCGCGAGATTCCCAAGTCCTTGAGCATCGCCGCCCGCTCGGCTGGTCCGCGCTGTTTCGCGTCGAAGGGAACAATGCACCAGGCAACGAGATTTTCCGGCTCCAGGTTCGGGCCCGGCTTCAGCGCGGATGCGGCAGGGATCGACAAAACGGCGACGAGAATGAGAAGGAGTCGAAAGGGGTTCATGAGGACAAACATGAACTCCTGCCACCGGATTCCGGAGCTGTCCAGACTCCTCCCGCCTTTACAACTTTCGCCGTTGCGGTATAACCCTTTCTCGTGGGCGAAACGAATCTCCAAAGCTTCCTCAGTTACCGTCGCGACGACATGCTCGTCGTCGGCAACGTGGACCGTCTTTACGAGCAGCTCAGCGCCCACTTTGGCGCGGAACATTTCTTCATGGATGTGGATACCATCCCGCCCGGACAGGATTTCCGCCAGGTGCTCGATGAAGCCGTGGCCCGGGCCGGGGTTCTCCTCGCGGTGATGGGGCCGCAATGGGTCAAGTTCGGGCGTTGGAGTCAGGAGCAAGGCGTCCCCGCCCACCGATCGCCGTACCGGATTTTGTTCCATACCAGGTGGGCACAGGAGCGCTCCGATCCAGGAAAAACGAATCGCAATTGAGCCAATTGAAGCGCCATTCGATCGCCACCGGGGCTCGCCCCCGTGGAATCAAGATCAACAACAGACCCTACGCTGTTGCGTCTCTCGCCCCAACCGGGTTCATCCCGGTTGAGCGCTGACTCCTTCTTGAACCGTGTTCAACGTGTCTTCGCCAACTGTCCCCACCGCTCCAATTGAGCGGATGGGAGAAGCGGAGGTTTTCCGCTGCGTAGATCGGTTCGCGGTTCACAACGGTTTTTCGTAGAGTCATCGCTCCTTCGGGGCGAGCCCGAAGGTGGCGATTTTAGGGGCAATCGGTCTGTTGTTGATCTGGGTTCCACGGGGGCGAGCCCCGTGGCGACCTCACCGGACCGGAGGCAAAGCGGCGGTGGAACTTGCCACCTCCGGCATCCACGAACGGGAATTCCCTGGAAGAATTGCGGCCTGGATTTACGTCTTGGTAACCGTTTAGCCGCGAAGCCAACAGCGAAGGCCTTCGACGCGCCGATACGAAATGGAGTATGCCAGTGGAGCCGAAAAACCGGGAACCGTAGCAAACCATGGTTGAGCAAAAAAATTTCGACCCCCAAGGGGTAAGAAGGGCATTTGCGCCTGCGCGGCCAAGGGTAATTTGACCTAGCGAGCTAGCCTGCGACTCCAACAACCAAAACACAACGAAACCCAAGGTCGAAGTAGCGATAGGATGGCGCGTAGTTTATGCGAGCCGAAGACTGGAGATAGTCCCCATAGTCATTGCGCCACGAACCGCCGCGCAAAACACGGTATTGATGGTCGTTCTCATACCAATCCTGGCACCATTCCCAAACATTGCCGCTCAAATCCTTGATCCCGTGGTGTTCGAGCGGGAAACTCCCCACCGGCGCGGTGAACGGGTAATCGTCCCGATAGCCCTTGATCGTCGTCCAACCGAAAGCCTCGCACTCTTCTCCGCCAAAATTCCCACTTCCTGAAGGGGGCGGCCACTCGGTTCCCCACGGGTAAAGGTTGCCCAGTTTCCGGCTTTTCTCTTCGGGCAGAGCGTTCGGATTCTCTCGATCACCGATTCCCACCGCGACACTCCACTCATGATCGGTGGGCAACCGGTAAACCTGGCCTTCCTTGCGGCTGAGCCATTCGCAAAACGCGGTGGCGTCTTCCCAGCTGACGTTGATGACGGGATGATCGGGCTCCTGTTGATGGCCTTCGTACTCCACATTCTGCCAACTCCTGTCGATTCCTGGATTTTCGGCCGCAAACGCCGCGTAGTCCTGGACCCGCGTCTGCCAGATGCTGAAATGGACGTCTTCCAGGCCCGGAACGGGGACGAAACGCATCCCGAGGGAGTTTTCCAAAGGGGACGAGGAGGGAGGAGCGACGGGAGGAGGCGTGGGCTCCGGGGGTGACGGGATGGTTGCCTTGCCTTGAGGGGCCGCCGCGTAGTGGCGGTCGAGATCGGCGATGAGCCGGGTGACGTGGGCGTGGAAATCGCGACTGGGATCGACGATGACGGCGTTGCGGTAGACGAGTTCGCGGATGCTCTCCGGTAAATCGCCAGGTTGGGGCATGTCCGCACCACCAATGAGGACAGGGACCACCGGAATGCCGCGCTGGAGGGCGGATTCGATCTCGATGCGGACAAAGTCAGCGGCGTCGTCGCCTCGGCTGCGCATGATCTCGGCCCATTGGGTGCCGATCACGGCGAGGAGGACATCCGCCTGACCAACGGCGTCGGAAAGCACATGGCGGAAGTCGCTCCCGGGCGGGATATCATCCACATCCATGAAAGCGTGCTCATCCCCGTAATGCGCGATGAGACGATCGTAGATACGGCCCACCGTGCCCACCACAATGGTGTCCTGCCGCCGGTAAGAGAGAAAGCACTTCAGTTTCGCCATAACGTCTCGGTCGATTTCGTAAGCGAAAAGGCGGCCCCTGTAAAGGCTTGGGCGGGGGGAGAAATCCGTCGGCCCTACCTGACCCAAGCCCTAAGGAGCGTTTGAAAATGATGACGGACGCGCAAGTTGTTCTCTTTTTTAGAAAATTGGCTTCGCGTGATTTGAGGTGCGGCGCTTTTCCCGACTGGAAATGCTGTTCGGGGCTTTGTGAGATGGCTCATCGCCGCCCCGAGCCATCATTCCCAGTCGAAAAAATCACTCGCAGCGCGTCTCGACCTCATTTTCAAACACTCCCTACGCTAAGATCCCACGAACGACTTTTCCGTGAACATCGGTAAGCCGGAAATCTCGACCGGAATAGCGGTAGGTGAGTTCTTCGTGATCGATGCCTAGCTGATGCAGAATCGTGGCGTGGAGATCGTGGACGTGAACGCGATTCTCGATCGCATGCATGCCGAATTCGTCGGTCGCGCCATAGGTGGTTCCTCCTTTGATTCCGCCGCCGGCCAGCAGCATGGAAAAGGCGGTGTGGTGATGATCGCGTCCCGCTTTGGCTTTGTCCTTGTTTTTGCCAACTTGCGAATGCGGCGTGCGCCCAAATTCGCCGCCCCAGATCACCAGGGTATCATCGAGCAACCCGCGCTCTTTGAGATCGCTCAACAAGGCGGCCGTCGCCTGATCGCTATCCGCGCACAGGGTGCGATGGCGGTCATTGTTGGAAGCGTGCGTGTCCCAAGGCTGCTTGTTCTTTTCATCGACGTAGTAAACCTGCACGTAGCGAACGCCAGCTTCACAAAGACGACGCGCGAGGAGGCAGCTCTGCCCAAACTTGGTCTTTCCGTAGCGCTCCCGAACGGCTTCCGGCTCCCTCTTGATATCGAAGACCTCCGCAGCTTCCGCCTGCATGTTGTAGGCCAGCTCCATCGCCTGAATTTGCGCTTCCAGCTTGGCCTCGTGCTCGCGCTGCGCCAGATGAATCCGGTTCAGTTGACCGAGGAGGTCGAGCTGCTCCCGCTGCTGGGAACGGGTCAGGGTCGGATGCTGCAGATTGGCGATCAAGCGATCGACCTGAAGGTCATTCGTGTTCACCGCGGTGGCCTGATGTTGGCCGGGGAGAAAGGCGTTCGACCAGAGCTGCGGCCCGACCACGGGACGACCGGCGGAAAGGGTGACATAGCTGGGGAGGTTCCGGTTTTCGCTCCCCAGACCGTAGGAAACCCAACTTCCGAGCGAGGGCCGAATCGGCTGCGGATTCCCCGAGTGCATGATGAGGAGGCCGGGCTCGTGGTTTGGCTGATCCGTGTGCATTGACCGGATCACACAGAGGTCATCGGCGTGCTGCGCCAGATTCGGGAACAGCTCGCTCATCACCATGCCGCTTTGGCCGTGAGCCGCGAACTGAAACGGGCTGGGCATATAGCCGCTGGTCTTTTGATTCCGCTCTCCGCGGTCTCCGGGCATTTCGCCTTCGTGCTTGGCCAAGAGCGGCTTGGGATCGAAGGTATCGACGTGCGAGGGCGCGCCGTTCATGAAGAGGAAGATGACCCGCTTCGCCTTGGGGGTGAAGTGAGCGGGCGGATTCGCGAGCACGTTCGCTTCGCCAAGCGCCCCGGCCAAACCGAGCACCCCGAAACCGCCCCCCATCCGACTGAGAGCTTGGCGACGTGTAAGAAAGTAGGGATTCATGGGGAAGACGGATGGGCGACTTAATCGATCCAGGCGAACTCGTTCGAGCCGAGCAACACCTGAGCGTAATTCGGGAAACTGGTGCGGGCGACGAATTCGCGTCCAAGCCGGGCTTCGTCCGGGCTGGGTTTCCGACCGAAGAGAAGCTGATACGCGGCTTCGACTTGCGCGGCGGGGCCACCTCCTTCCACTTCCGCTTCGATCCGCGCAGCCAACGCGTCCGCCTGACTCACCATGATGGGATGATTCAGGACGAAGAGCTTTTGCAGCGGCGTGGTCGTTTCCGAGCGTCCCGGGCTGTGGAGATTCGGGTCCGGAAAGTCGAACAGTGCCAGCATCGGGTCGAGCTGGAGCCGACTGATTTCCGCGTAGACCGCCCGCCGATTCACTTCTGGATCGCTGATGGCAAACGACTTTCCGCCGATCGACCGATCCAAGGTTCCGGAAGAAGCATAAAGGGCGTCTCGCAGCATCTCGACACTGAGCCGACGACGATTCATCCGCCAAATCAGGGTGTTGTCCGGGTCTTGCTCGAGCTTGGTGGCGACGGCTTCACTGCTCTGCCGATACGTCGCGGAAAGCACCAATTCCCGGACCAACCACTTCAACGACCAGTTCCCTTCCTCCATGAATCGAACCGCCAGATCATCCAGCAACTGAGGATGGGTCGGCTCGGCTCCCAACGATCCAAAGTTGCTCCGAGTCGCGACCAACGGTTGGCCAAACACTTCCGCCCAGACTCGATTCACCCAGACGCGGGCCGTCAGTGGATTTATCCGGTTTACCAGCGCCTCGGCCAACTCGAGACGCCCGCTGGTTCCATCGCTGAACTCGAGCCGCTTTCCATCGGGCGAAAGCGCGGTGAGAAATCCACGCGGGACCGTTTCGCCCGGGCTGCTCACATCTCCCCGCACATAAACCGGCAGATCCTTCATCTCCTTCGCTTCCCGAACCAAATGAGCGGCCTCATCCGGCTTCTTCGTTTGGCCATCCTTACCCGTTTCACATCCCTCTTCCATCGGGTGATTGAACATCTCCGTGTTCGCGAACACTCCCGCCATCGCGTAATAATCGCTCGTGGGAATGGGATCGAAGAAGTGATCGTGACAGCGTGCGCAGGCCACCGTCAGCCCCAGCACGCCTCGGGATAACGTATCGACCCGGTCCTCCCATTCGTCCGCCATTACGGCGAGTTGACTGCGCCGATAGTACTTCGGCCCCAATCCAATAAAGCCGAGCGCGGCCTGCTGCTCCAGGTTGCCGGGAAAGATCAGGTCGGCCGCCAGTTGATGGCGCAAAAAATCGTCGTAGGGAAGATCCTCATTGAAGGCGTTGATGACCCAATCTCGAAAGAGGTAGGCGTTGGGATAGGTCAACGCAGCATTGTTACCCACAATGTGCGCCTGGTCCTCCGCATAGCGGGCCACATCGAGCCAGACCCTCGCCCAGCGCTCGCCAAAATGGGGCGACGCCAGCAACTCCTCCACAAACTCCTCGTAGGATCGCGTTTCCCAGGATCCAGGCTCCGGCGGAAGCCCGGTGAGATCAAAACTGACCCGACGCGCCAAAATCCGCTTATCCGCCGGTGAATTCGGAGCCAATCCCGCCGCTTCCAACTTCGCCAAGACGAAGGCATCGACCGGCTTCGCCACCCACTCCGGCTTTTTGAGGCCCTCCACCGAATGACGCACGGGTGCCTGAAACGACCAAAACGGTTCTTTGCCCGGCGAATCCGCCCCGAGTGGAAGGAAGCTGAGAAGCGAAAACCAAGTAATCAGTAGCAAGCAGCGGCGATTCATGAACCGCTGCCAAACACGGCCGACCTGGTGCAAACCTTGCAACGAGCAGGTCCGAAAATTGAGATCTCCCGGAATCCACGCGCTGACCGGTTCGTTCGTTTCTCCTTGCGCCCGCTTTCTGCACTTCTATAGGGTTCCATATAATGTTGGGCGCGGCTCATGATGAGACCCACGCCCCTTCTTTTGATCCTACGCCACCCAGCCCCATGCCAATTCCCGAACCCCCCCTACCCACTGAAACCACCGCCAAGAATTCTGCCTTAGCGAATTGGGGGCTCGGCCTTGGAATTGCTTCCATCGTTACCTGCGGGCTGCCCTAGCTTCCCGGTCTGATTCTATCGATCATGCGCTTGGTGAAGATCAACAAGCCGCAGAACCAA
>CAYGQD010000110.1:0-22466 GCA_964351855.1 uncultured Verrucomicrobiales bacterium
ATGCCGGCGTTCATGTCGTGCTGGGAATTCCCGGACTCAAGGTCCACGCCAAGCTCTGTTTGATCGAACGACTCGAAGCCGGAGCGATTCGCTACTACAGCTGTCTCGGAACCGGGAACTTCAACGAAGATACGGCGACGCTCTACACGGATCACATGCTGATGACCAACGATCAGGAGATGGGGCAGGACGTGGACCAGATCTTCAAATTTTTCCAGCGCACCTACAAGGAGCCCAAACTGAAGCATCTCTCCAGCGCACCCTTTTCGCTGCGCGAACGGCTCTATGAGTTGATTGATCGCGAAATCGAACACGCCAAGGCCGGCGATCCCGCGGAGATCTGGATCAAGATCAATAACCTGGCAGATGTGGAAGTCGTCCGGCGCTTGTATGCGGCCTCCCAAGCTGGGGTGAAATTGCGGATGATCGTCCGTTCGATGTTTTCCGTCATCACCGAAGACCCGGAGTTCAGCGCGAACATCGAGGCGATCGGCATCGTCGATGGACTCTTGGAACACACTCGGATCATGAAGTTTCACAATCAGGGAGACTCTGAGTTCTTCCTCTCTTCTGCGGATTTTCTTCCCCGGAACTTCGACAGTCGGTGCGAGATTTTAACGCCGGTTTATGACCCCACGCTCCGCGACCAGCTCAATGAATATCTGGAGATCCAGTGGAGAGATAACGTCAAAGCTCGGCTATTGGATCGAGATCTCGTCAACCAGACCCGCCCGAAACGGAGCGTGGCCGAAGATGAATTGCGCTCTCAACTTGCTCTCAAAGACTATTTGAAACAGTTGAGCATCCGACGAAGCGTTTCCAAATCATCGTAGATCCACCAAGCAATCCTGGCCATCTGGCTGTCGTCGGCTCCTTGAATGTCGATTACTTCACTCAGGTCCGCTCCCTGCCCAAGTCGGGAGAAACGGTAGCCGCTCTGGATTATGGGGTGCGTTTTGGCGGGAAAGGCGCCAATCAGGCTCTCGCAGCGGCTCGGCAAGGGGCGGCAGTCTCCCTTATTGGCTCTCTTGGCGAAGATGAAATGGGAGCCACTTACCGGAAACGGCTTTCCGCAGAGGGGATCGACCTTCGGGGCGTCGTTTCCTGCGATCACCCGACGGGCTCCGCTTTCATTTCGGTCGATCGAAAAGGAGAGAACACCATTGTAGTCGCATCTGGTGCGAATGGCAGGTTGACCGAAGCGATGATCGAAGCCCAGCGCGAATCCATCTCCACCGCCGCCATGCTCTTACTCCAATTCGAGACGCCGTTTGCAGCCATCCGGCAGGCCCTGGAAATTGCCGTCAAAGCCGAGGTGCCGATCATGGTCAACCCTTCTCCACTGATTCCCGGATTTCCGTGGGATGAATTCCCGATCGATTATCTGATTGTGAACGAAACGGAAGCTGCGGAAATCGACCGCCTTCTGGCAGCGGAACACGAACTCCATGTCAACCATCTCATCATCACTCGCGGATCTTCTTCGACCTTGGTGATTGGGGAATCCGGCGAATTTGAAGTTCCCACGTTTGCGCTAACGCCGAAAGACACGGTGGGTGCCGGAGATGCCTTTGCCGGGACCCTGGCGGCGAGACTGGTTCAGGGAGAATCGCTGAAAACCGCAACTCAACATGCCAATGTTGCGGGAGCCCTCACCACGCTTTCGGTCGGCGCTCAGGAGGCGATTCCCTCGAAAACCCGGGTCGATACCGAGACCGAGCAAAAGTTCAAAGAGTAACGTTCCAATTGCGTCCAACGAATCCGCATGAGTTTCTCCACTCCCTTGAATCTCACCTTCTTTGCGCTAATGGCTCAATCCTTGGCTGAGGTGGCTTACGTCCCGCCTGATTTCAATTTCCCCGGTCCGCTTATTCCCGGTAAGGTGGAGTTTGAAAATCGTCCTCTCCCCATTCCGCTGATCAGCTGGGCTGCGGATGCCGCTACGATTGAGGCCCACGGAGGCACGTTGGCAAATCGCCGATCTGACTTGGCTCGAGCCATGGATACCAAGGTCGAACTCGAATTGGTCGATGATTTCGATCAACAAATTGTGGATTACGTCAACGGTCACACCCCCTTCCTGCGAGGTTCGATCGGTCAAATGCTGATGGCGGCGGAAGCGCTGGAGACGTTTGGAGCCGATTTGCAACCCGTCGTCTTCTTGCTGCTTTCGTGGTCGAACGGGGCGGACGGTCTCGTTACCAACCGCGCGAACAACCTAACAGGACTCCCCGGGAACACCATCGCGATCCAAGCGAAAGGTCGGCACCTCGATCTCCTTTCGGAAATCCTGGCTCGGGGTCAGTTCTCTCCCGATGAACTGAAACTCGTGCATCTTCCGGAATCGACTTTCCACGCGGCTGCGGCAATGGACGGGCGTTGCCACGATCCCATCAACGCATTAGCCAACGATCAATCGCTAGGAGCTGCTTTTGGCCTACGGCGAGACTTCACCAAAGCCAACCTTACGCCGCTGTTCACCACCCAAGAAGCTCCACGAATTCTGGCGGACGTCTACGCCGTGCGAGCGGATTTTCTGGAGAGCCACGGAGAATTGGTTCGAGGTTTCGCCCAAGCTCAGTCCGAAGAACAGGAGCGCTTTGCCTCCAAACTGCAATCTGGCGGCTTCGAATCCGTCAGTAGAACCATGGCTGGGGTGTTCCTCAATGAGGAAGATCTTCACGCTGACTTCAGCGACTGGGTCCAGCATGTGGACTTTCCCGGAACCAATGGCAATCGGGACTTTTTCTCTTCCAGCGATTCCAGCGGCTTTACGGAGCGCAGTCGGACCATTCGCGATGGGCTGATTTCCGTCGGCCAACTCCAAAAGCGAATCGAGTTGCGCCACGTGAGTTTGTCCTCCTCAGACCCTGGTTGACCTTTTCATCGTTTCGATGCATCGCTTACCCCAACATGAAAAAGACCCTTTCCCTGAATCTCCTCTTCTACGTGCTGTTCACGATACCGCTTCTGGCCGAAGACGCAAAGACAAGCCCGGCGCCCCTTCCTCAACCTGACGCCGACGGCTGGGTTTCATTGTTCGACGGAAAGACGCTCGGCAATTGGAAAGCGATCAACTTCGGCCTCGGAACTGACGTCGTTGCCGTGGAAGATGAGTTGCTCTATCTGGAAGCGGGCGACCCGATGACGGGAATCCGCTGGAACGCAGATTTACCGGGAAACGTGAACTACGAGATCGAAATCGTTGCCAAAAAAATCCAGGGCGATGACTTTTTCCTCGCGCTGACCATGCCCGTTAAGGATCAGGCTTGCACCTTGGTTTGTGGCGGCTGGGGAGGCGGCGTCGTTGGAATTTCCAGTCTCAATGGCATGGACGCTTCTGAAAATGAAACGGCTTCGGTAGAATACTTTGAGACCGAAAAATGGTACACGGTCAAAGTTCGTGTGGAGGAAGAAGCGATTCAGTGTTGGATCGACGACCGTCAGTTGATCGACAGTAGTATTAGGGGAGTCGATATTGGAATGCGCCCTGGCGACATCGAACTTTGCGCCCCGCTGGGCCTTGCATCCTTTTTGACCACCTCTGCAATTCGCTCCATCAAGTGGCGCAACGTCGCAGCGCCGGATTAAGGGCCCAACATTACCAAATAAATTGCAGCCAGATGCGCAGGATTCTGGTTTGTCGCCAAGGCGGAAATGAGCGGCGTTTAACGAGCAAAATGAGCTGATTTCCAACGCGGGCGACGGATCAGAAGACAAGCAGATTCTTGTCAGTTATTTTGTAGGTGCCTTTTTACTGATCGGTGTTTCTCCACCGTTCCCGCTTCAGCATCTTGAACACTTTCTGGAAAGGGCCAGTCCGCTCTTCGGTATTTTCCTCGTTTTCCACTTTGGAAAGCTCGCGCTTGCGCCGGGTGACGTCACGGGAAACCGGAAGGAGGTCGGTTGGAGCATGATTGACGACCGGCTCTACCATTGCAACAATCTGAGACCCGATTCGACGTACATTATCCAATTGGAGCGGCTCCGCATTGGGATCAATGGTCGTCGTTCGGCGCAAATGACGGGAAGCACCAACGCCGACGGAGAGAATTTCTGTGGCCGAGGCCGGCTCGACAATCGAGATGATTTCTCCATGTGCCAGGGGCGCTTCCGTTTTAACCTCGGGCTCCAGCATCGCCTCGTCGGCGACGGCAATCGTAGCTGGCTTTGGTGGTTCCGTCGCCTTGGGGACTCGGTTGAGATCGAGGTGCGCGACCAACTGCCCCGTCGCGGCTAACAACCGATAGGCTTGCCGCCGCTGCTCGATGTGACTCGCAGCGAACGCGGTTTCGGTCCGAAATTGGGCGTTGCGAACTTCCAGCAACTCGAGAACGGACCGTTTCCCCGTGTGATGAGCCGCTTCGATCTGGTTTGCAAGTTCCAACATTTCGATCGACGAAGCAGCGTGCTGCTGAATCTTCGCTGTCGCCTGGCTATACGCATCCAGCGCATCCGAAGCTTGCTGGTTCGCAATGGAACGCGCTTCCAAACAGCGCGCCAGACTGGCCTCTGCCCGGGCGATGGAATCACTCACACTCGGTAGTGGTGATTTGATTGCTGGCGATGCTCCTCTGAGCACCAAATCCGCTTCCTTGCCTTCTAAATTCGTGTGAGGTTCCCATTGTAGCTTGGCAGCTTCTGCAGCCAACTCGTGGGCCGCGTTTTCTTCGCGAGCCGCCAAATATCCAAAGTTCAGCGTTGCGTCCAACGTGATGACCGGCTGTTGGAGCATGGCTACCGCCGGGGGAATTTCCATCTGACCGGCTTCGGCCCCTACCTCTGCTTCGAACGCAGGGGTACGTTGCTCCAGTTTTCGCACGCATTCGCGCAATTCGGATTTCACAACTTCAAGCCGCTCCCGAATGGCCGGTTCTTCGCCCGCATTCCGGTTCGACTTCAATGCTTCTTCGTGAAGTGCGACCTGTTTCTGAGAAGCGGCAAGTTCGTAATGAACCGTAAGGAGATCAAAATATACTTCCGCAACCTGGAGAGCGGCGACTTCGCGCTGCTGGCGCTTTTTCAGTTCAGCCGAAGCCTCGAGATGCTTGGAAACCTTCTCTTGAAGAGCCTCCTGATTGGATTCGATGAACGAAACGGTGGATGACTTTGGCGCGGCACCCTCCTGGCTTGGCTGAGGTTCGAGCGGGAGCTCTCGTAGCCCCTGTTCGACCGCTTGCTCGAGGGTCATTGCATGCGACCAAGTTAGTGAACCTGTCGCAAACCATAGAATGGCAAAGACGATGTGCGCGTCCTTCATTTTCGTTGATTTGTGTTAGTGGCGTGGTTTCGAGCCGGGTGGCAGCCGGTTCGAGGGTTGTGGGTAAACATTCCGAACGGGCCGAAACCCTCCCGGATTGATCTGAAACTATGGGAAAACCTAGCATTCTGTCCAGAGAAAGTTTAGGAAAGTAGACATTTATACCTTTCACAAATTACTTCCAACTTATTCACTTCCAGGACTTTCCTCACAACGTGCCTAAGTAGGCAACCAGATCTTCTATCTCTCGCTCCGACAAATCGCGGCTCAACCGGTGTTTCCCCCGCTGAAAGACCGATTTGAGGTCTCGGAAACGTCCATCGTGGAAGAAGGCTGATCGGTGCCACACTCCGATCAGAGAAGGTGGATTAAACTCCCGATTCCCGCTCTGGTTGATCACTCCCACATCGAAAAGTTCAGGTCTTGTTAGACTTTTTTCGCGGTGACAACGGGCAGAATTCATTTCCAGGAAGAGGCGGTGCCCCCGGTTGGAAGCGTTTGATTCCGGGAGTCTTGGCGGAGGAGGCAGCGAAGCCACGAATACCGCCAAATCGCCGATCTGATCCCGCGTCAAATTCGCGCCACGGTGTTGCATCGTCGAATTCAGAGTTGCTTCAATTTGCGCTTCGAGGGAAGGATGATTTCCCAACCAACCAAACGGCGCGGTTTCAGCCATGCCGAGCAAGGAAGGGACCAATTTCGACGTTCCGTAGGACCCATCCCCAAGAGTGTCCGAGAGCTGTCCATTGCTGTGCCCATTCGTATGGCAACTATGGCAGCTAAACCACCCATCGTGAGACAGGTTGGCATTGAAAAAGTGGCGGGCTCCCCGATCCGCCGCAGAAATCATCAGATTCGGAGGTGCGAGGTTGATCGTCGCAACAATCTCCCGACTCGGGAGATCCAGCACCGATAGCAGGTCGTCGAGAGCGTTGGCCACGTAAACGCGATCGCCAAATTCATCGACCGCCAGGGAGGATGGCCGGGCACCCGTCTCCGTTACCGTTGACGGTGGCTCCCCAAAATGACCGGAGAGAATGTGACCGGTCCCGGCTAACGTCACGAGAATTTCGCCATTTCCGAGGACCGCGATTTCTGCGGGATCGCCAGCTCCCTGGCCAACTTCTCCGAGATTCCAGATTCGGCTGGCGGAGGTGACGCTTGGATTTTGGCCCAACAGGACTGCAACGGGAATTTCTCGAACGACATTGGTCAGCAACATGCCCCAGTGAATGTCGTCGAAAGAAGTTCGTGCCAGAGTATTGAGGCGCTGGTGAGCGACGTAAACGTGATCTCTTTCAGGATTAAGCGCCAACCCTCGAATGTTGTGCCCAGCCAGGGTTTTCAGGGATTCTATCTGCCGGGACCGGGTGTCGATGACGGCCAAATTTCCTCCGTGGACATCGGCGACGAGCAGTTTTTCGCCATTTTGAAACAGGAGCAGTGCCCGTGGCGAAAAGGGGAGCCTCAGCTGCGCCTCTTCAACAATTTGCTCGCCGACTTCGATAAAGGTGAGGCTCTTGGACCACTTGCTACCCATGAAAGCACGGTTCGACCACGGATCGACAGTGATCGAAACGGGATCCCCGGCCATCTTCAGTTCATCGCGAATCTCAATCCGACCGCTTTCGATCCCGAGGAGGAGAAGACTGCGGTGCGAGTAGTCTGTCGCCAGCATTCGATGCTCTCCGAGTGCGGCCAGATCCGTAATCGAACCCGATCGTTCCAAGATCTGCACGACTCGACCGGTCTTCCCATCGATCGTGGCGAGGGCTCCCGACTGGAATCCGACCACCACGGTTTTTCGATCCTCGACCAATTCCAGAGCCAGAGGAACGCGAAGCGTGGCGGCATGAGCAACAGCCGTCAGAAGCCAGACCATCGTGCAAATCCCCGCTCTCACCGCGTAGCTACCTCCAGAATCTCCAACAAGGCTTCTTTGGCATGCTCGACCGCCACCCGTTCCGCAACCCAGCCTCCCTGGATGGATTGATCCAGCATTTCACCACCGATCCAGACATTCGGAACCACGCCCCAGCGCTCCCGAAACTGAACCTGAACATAGCTTGGCAGAGTTTCCAAAGCGCGATGACTTACCAGGGAACGATCTGGCGTGATACCCATCCGCTTACTGGGAATCACCAGAAAGCGCTCCTCATGGGGCAACTCGAACCCCTCATAGCCCCAAGGCTCCCCGGGCGTCAAACCACCTACAATGACGGCTCGTTGATTCGCCTGCAAGGAAGCGGCAAGCCATTCCAGACTTCCACGCGTGTTGGTATCCACAAGAACCGCCAGCGGCATCCGCGCCAAAATGGCATCTTCGCTGGCTTCCAACACCTCACCTTCCAGCGTTCCAATGGTTCCACCTGGCAACAATGCGTCCGCCAAAAGGATTACGTCATGAACGCGGCCTGGCCGAATTCCCCGAAAATCGAGGATTACCGCGAGCACCTTCCTCTGGCGAAGTTCTGGCTCCAAGCTGCGGAGTTCATGGGCTAGACTTGCCCGAAACTGATTGATTTTGAGATAGAGAATCGACTCTTTCAGATACTCGGGTTCGGCCAACGAGCGCAAGGGAACCACATCGCGGGTAATCTGTTTCCTGACCATTTTTTTGCCGCCGGAAGTACCGAACTCAAGCCACAACTGGGTTCCCCTCGGACCTCGCAGCGAATCAACGACCTCACCGAGTTCTTTCTCGCGA
Organism: uncultured Verrucomicrobiales bacterium; assembly: GCA_964351855.1. Classification (GTDB taxonomy): domain Bacteria; phylum Verrucomicrobiota; class Verrucomicrobiia; order Verrucomicrobiales; family DEV007; genus JBCDHN01. The sequence goes on from CAYGQD010000110.1 coordinate 7,968, forward strand.
ACGTCTTCGCCATCGACGGACCAAATCTGGTCCTGGTCTCTCCCACCGACGCGATAGAATGGCCCACCGGGAAACGCCTTCATCGCGGTTGGAATTCCATCGGTTTTGCCGAGCACAATTCCAATTCCGACGTAGCGATTGGCCGCAAGTTGCTCGTTCACCCGATATTCTTTCGCCGGAACTTCCTCACAATTCCCCGGAAGACTGCGGAGGAGAGCATCGACCGCAAACCTCGCCACCTTTTCACGACTCTCCGGGTTCGCATCCGCCAATGCATCTTCCAGAATGTGCCGAAAATCTTCGGTTTTCGTGCGGCGAGACACTTCGCTGGCCAAGTCCAAGCTGGCAACTCGACCTGTCGCTTGGAAAATCGCTCGCGCCAGAGTCAAGATCATTTGCTGCCGAGATGGCGATTCCACGTGATGTTGAGAAATCGTTTCGACCCGCTGGAGCAGACGGTCGATTTCCGCCACTACAGATGTTTCCCTAGCGCTTCCGCTGCTCGGCCAGAGCAAGAGACTCGCGAATCCGATAACCAGGAATTTGCAGCGCATGGCTCCTATTACGCCACATTCCACCGAATAATTCAAGACCGCGCATTCCCCGGTTTCTTGCAATTAGAAAGGCCTCGCTATGGTCCTCTGGATGATCAGAAACCCTTTTATCGTTCTTGGTGCCTTGCTCGCATCCTCGTTCGGAAATCCCGGCATTCCGGAGAGTGAACATTTCTTGGTCGAAACGATGGTTTCCGGTTTGGAAGACGCGATGGAGATTGCCCCGGATCCCGATGGTCGGATTTTTATCGCTGAGCGCACCGGAACTCTTAAACTGTTCGACCCCGCGTCCCGAGAGATTGAAGTGCTCGCGAAACTCGACGTCGCCATGCGGGACGAAGGATTTGCACGGGAGAGTGGATTGCTGGGGGTCACGGTCGATCCCAATTTTACGAACAATTCGTGGATCTACCTGTTTTACTCGGTCAACAATGAACCCAAACAACGGCTGTCCCGTTTCGAAGCAACCGATACCTCACTTTACAACGAAGTGGTGATTCTGGAGTTTCCTCACGACCGCGAAAATCATGTCTGCCACGAAGGGGGTTCTCTGGCATTCGGGCCAGATGGAAATCTCTACCTCTCGACCGGGGACAACACCTGCCCGTTTCAATCGAACGGTTTCGCGCCAATCGATGAAATCCCGGGCCGACATCATTTTGATGCTCAGCGTTCCGCCGCCAACACCAACGATCTTCGCGGAAAAATTCTCCGGATCAAACCGCTCCCGGAAGGCGGATATGCGATTCCCGATGGAAACCTGTTTCCGCCCGGCACACCGAAAACGCGCCCTGAGATTTTCGCGATGGGTTGCCGCAATCCGTTCCGGATATCGATCGATTCTCGCACCGGCGATGTGTTTTGGGGCGAGGTCGGCCCGGACGCCGGGAGCACCACCGAGCGGGGATCGATCGGGTTCGACGAAATCAATCGCGCCACGAGTCCAGGCAACTTTGGATGGCCCTACTTTGTGGCCGATAACAAGCCCTACGCGGACTATGATTTCTCCTCAGAGACGATCAAGGCGACCTTTTTCCCGGAACGCCCCCAAAACGATTCCCCGAACTCGACCGGAGCCATACAACTGCCTCCGGCCCATGCGCCCCTGTGGTTTTATCCTCGCGCCTCCGCCTGCGCTGGACCGGTTTACTATGCGGACGACTATCCGGATCGTCCAGAAAAGCTACCTCCATCCATGAATGGGCGCCTTCTGATTTACGATTGGACCAGCGCGTGGCTCCGGGCTCTGCTGATCGACGAAGACGGCAACCTCATCGCGAATGATCCATGGCTTTCAAAGCACTTCTTTGTGCATCCGGTCGATATGGAAATGGGAATCAACGGGGAAGTCTGGCTGCTTGAATACGGTAGCGCATGGTATGATGGGACGGACGGAAGTCTGAAGCGGATTACCTATTCGTCCGAACCCTTAAAACTAGAAGTTCCCGAATCAGACCCTCGGATGACGGGGCTCGATCCCGAGCACCCGGGAACGCGGCTCATTTCCCAAACCACTTGCCTGGCCTGTCATATGACCCAGCAGAAATCGATTGGCCCGACGTATCTGGAAGTAGCGAAACGCTATAAGCCAGATCCTGATTCTCGAAATCAGCTGGCGGAAAAAATCCTCAACGGCGGAGTTGGAAGCTGGGGTGAAGCCCCAATGCCACCTCATCCGCAGCACAACATCGAGGAAACCCTTCAGATGGTGGACGCGATTATGGGCTTGGCCAAGTAGTCGGGACGGGAGCGTTCTAATTTCGACTCGAAATTGTCGCGGATTTCCTCTTGCAGATTCGTGTTAGGCGTATAACTGAAATCCTGTGAAAAACGGATATTTCCATACCGTCTTCCTGTTAGGATGGTTTTCAGTCGTGACGTTTGGCCGGGACGCGGAGAATGAGACTCCAACGGCGTCTGAGAACGTGGTCCAGTATCGAAACTTGAGGATTGAGTTCGACGAAGTTCCTACCCAATCCGCCAATACCCTACCCTCCGGAGCCAGCTACGTTTCGTATTCCCAACGGGAGATCACCCTGCATGGAGCAGTTTCCAAGTATGTGTTTTTCACGGCCGTGGGATCCGTTACCAGTGCTGAAGACCTCTTGGAAAAAGAGGTGAACTTGGTTCGAAATCTGAGACAGACGGTAGAGTTGAGTGAGGCTCTCGACTTCAATGGATATCCAGCCGCCAAAATCATTTCCACAAGCCAGAAAGGGGACTCCATTCAGCGAACCGCCGTGCAGAGCCTGGTCGTGGAAAACTCGATCGTGAAGTTGAGGATCGTCGGGAATGCGAAAGACGTCACCCTCGATGTGATCACTGATTTCTTTGGGAGGGTTCAGTTTCTTTAGGGCGGGGTCGAAAAGCGCCTTTGTTTCAGCGTTCCAATCTTGCTTGAATTTTATCACGCTGGACTTCCACTCTTCGTGTAACCTCAGGATTACCGCCATGAAATCGTTTCTCCTGTCTTCCATTCTCCTCCTAGCCATCGCCACGCCTTCCGGGTTTACCGAGGAGCCTACCTCTCCGCTCCCAAATCCCCCGGAAGCGGTCGCAGACGGAGAAGGGAAAGAGGCCCTCAACGACACCTTCTTCGGGAACGTGGTTCGTTTGGAACAAACCGTTTCCTCAACCACGGGAATGGCGATATCCCCTCTCTTGGGAATGGGAGTACTCGGAGTCTGGCAGTATCTAAAGACAGAGGCGGAATTTCGGGATCAGCTCCCATGGTATACCAATCCCTGGGTTTGGGGCGTCGCATTCGGCATTTTCGGTCTCGGCCTTTTGAAGGACACGGTAGGAATCGCCGTACCGGAGGTCTTGAAGAAGCCGTTGGCAGCGCTGGACGTTTTGGAAAATAAGTTGAGCGGTCTCGTGGTTGCCCTGGCCGTCATCCCTGCTTCCATCGCCTCGCAGATTCCCGAGAATACGATCACGGGAGCCGCCGACGGAGGGCCGGTCTTGGCTGGTGCACCAATGATTGCTCCGGTGTTCGTGGCCATTCCCTTGATCCTGATCATGTTCGGAGCCGTATGGATGACCTTTCACGCCCTGCGCTGCCTCCTGCTCCTCAGCCCGTCGAGCATCATCACTGCGGGAATTCTTACCCTCAAGGCATTGTTCTTGGGGGGATTCGCAATCCTTGCCACCATTTCTCCCTGGTTGGGAGTCGCCCTTTCCGCCGTGATTGTGATTTTCTGCATCTGCATTTCCGGCTGGGCGTTCCGCTGGAATGTCTTTGGTTCGTTGTTCGCCTGGGATGTGCTGTTGAGCCGATTCGAAGATCCGCTGAAAGATGGCGAGATGATTTCCGGATTTGCTCGACCGGATATGAAAGGCGTAAAACCGCGAACTTACGGATCGATCCGACGCGATGGATCCGACCTCGTGTTTCGTTACCATCCGTGGCTCATTTTTCCGGCTCGCGAAGTGCGTTTCCCGCTGGAGGGGCTGCGTTTGGGCGTGCGGAAGGGAATCGCGTTTCCCGCAGTGACGGCTCGGAACCCCGGAGAAGAAACCTACCGCTCCCTGACCGAACTACGCCCGCGTTTCAAGACCCATGAAGACTTGATTGCGACGCATTTGCAAGCGGACGAGATGTTGCCTTCCCGGGTGGTTCAGGGCGCGAAAAACGCCTGGCGCTGGTTGCGCGAAGTGATCGATAGTTCCACGATTCCTGCCCCGAAACGGGTTTCGGTGTAAACGATGTCTCAACAATCGCCTCAGTTTCCGTCTGATCGTTTATGAATTGGAAAGTCCTCTGCCTCGTTGGTATTACTCTGCTCGGTTCTCACTCTCTCTTCGCCGCCAAAAAAGCTGAAGTTTCTTCTCTGGAACCCAGTGATATTCGCGAGTTCAAGGACCAGCCCCAAGAGGTTCAAGAGGTCCTCAGATACGCACTTGATTTGACGAAAAAGAATCTGGCTTATCACTACGGATCCAACAGCCCCAAAAACGGGGGCATGGACTGCTCTGGCACGGTTCAACACATTCTGACCGCGCTGGGTTTTTCAGCGCCGCGCCAAGCCAATACGATCTATCTCTGGACCGAAAAACACGGCAAGCTGCAAAAAGTGAAAGGTGCACACTCCGTCACGGACCGCCAACTGAGCAAGCTCAAGCCTGGTGATCTGCTCTTCTGGGAAGGAACCTATAACGTCGGCAAACGCGTTCCTCCGACTTCTCACGTCATGATCTACCTCGGCCACGAGAAGGCGACCGGTCGCCCGGTGATGGTCGGGGCCAGCAGCGGACGCTATTATGCCGGTAGAGCCCGACACGGCGTCAGTATCTTCGATTTCAAAATGCCGGGCAAAGGTAGCACTTCCAAGTTTGTCGGCTATGGCCCGATTCCAGGAATCAAGCGGAGGTAGTCCGTTTTTCGGCGATCAACGGATCTCTTCAGTTTCAGAAAGTTCGAGCCCATTCTCTTCCTCGGAAGCCGTTACCCGCAGTCCGCCACAGATCACTCTCGTGAAAAATAGAATTACAATGGTGACTACGGCGGTGTAGGCAATGGCGAAACCTGCCCCCGTGAATTGCAGCCCCAGTTGCTCGCCAAAGCCTTTGCTCCCGGTTCCTCCCAGCGCATCGAGTCCCACCAGAGCAACCATCAGAGTGCCGATCAATCCTCCGACCGCGTGAACTCCCACAACGTCCAGGGAGTCGTCGTACCCGAGAGCTTTTTTGAGGCGAACAGAGGCCCACCAACAGCCAACTCCAGCCATTGACCCGATCAGCAGAGCTCCAACCGGCCCAGCCACGCCAGCAGCCGGGGAGATGGCCGCGAAGCCCGCCATTGCCCCCATCGAAATTGCCAAGACGCAGGGCTTCTGATTCGTGAATCCATCCAGCAGGGCCCAGGTCAGCGCTGCGCTGGCAGCGGCAAGATAAGTCACAAAAACGGTCATTGCCGCCGCATCGACGGATTGCGCCTGTCGACCTGCGCTAATCGCCAACCAACCTATCCAGAGAATGGTCGCCCCGGCAATCATCATCGGAAAGTGATGCGGCGGTAGGGGCTTCAGGCGTTTACCAACCATAATGCAGGTAATCAATGCCGCCACCCCAGCCGTGAGATGGACCACGATTCCGCCTCCCAAGTCCACCACACCAGCGGCATCGAGCCAACCACCGAACCACGTCATGTGGCAGATGGGCGCGTAAACCGCGAGCGACCAGATCACCAAAAAAACCAAAACCGCCGAAAACTTCATCCGTTCAACACAACTCCCGAGAATCAGGGCCGGAGTGATGAGAAATACTCCCATTTGAAAGATGGATTCCAGCATCTTCTCTTTTCCAATTCCCAAGTGAAAAACGTGTCCGGAACCCACGAATGCTCCGTTTTCCTGACCAATCGCCAGCGCGTATCCCAGAACCAGCCAAACGAGGCTGAGAATGCAACTCAGCGCTAAACAACGCATCCAGACACTCATCAGATTTGCCCGCTGAACGAACCCTCCGTAAAACAGGGCCAATCCCGGAAGCATCATCAAGAAAACGAAAAAGGATGAGGTCAGTTTCCACCCTCCATCTTCCGCGAAGCTCTCAGACCCAGAATGGGCCATCGCCGAGTTCGCGAACAAGAAGATCAACGACAGAAAAAAAAGAAGCCTTGCGAAGGGGGATTTGCGGGAAACGTGCACCATGAATCGAGCTTAGCTAGGCGATGATGGATGCAAGCCTTTTCTGGAAATCCAAACAGGAGTTAGCCGCCTTTGTTAAAAAGTTCATTTTTTACTGTTTTTATAACGGATGCTGATATATTTTAGATTCCGGTAAAATCAATACTTCCAGTCTAATCTGCTTTTGGTCATGCAACACGTCTCCCTAACTTCTCTCTTCCTCGCTTTTGCCGTCGCTACTTTTGTGCCGGTTCTTTCAGCCGAAGATTCTTACGGTCACGCCTCCTTTTACCGCGCTGCTCATCAAGGAACGACAGCGTCTGGCGAGATTTACGATGCCCGGCTTTTCACGGCCGCACATCCCACATTGCCGTTCGGAACCATGGTTCGCGTGACCCATCTCAAATCCGGAAACTCAGTGGTGGTAAGGGTCAATGATCGCAACCCCTTTAATTCCGGCCATGCCATTGATGTTTCCTACGCGGCTGCTCAGCGGTTAGGAATCACCGACACTCAAATCGCGGAGGTAAGCCTGGCACCGATCATTGCGAATCATCCTCAGAATCACGTTCAACTTCCCGAAACGCTGCGGAAAGCAACCCCGCGCAACTCACCCGAGAACATTCTCAAGAAACTCGTTCCCGTCACCGCCAAATCCGCCAACCCGAGATCAAATGTGTGGCAGAATCAGCAAGCGGAGTCGAACCAGGCCCGCACCCAAGAACTGGAGCCTGCCGAAGACGGCTCCAGCGCCAATCGCCCCCTTCTGCGGATTCAATTTGGCGCATTTCGAGACCAGGAACGGGCTCAAATCGTCCGCGATGAGCTCCGCCAGATGAACATCGCAACCATGGTTGTGCATTCTGACGAACCTGGAACCCTCCCGCTGCGAGTCATCACGAGTGGGGTCTTCTTTGAAGAGGAGGACGCCACGCGTTGGCTATCCTACATCAAACACCAGACCGGGCGCTACGGCGACGCCTTCGTTACTCGCTAAATGCGCCACGCCTTGGCGACGCTCTCGGAGCCGTTCTGGCCCCGAAGAGCTCGGTCTTCCCTCCCCCCCATTCCCTATGAAGTCGAATCGCTCTCCGTCTCCGGAGTCCTGCACCACGAAATCCAGCAAAGATCTTCAACGCTCTCCACGAGCCCTGAGAAGCCTCCTCAATCTCACCAAAGAAGCCCTCATCGTGCTGGAGGATGGAGACCGAGTCAGCTTCACCAATGCAGCGGCGGAACAACTCTGGGGATATTCCAGCTCCCTGTGGACGGGCCGTTCTGTGACATCGCTGTTTTCACCGCAGATCGAGTATCTCCAGCAGAAGCCAGAAAACGCGATCACCAATGACGGGATCGGAACGAAGATGGTAGCCCTCTCCGCGCAAGGGAAGCCTTTCGCGGCTCAGGTCCGTTTCGACACGGTCGAAATCGATGGAACGTCCTACCGGGTTCTTCTCGCCGAAGCGGCCTCTTCCTGGCCCCAAGGGAACGCGAACCAAGCACCATCCCAAACCTTCGATTCTCTCGAGCGTTTTGCTTCCGGATTAGCCCTGGAACTCAACAACGTCCTTACCGGCGTGTTAGGCAATATCCATCTGGCGATGGAAGAAAGCGGTCGCCGCGGGCGTCTCCAACCCGCGTTGCTGGAAGCGGCTCACAATGCCAGTTTACGCGCCCGCGAGCTAACGAAGGAACTTCTGGAATTCGCGAGCGGAGACGAACCCGAAACGTGCTCCGCGAACCTCTTCCAACTGGTTCGAGAGAACAGTTTGATTGCGTTGAGCGGCAGTCGCATGAAATGCGATTTCGATTTCGACACGGAGATTTCTGCCGTGATCTTAGATCCAGCCCAGTTTGGCCAGGTGATCCACCAGCTCATTCGCTTCGCTTCGAAATCCATGAACCACTCCGGCATCCTCAAGCTCAGTGCATGGAATCAATTGATCGAAGACGAAGCGGAATCGTTCTATGGCGAACTGATGTATGGAAACTACGTCGCCTTCAGCCTGGAGATTCCAGTCAGCCTGACGGAGAACGAAACACAGCACCTCTTCGAACCGTATTCTCTGCAGTCCATGCAGGCTTCCGGCCTTTCCTTGGCCATCGCTCGAAGTATTATCAAACGTCACCATGGCTATTTGACGGCGGAATCCATCCGTGAAGGATTGCGGGTCAAAATCCTCCTTCCCGCCTCTCCAGAAAAGCCTAAGGATATTAGCGATACCCTCGGAAGCGGTGTCCCTGATCTTTCACACGCCAGGGTCTTGGTCGTCGATGATCAACAACCCGTCAGGCTGGTCTTGCAACGCAGTTTGGAGGGAATCGGCCACCGCGTCACGGCCTGTGAAAACGGAGAGGATGCGATTGAGGCTTACATGGAAGCGATGGACCACAGCGATCCTTTTGACTTGGTCTTTCTCGACGTCAATATCCCCGGTGGAATGGGAGGTGGGGAAACATGTCGCTGCTTGCTCGAAATCGACCCGAAAGCAACCTGCGTGGTAATCAGTGGAAATACCTGCGATCAGCTAATGACCCACTACGAAGATTTTGGCTTTGCAGACTACTTGAGTAAGCCTTTTGAAGTGGACGGTCTGGAACGCATGGTCCAGCGCCTGATCAACGAACGAGAAGTCTTCAACTGCCTGAGACTCGAAGAGGAAGAAGACGAAATGGATGAGCCCATCGCCCTCCCCTTCTCCGACAACATCGTCGAGATCGACTTTACGTCACCCCATCGCGCCTAGGCCATCGACAGTGCATCATTAAGTATTGCGTACAGCGATGGTGGCCTGAAATCCATATCGCCTTTCTGCCATGATTGGAGATTCGTCAGGGGCCTCTTCTCTGCCTCTGCGACCTCTTCTTGGTGGTCAACTTGGGGATCGCCGAAACGAGATGACCGTGAAACTGCTCGGGACCTATCGAGAATGATGTGAATTGGTCGATCCCTCGACTGCCCCAATCCTCCTACCAAATCACCTCAGCGCGGTCCCCGTTTTCCGGATGATCTCGGTTCAGGGTTCGGAGTTCGAGTTTCAGCCCGGCTTCTCCCATGCTTCCTGCTACCCAGCCACAGGGTCGGTCTTCTTGAAATACGAATCCCGTTGGAGGCAGGTTGATCAGCCAGGTTCCTCCTGGAGTCTGCTCCTTCCGCCAACTGTGAGTATGCCCAAACATGTAGGCACGAATTTGGGGATGGCGATCAAGGAAGACGAGCCAGGATTTGGTGTCGCGAAGCCCGATTTCCGGAAAGGAGTCCTGTCGATTTGGGGCTTCTGGATGGTGATGCCCGACGATGATGAAAGGCTGGTTCGGTGCTGCTGCCAGTTCTTGTTTGATCCAGGCGAGTTGTCGCACTCCGATGCACCCGCGGACCTCATGAAGCCCCAACTGAGTGTCCAAAAGCAACCAGGTGACTTCCGGGAATTCCAACTTCGTGGTGTGGCGCCCCTCGACGAAGCTTTTCGGTTCTCCCAGAAATGCTCGCAGATTCTCGCGGCTATCATGGTTCCCAACCAGGAAATGGATCTCAATATTCGCCTCGCGAACCGGGTCCAAACATCCAGCCAATGTCGTATAATTCTCCTTCAATCCCATTTTATGGGCGCAATCGCCCGCCACGATCAGATGCTGAGGCGAAAATTCCTGCATTTGGGCAATGGCTTGTCTCAGGTTTTCCGCCGGATGTTGGCCGTAGGCACGGTGCTCCAGGCTTGTGGCGATATGCAAATCTGAAAATACAGCGACTCTCTTCATTATGATAATTTTTAAGTTGATGGCCGAGCCCTTTGAACCCGATAGTCTCTACCGAGCTTGACGGTATATTTTTGCTATTCAACTCACCCTCATGAGAGTCCTGGTTGTTATCTTGACATTGATCGCGGCAGTTACCACTACCCTGGTTTCGATTCGCCCGCATCTGGACAGGATGGAAAGTCGCCTGACGACATCTGTCGCGCATGCGCTTGCCCCAGACTCGCGGTTTGGCAATGTGGAGATCAAGTTTGATCACCTCAACGCTCGTTTGAGCGGGACAGCTCCAGACGAAGCTGCGAAAGCTGAGGTCGAGCGAATTGTCCGGGCAACCCGCTTTGTCGGTAACGTGGAGAGCCGAATCCAGATTTTGAAGCGGGATCAACCGTCGCGGCTGGTTATCAATTACAATCAAGGTAACATTCATCTAGGCGGCACCCTGCCTTCCGAGCAGGTTCGCAACGCCTTGGTTCAAGCAGCGGGAAATGTCGGCCACCTGTCCTCTGACCTTTACGTGAGTGATCGCGTGCAACACGCCAATTGGCACAGTGAGATGGTTAGCGATCTTCCCGATTTGTTCGCGAATGCCAAGCAGCTTCGCCTGGAGATTTCCCATGCCGGGTTACGGATGGAAGGCGGCGTCATCGGAGAACCGGCCAAAGCCGCTCTGTTGGAACGGATTCAGCACTTTTTGCCCTCGGGAACGAATCTGTCGGATCAAGTCGCCGTGCTTCCGGACCCGACCGCAAAACTGATGATCACGTTTGCCGACGGGAAAACCAGCGTGAGCGGGAAACTTCCCGATGATGCGATGAAGCAGAGGATCGTCGCTTTGCTGGAGAAGCCGGGGAACGATTTGGATGCAACCGCCTTGACGGCTGATCCACATATTGAGTCGCCCGATTGGGCAGAGCCCCTCAGTGAATTCTTGCCCCTCCTCGCAAAATCCGGGATTTCTTCCATGATTCTTGATGGCTCAGAGATGACGCTCCGGGGCGAAATCCTTGGCGAAGCGGCCAAGGAGAATCTGCTGGTTCAAGCCGGGAAGCTTTCCGCTTCGATCCAAGACGAAGTCACTCTAGCTCCGGATCAGCCCGCGAAGATCTCTGCGATTCTCGCGAATGGAACCTTGGTGATCGACGGGAAATTGCCCACCAGCGTGAAGGAATGGTCTTCAGTCGCTCATCAACCCAAGACCAAGATCCGCACCCAGATTTCGCGAAGCCCCCGAGTGATCCTGCCAAAATGGGATACCAACTTGGCCGCATTTATCGAAGCCTTTTTCCGGGATACGACTGCGGGCGAGTTCCACATCGACGATCAGCAGGTTACGGTGAAACGGGAGGTGAAAGGAGAGCCGGCTCAGGCCGCCATGAATCAATTGGTAGCGGCTCGATTTCCCGGGCTTTCGATCAACAACCAGATCAGCTTGGCCCCCGATCGTCCCGCTGTTCTGCTTGCCGGTCTTGATCGCGGGAAATTGTCGTTCAGTGGACGAATCGCGAACGAAACCATGAAGCGGGATCTCGAAAAGCTCGCGACCCGCTCGGAATTCTCTGAAGTGGAAACCAAAGAGTTGGTCATCAGCCCCCGCATCATTGAGCCGACATGGTCCAAGGGATTGGTGGAGTTTCTGGAAAACGCGTTCTCAGGAACAGATTCCGGTGAAATCGAGTTTGGTCCGGACGGACTTCGTTTGAAACGAAGTGTGAAAGGAGAATCCGGAAAATCGGCTCTTCTCGCGGCGGCGAAGACGTTTTGGCCAGAGGCTGATGTCAGCAGTGATCTCACGATTGAGCCCGACCAGCCGGTCATCGTGAACATCGCCATGGCCGACAAGAGTTGGACGATTTCCGGACAAATTTCCGACGATGTGGAGAAGAAGAGGCTAACGGCCATTCTCAGCGAACTGGCTCCGATGTTCCCCATCCAAGACGAGTTCCAAGTCAGCCCCCTCGTGATTCCACCGAATTGGGGCGATGACATGACCGCCCTGATCAGTGCGTTCTTCACCGGGACCACCACCGGGACTCTGAAGCTCGATGGGAAAAGCTTGGCCCTCAATCGAGACGGTCTCACCTCTGAAGCGAAGGCCAATCTGGGAATGCAGGCTTCCAGGTTACTTCCCAGAGGAGGAAAACTGATCGATGAGATGAAGCTGGCGCCGGACCAACCCGCCGTCTTGCTAGCAACCCTGAAAGAGAAAACTCTGGAACTCACCGGCACCCTTCCCAACGTCGTCCTGAAATCGCAGATCGAAAAAGCAGCGGCGAAAACAGGGTTCGAAGTTTCCAGCCGACTTCAACTGAGCGACGAAGTTGCCGTGCCGAAATGGGAGAAAGGCATCTCTGATTTTCTGGTCGCCTTTCTCGCTGATGCCGAATCGGCGGAGCTGGAATTGAACGCTAAGGGCTTGCGCCTCAAACGAGAGGTCGCCACCAATGAGCTGCGTGGCAGCCTGCTGGCGCGGGCCAATTTACTCCTGCCCGATGGAGCTGGCCTTAGCAACCAACTAACCCTTCCTCCGGATAAACCCGCATCGCTCAGCGTCCAACTCGCCGAAGGGAAACTTCGCCTCAAAGGCTGGATCCCCGACGACGCGACCAAAGCCCGATTGGGCGACCTCGCCAGTCCACTTCAGTTAGAAGAAGGTGCTGTCGAAAATAGTCTCAGGACCAGCACCCGCATCATTCCTCCTGCTTGGCTCGAAGGAGTGAAACCGCTGTTTTTGGAGCTGTTCTCGGAAACCGATGCGGCCGAGCTAGAGATTAGCCCGGAAGGCGTCCGCCTGAAGCGAGTGACATCGAGTCCCGACCACAAAAAAGCGCTCCTGGCCAAAGCGGAAGCGCTTCTCCCCAAAGACGGAACGTTGACGGACCAGATCACTGTGGTGATCCCCAAAGTGGCAACCTTGCGCGTCACCCTGGCGGGCAAGAAGCTCCTGATCGAAGGAATGGTTCCCAATGCCGACATCAAAGCGGCAATCGATTCGCAGCTCGCCTCTATCGGGAAGTTCGAAGTCACCAACGAGTTGACGGTGGAAGAAGAGCTGGCGCTTCCGGGTTGGGAATCTCAGGCCGCCGCGTTTGCCCGCGGGTTCTTTGCCGAAACCGAAGCGGCTGAATTGGAACTCACTCCTGAGATCCTGCGATTGCAGCGCCAAGTGGCCAGCGCCGACGCCAAAGCCGCCTTCCTCAAGCAAGCGAAGGTTTTCCTCCCGCAAGACGGAAAGATGATCGATGAGATCACGGTCGTCCTTCCGTCACCTCCAACCAAAGGAGATCCGGCAATGGAAATGAAGCCATCGGCGACGGAAACTCCCGAGTCGGCCTCCATGAGCCCACCCATTGTGGCCAGCCCAATCGTTTTGCCGATGACGGTGGAGTCTGACCAACCACTCGTCGCATCCCTCGTCGCCACCATTTCTGAGAATCAAATCCAGCTCAGTGGCACATTGCCAGACAGCTGGTCGCGAGACGCCATCCTCAAAGGGGCCCGGAAAGCAGGCAACGTCGTCGATCAGATCATCATCCTCGATGACGTTCCCAATGTCGAATGGCCGCCTACAATCGGTGATTTTCTCCCGCTGTTCGCGGAAAAAGCGTTGAACGGACGGCTCGTCGTCGAAGCCAATGAGATCGCCCTGTTCGGTGAAACCAAAGACACCGCGGATAAAGAAATCCTCCTCGCCACGATTCGTTCTACTCTGCCGAAAGCGTTCGAGCTGAAAGACCGGATCACGACGCAGATGCAAGTGAAGAAGGAGATCCTGCGAACCATCTTCTTCAAACCCGGCAGCACCTGGATCGATCCGGAATCGGCCGAATTGATCGCTGAAGCAGGGCGGTCCGTCTTGAACGAACCGAATCTACGCATCTTGATCAAGGGCTACGCGGATTCCAAAGGCGATCCGGAAACGAACGCCATCGTTAGCCAGCTCCGGGCGAAAGAAGTTCGCAAACTGCTGATTCAACAAGGCATCGATCCCGACAATTTAGAGCAGGTTGGAGCCGGTGAAGGAAACGGGAGCGATGGAGGGCAAAAGGTCGACCTGATCGTTATCAAATCGTCATGAATCTCTCTTCCGACACGATCCTCTACCTCCAACTGGGCTTCTGGGTTCTGATTCTCTGCTTGCTGTTTTGGGCGCTTGGACTGGGCCTTGGTGCCTTGATTTGGCGGCGCCACGTTGCGCGCGGTTTGGAACTCGTGGCTGAAAACGAAGACCTCAGGAGACGCTGCCTGGAGCGCAAAGCCCGCTAGAACATGACGGCCTTCTTCTCAACATTTCTCTTCCTGGTTCAGAACTCGATCGTTCTCTGGATCTGGGTCGCCATTTTCACAGGCATTGGCTTTTGGCAAGCTTACCTCCACTGGTTTCCCTGGCGCAGTCAGGTCGCGATGTTGGAGGAAGAGAACGCCGCGTTGAAGGAAGAGCTGGGAAGAGAGCCATCGCTGCCGGAGGTGACGCTTCCGCCGGTGGAATCTCCGAAATCTCGCCCCCCCATTACCTCTTTCGCGGAGTATGATCGGACCAATCGCCGCCGCCGATTCGGAGA
>CAYGQD010000111.1:0-22380 GCA_964351855.1 uncultured Verrucomicrobiales bacterium
GCTAAATGAGCTGATTTCCAACGCGGGCGACGGATCAGAAGACAAGCAGGTTCTTATGAGTTATTTTGCAACGAGCCCTTAGCGCTTGTCCCGCAGGGAGACCGGCGGATCCAGAATCTCCTTCAGCATGACCGCCTGCTGCAAGGCTTCCGGGGTGGAAAGCATTTTCCGCAGGGATAGAGAACGGGCTTGAGTGCGTGCTGAATTCGGCCGCTGTGCAGCTGCCAAGTGACCATTTTCTTCCTCTAATGCTTCAAGGGCATAGGGGTCTATTGGAACAACATCCTCAGATAGCAGTGGCAATGGAGGAGCCTCGACTGGGGGAGGCGGAGTCGTCGGGGCTTGACCCGAAAGCTCTTGGAGAAACCGCCGCAAATCAGCCCCGGGATCGCTTGCCGACTGCTCTGAACCCCTGCCGGGCACGGGCGGAGGCGAAGTAGGGCGAGGCTCGACCTGCTCCACCTCATCTTCCATTTCCGGACTCTTCCCGCGCTCAAAGAGAAGCCAACGGAAAAATGCGATGAAAACCATCGCAATGATGACCCAGTAGTCACCCAATTGTCCAAGCATTGTAGGCATGAGAACCAAAGCCTAGGAGCCTTCCGGTGTCTGAGCATTGTCAGGCCGATTCCCAGCAATGCTATCGCGCATGTCGGTATCCGCCTCGACGTTCCGATACTTGACATAATCCATCACCCCGAGATTTCCATTTCGGAACGCTTCAGCAATCGCCAGAGGAATCTGAGCTTCGGCTTCGACGACCCGGGCCTGCATTTCCTGAGTTCTCGCTGCCATTTCCTGCTCACTGGCCACAGCCGCAGCCCGACGAACCTCAGCCTTAGCCTGAGCGATTTGCTTGTCTGCGTCCGCTTGCTTCGCCTGGAGTCTGGCACCGATGTTCTCACCCACATCAACATCGGCGATGTCGATAGAGAGGATCTCGAACGCGGTGTTGGAATCGAGCCCCTTGGCCAGGACGATCTTCGAGATCGCGTCAGGATTCTCCAGAACGTCCTTGTAACTCTTCGCGGAACCAATCGAGGAAACGATTCCCTCACCGACGCGAGCAATAATGGTTTCCTCCGTCGCTCCACCAACGAAGCGGTCGAGAGCGGTCCGGACGGTGACTCGAGCCCGCGCTTTGACCGCAATTCCATCGCAAGCGACCGCGTCGATGCTAGTCCGTCCGCCGGTTCCTTGAGGTGGAACATCAATGACGGCCGGGTTGATGCTGGTGCGGACGGCTTCCAGAACGGTTTTCCGCGTTCCCTTAACCGCCAAATCGATGGCACATGCTCGATCAAAATTTAACCCCAGCCCAGCTTTGTCCGCCGCGATCATGGCGAGAACGACGTGATCAATCTGTCCCCCGGAGAGGTAGTGGGCTTCCAGCTGGTCCGTGCTGAAGGTTAAGCCCGCTTTCCCAGCCGTAATCCGGCTATCCACCACGAGGGCGACCGGCACCCGCCGCAACCACATTCCTACTAACTTGAAAATACTGACGGGCGCATTGGAAACCAAGGCGCGGAGCCAAATATTGAAGAACTTCAGGAAAATGAAGAAAAAGACGATCGCAAGAAGCACAAGGATCGCGCCGACAATAAACGCGGCGGTGTCGCCTCCAGGCAGACTGTTGAGTAGGTCCTCAATCATAAATACGCAGGTGTTGGGTTGTTTTTCGCTTTGCTGAAATCCAGCTTAAATCGCTTCGTTTATCTCGTGTGCGCGGGGAGCACTGTCAAGGTTCGTTACCCGGCTTTCGGGCGAATAATGACACTGATCCCATCGACTTTGATGACTTCGACTTCGACACCGGAATCAATCGGACCCATTTGGGAAGTGACGTCGTGTTTCTCGCCGTCGATGATCGCTTTTCCGGAAGGCTGAACCGGAGAGGTGGTGATACCGCTCTTTCCCACGAGGGTCCCCAGATGCACCAAGCTTTCGTCGTGACCCACCTCGGCACTGAGCATCACTCGCTTTCCGAAAAACGAGTGGCTGAAAGTCCTCATCCAAAACCAGAGCATCACTCCCACGATCATCGCGACCCCGAGAGCAACGAAACTGCCGATCCTAAATCCAAACTCTGAAAAAACGAAGAGAATTCC
This sequence comes from uncultured Verrucomicrobiales bacterium, assembly GCA_964351855.1. Classification (GTDB taxonomy): domain Bacteria; phylum Verrucomicrobiota; class Verrucomicrobiia; order Verrucomicrobiales; family DEV007; genus JBCDHN01. The sequence continues at coordinate 2,109 of CAYGQD010000111.1, forward strand.
GACGCCGATGATGACCCCTCCGATCAATCCCATGAGCCCCCCTGGGAGATAGAATTCCAGCCAGAGGAATGTCAACCCAAAAACAATGGTTAGTACGATGACCCAGGTATCCATTTCTTAATCTATACGGCACCCGGAGGCATTGCCTTAACTCTTTCCGCAGCACTGTTTAAACTTTTTACCACTCCCGCAGGGACAGGGCTCGTTGCGGCCGACCTTTGGTTGCTCTCTTCGAACCGGAAGTTGAATCATGGGACCTTCGGACTCTGAGCCTCCGCCAGAAGCCATCACAGGACCGGTGCCGGTATTGAGGCTCTCGGGCTGATTCTCGCCAAACAGGTCAGCAAGCTCAGCCTTCATCTTGGTGGTCGGAACGGAGGGAACCCGGACGGTTCGAAAGGCGAAGAGATTCCCAAGCGCCTCGAACTTGATGTTATCCATCAGGTCCACGAAAAGGTTATAGCCTTCTTTTTTGTATTCGACCAAGGGGTCTTTTTGCCCCTGCGCTCGCCATCCGATCGCGTCGCGAAGTCCGTCCATCGCGTAAAGATGATCACGCCAGAGGTTGTCGATGGCCGAGAGGATGATGAAGCGCTCCAACTCGTCGGAATGCTCGGGGTTTTCGTGCGCCATCTTCCGTTCGTAGGCTTCGCGAATTTTCTCGATGATAAACATTTCAACGCCTTCATCCGATTTCGAGCTAAAGTCCGCCTGCTCGGCGGTGAGCATCAGAGGAAAGGTGGAATTGACCCAATGGAGCAGCCCAACCGTGTCTCGCACCGCTTCATCATTTTCCAGATGGAGAAACTCGCTGACCTTTGCCGGGACGCATTCTTCCACCAATTCCATGATCAACGCGCGGGGATCCTCAGTCTGCAAAACTTCGTTTCGGTAGCCATAAATCACTTCCCGTTGCTGATTCATGACGTCGTCATACTGAAGAACCTGCTTCCGGCGGAGGTAGTTGCGTTCCTCTACCTTTTTCTGGGCCATCTCGATGGTTTTGGTCAAGAGGCCGCCTTCCAATTCTTGCCCTTCTTCCAGGCCCATCCGATCCATCAAACGCGTCATTCGCTCACTCGCTCCATACTGACGCATCAGATCATCCTCAAAACTGACGAAGAAAATAGACTCTCCGGCATCCCCCTGGCGTCCGGAACGACCACGTAGCTGGCGATCAATCCGGCGGGAAGGGTGCCGCTCGGTTCCAATGACTCGTAAACCACCGAGATCAATCACGGATTCACCCAGTTTGATGTCCGTTCCGCGGCCGGCCATGTTTGTGGCAACGGTTACCGCCCCTTTTTGACCAGCCCCTTGGACGATTTCCGCCTCCTGGCGATGATGCTTAGCATTGAGGACGGTATGCGGAACTTTATCCCTCTTGAGCATCTTCGAGAGCACTTCCGAAGAGCGCTCGCTCGCGGTTCCCAGGAGCATTGGTTGACCTTTCGAGTGAGTATCTTTGACCATCTCAACCACGGCAGCCAGCTTTTCGCGCTGCGTTTTGTAAACGCGATCGTTCAGATCCGCCCGCGCGATGGGTTTGTTGGTCGGGATGACCATCACGTCACAACTGTAAATGTCTTTGAACTCGGCCGCCTCCGTCTCTGCGGTTCCCGTCATTCCGGACATTTTCGAATACATCCGAAAATAGTTCTGAATGGTGATGGTGGCTAAGGTCTGCGTTTCCTGGTCAATTTTCACACCTTCCTTGGCCTCCACGGCCTGATGCAGGCCATCACTCCAACGGCGCCCGGGCATGGGACGCCCTGTATTTTCATCCAAAATCACCACCTTGTTCTCAGCGACCATATAGTGAATGTCCCGCTCGAAGAGACAGTAGGCTTTGAGGAGTTGGCTGATGGAGTGCATCCTCTGCGCCTGCAAATCAGCGGTTTCTTGATACGCCTGTTTCTTCTTCTCGCGCTCTTCGTCGCTAATCGACGTATCTCCGTCAATCTGGCTAAAAACCGTAGCGATATCATGGAGGACAAAGGCATCCGGGTCGTCCGGGTTGAGGAAGGCACGCCCTTTCTCAGTCAAATCGGCGTCATTTTGCTTTTCGTCGATCACAAAATAAAGCTCTTCTTTCAAGGCGAAGAGCTCGTTTTTCTGAGTGTCCTGGTAGAACGAAAGTTCAGCTTTATCGGTCGCTCGACGCATATCCGGGTCCTCCATCATACGAAGGAGTTGCCGATGTCGAGGTTGCCCAACTTTGACTCGAAACAAGTTGAGTCCGGCTTGCTGGATGTCCCCTTCTTCCTGCGCTTTCTTTGCGTCATTGGCAAATTGGTTACAAAGGGCGATCTGCTTTTTCACCAGTTGATTCACGATTCCCTTGAATCGATCAAACTGATGGGTCGAAGAGGCTACCGGACCACTGATGATGAGCGGCGTGCGAGCTTCATCGATCAACACGGAATCAACTTCATCGATCAAGGCATAGTAGTGACCTCGCTGAACCTGATTCTCGACCGTGGTGGCCATTCCGTTGTCGCGAAGATAGTCGAAGCCGAACTCACTCGCCGTTCCGTAGGTCACGTCACACTGATACTGCTCACGGCGTAGCCGAGGGTCCTGATTGTTCTGAATGCATCCCACGGTAAGCCCGAGCCATCGGAACAGCTCTCCCATCCACTCACTATCCCGTCGTGCGAGGTAATCGTTGACGGTGACCACGTGAACACCTAGTCCAGTGAGAGAGTTCAGGTAAACGGGAATGGTGGCAACCAGGGTTTTACCTTCACCCGTGGCCATTTCCGTGATCATACCCCGATGCAGCGCGATCCCTCCAATGAGTTGGACATCGAAATGGACCATTTCCCAGGTCACAGGCAAATCGCAAACGGTCCAGGTTTTACCGCACATTCTTCTGGCGGCATTTTTGACGACCGCAAAAGCTTCCGGAAGAATCTCTTCCAGGTAGGCGGCCCGTTTCGCAGGAAACTCATCGCGTAACTCGTCATAGGCGTCCTGGCACTTGAGGATCGCCTCTGCCTGAGTCTCCGGATTCCCGGTTTTGGACTCGCTATCCATCAATTCAGCCAAAATGCGAGCCTGATTGAACTCGCGACTGATCCCTCCCAAACGCTTCTCCCACTTGATCACGATCTCTCCACGCTCCTCGTCCGGCATCGACTTGAGATTCCGCAAGGCGTAGTATTTGATCTCCTCTTCGTAGCGAGCCAGATGCGCTTTCCAGGCGGCGGTCTTCTCCTTTAGAACCTCTTCGGGCTCCTCTTGAAGCCGATTTTCGGCGTCATTGATTTGTTGAACGATCGGCCACATTTGTCGCAACCGACGTTGATTTTGATTACCAACGATCTTCTTAAAAACCCACTGGAGCATGACGGAGAGAAACTGAAATTAAACGGGAAACAATGACCCAACATGGGCCAGTCCGGATCTGCAATGATGCCTAGACGCCCCCTTCACGCAAGGACAGGCATGGTGAAATCCTTGAAATCACCAGGAAAGGCTAGGCGACGGCAGCGATGGGCGCGTGGCGATGAACAAATTCTTCGCAAAGGGCAGCGTAAGACTTCGCTCCAGGTGAGCTGGGAGCATACTCGTGAATTGCCATCTGATGACTGGGGGCCTCACTCAATTTCACGTTGCGAGGAATGATCGTCTCATAACACATTTCCACGAGGCGACCGCGAACCTGATTGATGACGTCTTCCGTCAGTTTGGTGCGGCTATCGGCCATGGTCATCACCACACCTTCAATGTAGAGCCCCGGGTTGGCTCCGGATGCCTTCAGCTCTTCGATCAACTCGATCATCTTGGCTAACCCTTCGATCGCGAAATATTCGCATTGGACCGGAATCAGAATTTCGTCAACTGCGGCCAGGGCGCTGGTCATGTTAATTCCGAGGGAGGGCGGACAATCGACCAGCATATAGTCAAACGGTGCATTGGGGCGATACCCGTGGAGAATTTCCCTTAAACGGACCAAATGATCGTCGGTGCGCGCCAACTCAACCTCAACCCCGGCCAAATCCATGCTGGACGGGATGAGCGATAGATTTGGATACTTGGTGGGGCGCGGAAGTTCCTGAACGTAGCACCGACCAACAAGCGGGTCGTAGATGCTAGGGAATTCACCGGGCTCAAATCCAAAATTGCTGGTGGCATTCGCTTGGGGATCGATGTCTAAAATGCAGACCCGGTTGCCCGCTTTCGCGAGATACGCTCCCAGATTGACCGAGGTGGTCGTTTTTCCGACTCCTCCTTTTTGGTTGGAAAGGGCAATGATTCTCATACGTTGGTTGTCTGGAGTTTATAAATCCTGACAAAGGCGTAAAACAAGAATTACCACTTATCTAGCGATTTTTTGGAAATCTTAATCAAAATGGGGATTGGACGATTCCGGCCCTTCATCGTAGGACTCCATCATGGAATTGACCGAGAAATGGCTCAACAACGCCGCCGGATGGCAAGTCCTGAAGGAGGCCCGTGCTATCTGGAAAGCGGGGGCCGTGATCAGCGCCAGCTACGAGGGAAAGCTGCTTCGTGGTGTGGTTGCGGGTGGAGGCCAGCAAAGAGTCGCCGGTTTTGTCATCAATGGACCAACTGATCTCGACAACCTTTGTAAGTGCCCGACCGCGCGGCGTTTTGGTCAGGTTTGCGCTCATTCGGTAGCGGTGGCGTTAACCATCATACACGGCAATGGGGCAGTAATACCTTCCAACCCGGTGGCGAAGAAGGAAGGGCCGATAGAGAAGGCTCCGACTCTTCGAGGAAAGGGGGTCAAGGTGATTTTCGATCACCGATTGGTAGAAATGTGGAACCGAGGCCGCATTCCTGTGAAATTTGAAGCCGGTGAAGAAGAACCTTCCGGAATCTGGGACTGGCTGGATCAAGCCGGAATTTCGACCCTTCCGGCTCATGGCGTATTGAGCCAGGAACAAGCTGAGAGCTTCTTTGCGCGCTTCTCTGGAAATCGCCTCCAACTCGGTGATACCGAGTTGTTCGTCGCAGACTCAGAAGCGGCGAGGCTGAAGGTAAATCTTTATCGCGATGGAGACGATTTCGAAGTCGAGCCACTGCCCTGGAAAAGTGAGGATCAGGAACGTCTGGGAAACTGGGTTCTGTTTCCCAGACGAGGTGCGATCGAGCCGCTCCGTCGCCCTCCGAAGCATTGCGAAGCGATTTACGGAAAGCTGCTGGAAGGAAAAACGGTGAAGGTGAGCGCCGGCGAACTGCTCGCAGGGATCGATGCTTGGCACGAGTGCCTCGAGTTTCGGAGCGAGCCTGGTGAGGGGCTCGTCATTCGCACGGGGCAACCGGAGTTTCGGGCCAAGTTCGAAGGCTCTATGAACGCTCTGTCCGGAACGATCACAGTCTGCTATGAGGGCGTCGAGTTTCGCCTGGGAGGCCAACCTCCCGCCGGAGCCTTTCCTCAACGGGGAACTGACGGAGCTTTCTTGGTTCGAAACGGGAGGGCCGAGACTGCCGCCTCCGAGCAATTGACCGATGCAATGGGCTTTACCGGGCCCGATTCGGCCGGCCAATTTCAGATGCGAGGAGAAACCAATATCTCCCGGTTCTATGCGTCCGGACTGCGAAGGTTGCAAAGCGTTTGGGAGATCGAACTCGGGGAACGATTTCAGCACGTCACTCGAAATATCGAGGTGATTCGTCCGCAGATGGTGAGCCATGGTATTAATAACAACTGGCTCAGTTTTGCGGTGAAGTATTCCAGCGGCGGAGGTGCGGAAATCGCCAGGGAAGACATCCAACGACTGTTGAACAAGAGCCAAAACAAATTCCAATTGGCGAATGGCCGTAGCGCGGTCATTGATCTGGAGGCATGCGTCGAAGTGGATGAAGTGATCTACGACGTGCAGGCAAATCAGTCTGCAGGCGAATTTCGGGTCAAAGCCAGCCAAGCAGGCTACTTGGCAGCAGCATTGGGTGGGCAGGACCTCACTAGCAGCGGACATGTCGACTTGGCGCCACTGGCCGAACTTTCCAAGATTCTTCGGGATTACCAGCGCGATGGCGTGGAATGGATCGTCAGATGCCTTCGCGGAGGGGCGGGAGCCTGCCTTCTGGCCGATGAGATGGGTTTAGGTAAAACCCTGCAAAGCCTCGCGGCGATGCGTTTGCTTAGGCATAATGAAGATGGTCAGATTCTTGTGGTTTGCCCGACTTCTCTGCTGAGCAACTGGAATGCAGAGATCAAGAAATTCGTTCCCGAACTCAAGACTCATGCGCTCCATGGTCCCAAGCGATGGGAGGCGACCAAAACGATCGAAGCCGCTGATGTTCTGATCACCAGCTACGCCCTCCTCGTTCGTGATTCTGAGCAGTATGCGGATCGTTCGTTTCTTGCCGCGATTCTCGATGAAGCAAGCGCGATCAAGAATCCCGAAACCCAAAACGCCAAAGCATCAAGGAGCCTAAACGCCACCCATCGAATTGCCCTGACAGGAACGCCGGTGGAGAACACCGTGAAAGAGCTTTGGTCGATTTTTCAGTTCCTGATTCCCGGGTATCTGGGTGGGCGTGAGGAGTTCAAGGAACGCTACGAGGCTCCGGTTGCTTCGGGGGCTGCTCCCAAGCCCATTTTGGACCGCCTCCGCAAACGGATTCAACCGCTCATGCTGCGGCGTTTGAAGCAGAACGTGGCCAAAGAGCTCCCCCCCAAGATCGAGCAGATACGGTTTTGTGAATTGCAAGCCGGACAAGCGCGGATTTACGAAAGCATCCTCCGTGAAAGCCGACAGAAGATCGATGATGCCCTGTCTCAGCAATCGGAAGGGCAGGCTCGAATGACCATGCTCACCGCCTTACTCCGACTCCGCCAAGTCTGTTGTGACCCGCGCCTATTGAAGCTGAAAGACCTGAAAAAAGCGGAATCCAGCAAGCTCCAATTGTTTGAAGAACTCATTACCGAAGCGGCAGAGGGCGAGCATAAAACGTTGGTGTTCAGCCAGTTCACCGGAATGCTCAGCCTGCTTCGGGACAGTCTGGAAAAATCTGGGATTGGCTACAGCTACCTTGATGGATCCTCCACGGATCGAGCCGAACAAGTCGCTCAATTCCAAAAAAGCCCGGATCGGCAGGTCTTTCTCATCAGCCTCAAAGCCGGTGGATACGGCCTCAATCTGACGGCTGCGGACACCGTGATTCACTATGATCCGTGGTGGAATCCTGCGGTGGAAGACCAGGCAACCGATCGCGCCCACCGGATTGGCCAAACCCGCTCGGTCAATGCCTACAAGCTCATTGTCAGCGGCACGGTGGAAGAACGGATTCTGTCATTGCAGCGCAAAAAGCGCGCAGTCATTGATGCCGCCCTCGACGATGGAGAACCGTTGATGCAAGGCCTCACGTCGGAGGACCTGCGTGAGGTGATCGGATAACCTACGGGCGGAGAGAATCGAACTCTCATCTCAAGCTTGGGAAGCTCACGTTCTACCACTAAACTACGCCCGCTTAACGGTCAGATTTGGCAACGCTAAGTGGGTGTGTCTGCGAACTCAAGTTGAAAAGCTTCTACGTGCCTTGACAACCTACTTTTCCGCAGCTAATAGACCCGCCCTTTTCTATCGAACCCGGGAACTCTCAAGATCATGTCGAACACTAAAGTCATTCTCCGCGAAAAAATCGAAGGCCTTGGAGCCGAGGCCGATGTGGTCCAGGTTCGCCATGGTTACGCCCGCAATTTTCTGATCCCCCAGGGCAAGGCTTTCGAGGCAACCAAAGGTAACCTTCGCCAGATCGAGTCTCTCAAAGCATTCCGTGCCAAACGCGAGGCGGATGAGCTAACTGCCGCCGAGAAAGTGGCCAGCAAGGTGAAGCGGAGCAAAGTCACCCTGGAACTGGCAACGGGCGAGTCCGGTAAAGCATTCGGTTCGATCACAGTCAACGACTTAGTCAAAGCGATCGAAGAGCGCACCGGCGAAAAAATCGATCGCCATGCAATTCAACTCGACAAGCCGATCAAATCGACGGGTAATTTTGACATTCCTATCAAACTGCATCCTGACGTGACCTTTGAGCTACGCTTGAGAGTGGAGACTCCCGGAGGTGACGCAGACGGAGGCGGTAAAGAGGAGGCGTAGTCCTTCCCGGGCCGCAGTGCCATGGAGTTTCAGAAATCGCCCTTCGGGCAGAAGCTAAGTCAACCCAGCGGTATCCTGGAGTTGATGAACGACCTCGGAGAGGCGTTGACCACTAATCGTGACGCGATCATGATGGGAGGCGGGAATCCGGCCCAGATTCCAGCGATGCAGCAAGTCTGGAGGGACCAAGCAAGGCGATTGATCGATAACGAGACCGAGTTCGCCAACGTCCTCGCCAATTACGATCCTCCGTCCGGGAATCCGGCCTTTCTCGACGCCCTGGCTTCGTATCTGCGGCGTCATTGTGGCTGGGAGGTGAATCCCGGGAACTTGGCCGTGACCATGGGCGGTCAGACCGGCCTTTTCTTCTTGTTGAACCTGTTTTCAGGAGGGACAAAGAAGATTCTACTTCCGCTCATGCCGGAATACATCGGCTATTCCAATCAGCTTGTGGAGCGTGATTGTTTTGTGACGCATCCTGCAAAGCTGGAACTTCGCGGGGACCATCGATTCAAGTATCACATTGATTTCGATAGCCTGGAGATTGGTGACGACATCGGGGCCATTTGTGTGTCTCGGCCCACCAATCCAAGTGCAAACGTCCTCACCGACGAAGAAATCCACCGGTTGGCAGCGTTAGCCGAAGAGAGGAACATTCCTCTGATCATTGACAATGCCTACGGTCATCCGTTTCCCGGGGTGATCTTCAATGACGTGAAACCGTTTTGGAATCCGCATGTGATTCAGACGTTGAGCCTTTCGAAGCTCGGCCTTCCCGGAACACGAACGGGAATCATCGTGGCGAATCCTGAAATAGCGGCAAACATCACCGCAATGACGGCTGTGGTGGGACTGGCCAATAGCAACATCGGACAAGCGCTGGTTCGCCCGCTCTTGGAGAACGATGAACTCTCTCGGTTATCGAACGAAGTGATTCGCCCGTTTTATCAAGAGCGTTGCCAAGCTGCCGTGGAGAAATTGGATGCGAGTATTCCGGCAAGCCTTCCGTATCGTCTCCATGAGACAGAAGGAGCGTTTTTCCTTTGGTTGTGGTTAGAAGAGCTTCCTATTTCGAGCCGCGAACTCTATCTGCGCCTTAAGAAAAAAGGGATCATCGTTGTCCCTGGAGAATACTTCTTCTTTGGCCTCAGTGAACCGTGGCCGCACAGCCAGCAATGCCTCCGCATTTCCTATACTCAGCCCCTGGAGCGCATTCAACGGGGGCTCGAAATCATTGGATCAGAGGTTGAGGCCGCTTACGCAGGAAAAGAGCCCAACTAAAAGGCGTCTGTTGGAGAGAAGTAAGGATCTGCCGATGAACCCGATACGGGACGATACTGGCCACCTTGTCCACGAACAACAACCGTGCTTGGCTTTCCATCTACCATGTCCACTTGCATCTCAAGATTGAAGTAATTCGCAATCTCTCGAAGGATTTCCCGTCGACTGATCGAAGGGGAAATCAGTTGAAACACCGGAGTGTTTTCGGGAAGACTGACGTATTTGTAGCGAATGTCAGAGATTGGCTGTTGGTCGAAAACCATCTTCAGCGGCATGTTTTCGTAGCGGACCTTAAACCGCTCATCCATCCACTTCTCCAGGGGTTCGTATCCTGTGTAGAGGAAATTGCCGGAATTGGTTCCCTGAAGTGGTTGGCTGTTCCCTACCTCCGCGCCATCCGGTGCCTCCGCTGGCGTTTTGTTTCCGTTGGCACAACCCGCAATGATCGCGCACGCGATGGCGAGGGCCGGGATGGTGAGGGACAATTTCATGAGGATTTTGCTAAGGTGTTAGTCTGGGAACAGCAGAATGCAAAGTCAATCTCGATTTCCGGATAATTAACCGGAGCGAATGAGTGCTTGATGATCGAAACGTTTTGACAAACATTCGACTCGATATGGCCAGAAAACCTCAAATCGTTGGGAACTATTGCGCAATCTGGGGCGAAGGCCCGGTTTGGTGGGACGACCATCTCCTCTACGTGGACATCGAAGGGCACCGGGTCGTGCGGTACTCTCCGACCACCAATCAGGAAGAGGTTTGGGAGGTCGGTGAGCGGGTCGGAACCGTGGTTCCTAGAAAGAACGGCGGATTGGTGATTGCTGGCGATAACGGGTTCGCGTTTCTTGATCCGGACTCAGGCCAGAAAACCGCAATCGGTGATCCTGAGCCTGACAAAAAACCTCAGAATCGCTTCAACGACGGGAAATGCGATCCATCTGGCCGATTCTGGGCCGGAACCTACAGCACCGTCCGTAAGTCCGGCGATGCTTGGCTCTACCGGCTCGATCCGGACCTCCAAATTCATTCCGTCTATGGACCCGTAACCACCTCGAATGGGATCTGTTGGAATGCCGCCGCCGACACGATGTACTACATCGATACGCCCACCAAAAAGGTCCTCGCTTTCGATTACGAGAATGGGACCGGGTCGATTGCAAATTCGCGAACGATTCTAGATACGGCGAAACTCGGTATCGAAGGTTCACCAGATGGAATGGCCATCGACGAAAACGGGAACCTGTGGGTCGCCATCTGTCACGGTGGCGTCGTAATCTGTTTTTCGCCCGAGAATGGAACCGAACTCGATCGGATTGAATTTCCCTGTATTGAAACTACCGCTCCAGCCTTTGGAGGCGATCAATTAGAGACTCTCTACGTGACCACCGGCGTCAAGAATGATCTGGACGAACCGGGGGCGGGGCGCTTGTTTGCGGTCGATGCTGGAGTCAGGGGCCAAGCGAACTTCGCATTCGCGGGATAGGCTGTCGCCACCCGAGCTTGAAAAAGCGGTCTCGCGAAACTCTGAAGTGACTACTTCTTGGGGGCTTCGTTGATCCACCAGTCCCAGGCCTTACCTGAGCTTCGACCGGCGTTTTGCAGCGCTTTTCCTGTCGATTCGACGAGTCCGATTCCGGTTGCTCCGATTTCCGCACTTCCGGAAGCGACAATCAGGACTGGCATCCCGACAACGTAGCCGTCGTTGTCTTTAAACTCCTTCGCGTCCGCCCCGAACTGGGTGGAAGACAAGCCTACATCATCTGGTTGTCCGGAGGTGTTCGTCTGGCAACTCGTCAAAGCCAAAGGAACAACGAGGAGAAGGGGAAGGAGCGCGATTTGGAATTTCATGGTTTCAAGGACAACGGCCAGAGAATGGCGAACCAAGACCGCCCTGTCAATCCCAGAAAGGGCCGAATCATGGGGCTATTTCACCCAAAACGTCAAGATTACGGGTTTAAGCCAGTTACTACCGGTAAAGCTTGTAATTTCTGGTTGAACTAAATATTTATGGAGATTAATTTTACCGTAACATGAAACACACCTTTATCCCTCTCATTCTTTACGGTCTGGGGCTGTTTGCTCTTGGGGCCGCGAATGCGGAGCAGCCGACCGCTGTTTCGCGCGACGCCGCCGCTTTAATTGACCGCATGGTTTCGGACCGCCTGGGCGAAGAAATCGACCGCATCGCAGCATTGGAAGATCGCGTAGCCTTTCTGGAGCGCCTCGTTCAGCAAAAGCCCGATTCTACGGGAGGCTCTACGAAGCCGAAAGACGAAATCGACGCAGCGAACCCCGACCAAGTTATCCATGTGATTGCATCCGGTGAGACCCTCAGTAGCATCGCGAGGTCTTACAGTATTTCGGTGGCGGACATTGCTCGTGCCAACAACATCGCACCGAGTGACATTATCTTTATCAATGATCGGCTCGTCATTCCTGGCGGTAGGCCGACTCCGAATCCCGATGGGAGGAAGGGCCCAGCGAAGGTTGGCTACGAAAAGCCACTAGCTACCAAGGGAACCTATACCGTTCAACATGGCGATACGCTGTCTCGGATTGCCGTGAAGAACGGGACCTCCATCGACACGTTGATGCGGGCCAACGGCCTTTCCAATCCCGATTCCATCTGGGTGGGGCAAGTTCTCTCCCTTTCCGGATCCACTCCTCAGAATCCACAAACGACAACGGAGCCCGCACCGCCCGCTTCGCCCTCACCGGCACCCACGACCGAAGGCGATGAGAGCTTCCACTACTACGAGGTTGCCAATGGAGACACCCTGTCGTCAATCGCGGAGACGTTCTTCACCACGGTGCAGGAGATCGGACGCTTGAACAACATCGATGGAAAAGCCGTGGTGAAGGTCGGGCAACAGCTCATTGTGCCGACCAAGGCCTACTTCAAGTACCTCCGGGAGGAAGGCGTGATCGGATAATTATCTTGAAAGGCCGTTCAGGGCGGCAAATTCTGCGAGCTTGCCAGCTTCTTCGTAAAACTGGATTTCGCGCTGTCCGATCGTTTCCAGAAGGTTCGCTGAGGATTCTGACTCTGCGCGGCCCAGCATGTAGGCCTGAATTGCTTCCATTTTTGCGGTCTGAATCTCAACAAAATCCTCAGGAATCACGGGGGTGGGAGGGTAGCTCCCGTCCTGCTGGCCAGCAATGAGGAGATCCGTAAACGAAACTCCTTCCGCCTTGGCCCGTTCTTTCGCGGAGTTTACTCCATTCATCCAATCGGCGTGAATGATCCGGTAAAAGTCGCGAATCGATTGCTTGTTAAAGTGTCCCACCAGCTTCTGCCCATCCCGTTCGAAACAACGGGTGGCGCGGAAGGAATCGGTATCGATCGTATCCACAAAGAGTAGATCGTCACCATCCTTGGCGAATTCCCATTTGATGTCCCAGAGCGAGAGTTCGATTTTTTCGAGAAGATGGCGCACGGCCCAGGCTCCCAAGACGGCCATCTTCAGGCACTTCGCGAAATCGCCCCCCTTCAACCCGGAAGACGTCAAGGCTTCCTGTTTCGTAAGATTGCGATCTTCTGGCTCAAATTTTGTGGTGCAGTCAGTAATCGGGCGTTCCAGCATCTGCCAGGCTTCGAGCGCTTTTGACACGCGGAGTTCTGATTCATAAGCCCTTCGCTCGTTTTCGTTCATCGCCAGGAAGCGTTTGTAGATCGAAGAAGCGCCCGTAATCCCGAAACGGACAATGACTTCGAGAGGAACGACGAATCGATCCTGACCAGGAAAGCCGGAATAATCATAGAGCCAGTTCCCCAGGACTTCGATCTTCGCTGGCTTCAAAATCTGATAGCGGCGGACCACATTGAAGCGGCTCGGGTTGGGGGGCGCATGCTTCTCAACGACTTGCCCGGATAAGGCATCAATCATCCCTTCATGGTGGGTTCGCGCTCCCCGCACGACGAAATCTTCTAGGAGTCCGGTGGTGAGATCCTTGCGCAAACTGGGATCGAGCTGCGAGGTGTTCTGAATCGAGGCGGAAACCTCCTTCCAGAAATCCGGATCCGCCATGCGACTGTAGAGGCAATGCCGAAAAACTGCGCGAGCCACGTCGCTTCCGGGAATCTCAAAGATGGAACCCACGTCGAACACGCTGCCGGCGCTGGTCGTCTCCGTGACCATATGAGTGGTGCAGCAATCGATCGCGTAAAGACGCTGGACCGAGCCTTCGTAAAACGGCTCACCAAGTTGGTCGATGGGAATTCTGTCAGGACGCTCCATGGTGCGGAACGATGGCGTGAACCGAGTTTTTGCAAGCGGAATTCACGGTTGCGCAGGTTTTAGGATGCTTGTTAGGTCAGTGATGGTGGATTTCCCTTACGCCCTCGCCAAGCCCTTACTTTTCCGACTCGATCCGGAAAAAGCTCACCACTTGACATTGGCCGGGATGAATCTTGCCCACCGGATGAACCTGCTCAAGCCTCTTGTTGGCGGGCCTCTTTTAGGTAGCCCAAGGACGGTGATGGGGCTGCAATTTCCGAACATCCTCGGCTTGGCTGCCGGCATGGACAAATCAGGTATTGCGGTCGATAGCTTTGGAGACCTGGGATTTGGGCATGTGGAGGTGGGCACGGTAACACCTCGACCACAGTCTGGAAATCCGAAGACACGTCTCTTCCGCTTGCCGGAACACGAGGCCCTAATCAATCGAATGGGATTCAACAATCCCGGGATGGAAGCCGTTCTCCACAACCTCGAAAATCGCCGCACCTTTCGAGGGATCCTGGGGATCAACCTGGGAAAAAACTTCGACACGCCGAACGAACAGGCCACCGACGACTACCTTCGGGGACTTCGCGCAGCCTACTCGGTCGCGGACTACATTGTCATCAATCTGTCGTCACCCAACACGAAGGGGCTGCGGGATCTGCAAGCGACCGCCTCTTGCCAACGGTTGATCTCGGAGCTTCACCGGGAACGTGAGACACTCAGAGAGGCTACCGGTTTCGATCGTCCGATCGCGGTGAAACTTGCTCCGGATCTGACTGATGACCAAACCAAAGACCTGGCCGAAATGCTCAGTCGCATCAAGGTCGATGCCGTGATTGCCACGAACACCACTCTCGATCGGGCGCTGGTGGCGGGACATCGTCTCGCGGAGGAAGCGGGGGGGCTTTCCGGAGGCCCACTCAAAGATCGTTCGCTCGAATGTTTACAACTGTGGCGTTCCGAATTGGATCCTGAAATTCCGGTAATTTCGGTCGGAGGCATCATGAACGGCCAGATCGCGAGGGAGCGAATGGAAGCCGGGGCCGCTCTGCTTCAGGTCTACAGCGGACTTGTCTATCGGGGGCCATCGCTGGTTCGGGAAATCCTAACCGATTGCCAAGGGGCTTGACACTGCTCGTCTCCAGCGTTGAATGCAGGATGGTTTGCCCTTCCACCCAGATCGCGGGAAAACATTGTGAGTGATCCGACGAACGTCCTAACGGAGAGCGATATTGCGCACAAGGTTCAACGGATGGCCGCGCAAATTCTTGAGGAGTGCTCCTCCCTCAAGCCCCTCGGGTTCGTAGGCATTCATAATCGCGGTGTTCCTCTTGCGGAGCGCGTCTTGGAAATCGCGCGGCAAGAACGGAACGACATTGAATTCGGGACGTTGGATATCTCGCTCTATCGCGATGATTTCGACAACCGGGGAGATCTACCTATGTTGAAGGGTTCCGACCTGAGATTCGAGCCGGAAGGTTGTCATGTGGTCTTGTTTGATGACGTGCTCTTCACTGGGCGGACCACTCGGGCGGCCATCGATGCCCTCATGGCCTACGGGCGACCGGCCTGTATCCAGCTCGCGGTTTTGGTGGATCGTGGGAATCGGGATTTACCCATTGCTGCGAATTATGTTGGCAAAACGTTGTCAACCAAGCGCGAGGACTATGTCAGCGTACGACTCAAAGAGACGGACCGCGAAGATGCCGTCTATGTGACAACCTCATGAAACCGCGCAAAGACCTTTTAGATCTGGAATCGCTAGACTCCGAGGATATTCGGGAGATTCTGGAGACGGCAGGGCCGTTCAAGCAGCTCTTTGCGCGTTCCGTTAAAAAAGTGCCCCGATTGCAGGGAAAAACCGTTCTGCTCCTCTTTTACGAACCATCGACGCGGACATCGACCTCCTTCGAAGTCGCCGCCAAACGGATGGATGCCGACGTTATCAATCTTCCCGTTGCACAGAGTTCGGTCACGAAAGGAGAGTCTGTCATCGACACGGTAGAAACCCTCCAGGCCATGCGAGTCGATTTCATCGTTGTCCGCCATCAGCGTTCCGGTGTGCCAGGGCTGATTGCCAAGAACACCAATGCTTCCGTTATCAACGCTGGTGACGGCTTTCACGCCCATCCCACTCAGGGACTCCTCGATGCTCTGACGCTCAGTGAGGTTTGGAATAAGGATTTCACGGGAAAGAAAGTACTCATCGTTGGCGACATTCTCCACTCCCGGGTTGCCCGTTCAACTTCCACCGTCCTTCGCAAGTTGGGTGCCCAAATTGGCGTTCTCGGTCCAAGAACCCTAATCCCCCGAGATTGTCCATCCGACTTTGCGCAGTTTCGGACCTGGGATGAGGCCCTCCAATGGAATCCGGAAGCGGTCTATCTTCTTCGAATCCAGCTTGAACGCCAATCGGATCAGTTTTTCCCCAGCCTAGGAGAGTATCATCGTAATTTTGGCCTGACCTTGGAGCGGCTTCATGTGCTCGAAGACCGCGGCACTTGGGTCATGCATCCGGGGCCGATCAACCGGGGCGTTGAACTTGCTGATGAGGTCACCCAATACGAGCGCTGTTTAATCAATGCCCAAGTTGAGAATGGGATTGCCACCAGGATGGCGGTTCTTTATTCCCTGCGACCTGGCACCCCTGAAGAAGATGAGTAGCCCACGGATTTACAAAGGCGGCGAAATTGCCAGCGAAGATACTCCCAAGCTGGAAAGAGCGGACGTCTTGGTCGAGGGAGGAACCATTACGGCGGTCGGGACCGACCTGGAAGGGCCCAAGGAGGCTGAGGTCGTGGATTGCTCCGGAAAGATCCTTCTTCCGAGCTTGTTCGATGTTCACATCCATGCCCGCGAACCGGGCCAGGAAGGAAAAGAAACGATCCTGACCTGTTCAGAAGCGGCCATCAACGGCGGCGTTACCGGCATCGTGCTCATGCCGAATACGTCCCCGAACATTGATAGTGGTGATCTGGTTCGCGCCGTTCTCCAAAAGGGAGAGGCCTGTCGCATCGAGGTACAGACCACCGGATGCATTACCAAAAACCGGGCCGGAGAAGAGCTTGCCGGAATCGCGGGAATGAAAGCCGCCGGCGTGGCTCTACTCACGGACGACGGGGCGTCGGTCGAGAACCCGCAAGTCCTCCGACGAGCAATGGAATATGCCAAAACCTTTGATCTCTTCATCGCAAGCCACTGTGAAACCATGGCCTTAACCGCAGGAGGGGCGATGAACGAAGGCGCGGTTTCCTATCGGCTGGGCCTTCCAGGAATCCCGGCGATCAGCGAAGAAATCAACTTGGATCGCGATATCCGTATCGCTCAGTACGTCGGCACGCACATCCATCTTCAACATGTAACCACCGCTCGCGGAATGGAGACCATCCGGCGCTTCAAAGAACAGATGGGCGATGATGGCTTTCGCGTTACCTGCGAAGTTTCGCCGCATCATCTCATTTTCAACGAAGATGACATTCAGGACTTTGATACGCACTACAAAATGAATCCTCCCCTGCGAACGGCAGAGGACAATGAGCTTCTCCTCCAAGGACTGATCGAGGGGGTGTTTGATGTCATCGCGACAGGCCACGCTCCCCATACCGAATTTGAGAAGAATACAGATTTTGTCAGTGCGCCGTTTGGAATCACCGGTCTGGAAACCGCGCTGCCCTCCCTCTATCATCACTTCATCAAGCCAGGCCGTCTTGGATGGAACGTCCTTGTTCGTCGCTATTCTGCCGAACCGCGACGCCTCATGAGTAAAGAAGCCGTCAAAATCGCTGCGAATCAACCTGCCGAATTCATTGTCTTTGACCCGAACGCGACGACCCTTTTCACGAAAGAATTCATGAAGTCCAAAAGCTCTAACACTCCGTTTTTGGATCAACAGCTGGATGGCTCCATTGCTGAGGTAGTTTATGGCGGAGAAGTTCTTTTGCGTAGATAATCCGGGAATTTGATATGACGTATCGCGAAAAACTTTCCAACCAGATTGAAGCGTCCGGTTCCAATCTCTGTGTCGGACTCGACCCTCGTCCGGATCTGATCGAAGGATCCGTCCCTGATTTTTTAGCGGAGGTGATCGACGAGACGGCCGAGTTTGCGGCAGCATATAAGCCGAACATCGCCTATTTTGAAGCAATGGGCGTGAAAGGGCTATTGGCCCTGGAGGCGGTCTTGGAACGGATTCCTGAAAACATCCCGGTCATTCTCGATGCGAAGCGGGGTGACATTGGGGAAACCCAGAAATACTACGCCAAGGCATGTTTCGATGTCTGGGGTGCGGATGCGGTCACGTTGAACCCTTACATGGGTGGCGAGACCCTCGCGCCATTTTTGGAATACGAAAACAGGGGCATTTACCTCCTTGCCGTGACTTCCAATGAAGGTGCCAAAGACATCGAGCTTCGCAAAAGCGAGGGAAGATTCATTTTCGAGTATGTGGCGGACATGGCCGCGCTTTCCTCTCAGGTTGGCTTGGTGGTGGGATTGACCAACGCGGCAAATGAGGTGTTGGAGAAAATCCCCGATGCCCCGCTCTTGATTCCCGGTCTCGGAGCCCAAGGCGGAAATCTGGATTCCCTGAAGAGCGAGAAGAGAGAGGCTCCCCTTTTGGTAAATGTGTCTCGCGGTATCCTTTTTGCGGAGCCAGAGTTGAGTTTTGGGGCGAAAGCGAAGCGATATGCTGACCAGATAGCAGCAGCGATGCCGTAAACCCGCGTCTTTATTGGTTGCATTTCCTCACATTTCACCCAAAGAATACCGATGGGTGATATCAACCTAGGTTTTAGCTTCGACGACGTCCTCTTGGTCCCTCAGAAGAGTGGAATTCTACCATCGGAGGCGGATTTACGCACGCGCCTGACTGCGGAGATTCCCCTCAATATTCCCATCGTCTCATCGGCGATGGATACCGTGACCGAGGACCAACTCGCGATCGCTTTGGCCCGCGAGGGAGGCATTGGCGTCATTCACCGCAACAACACTCCGGCGGAGCAGGCCGACATGGTCGCTCGGGTAAAGCGTTCCGAGAACATGGTGATTTCAGACCCCTTCACGGTGACTCGGGATATGAGCATTCGAGATCTCCAACACGTGATGGAGCAACGTGGCGTTTCCGGCTTTCCGGTCATTGACGGGGATCGCAAATTGCTCGGAATGGTAACGACGCGGGATATCTGGCAAATTGAAGAGTCATCCAATGAAACAGTCGCCGATGTGATGACGCCGCGTGGGCGACTGATTACCAGCAAGCGCGATACAAGTCAGGAGGAAGCCAAGGCGATCCTTTACAAGAATCGAATCGAAAAGCTTCCTTTGGTGGACGATGATGACCGACTGGTCGGACTTATCACCAGTCAGGATATTGAAAAGCGGCAGAAATTTACGGATGCCGCGAAAGACGACCATGGACAACTCCGGGTCGGTGGTGCGGTAGGTACAGGCCCAGATGCCCTTGAGCGGGCCGCCGCCTTGGTAACCGCCGGGGTGGATGCTCTGTTTATTGATGCTGCAACTGGCCACACCAGTCGAGTGATGGAGTTGATTCGCAAGCTTCGCGAGAATACCCCGGTTCCGGTCGTCGCCGGAAATGTGGTCACCAAAGAAGGGGCGCGGGATTTGATCGATGCCGGCGCAGCGGCGATCAAGGTTGGAGTTGGTCCGGGCTCGATTTGCACCACCCGAGTCATTTCAGGCGTTGGGGTGCCCCAGTTCAGCGCGATTCAGGAAGTCGCGGAAGAAACTCGCAAACGGGGGATTCCGTTGATCGCGGATGGAGGAATCCGATACTCAGGTGATGTGGTGAAGGCTCTCGCGGCGGGAGCGGATTTGGTGATGCTCGGTTCGCTGCTTGCCGGAACTC
Source organism: uncultured Verrucomicrobiales bacterium (assembly GCA_964351855.1). Taxonomy (GTDB): domain Bacteria; phylum Verrucomicrobiota; class Verrucomicrobiia; order Verrucomicrobiales; family DEV007; genus JBCDHN01. The sequence goes on from CAYGQD010000111.1 coordinate 21,560, forward strand.
GTGAAAGTCCGGGCGCGATGGTTCAACATCAGGGACGGATGTTCAAGGAATACCGTGGAATGGGCTCCCTTAAGGCCATGCGAAAGGGATCCAGTGATCGTTATGGGCAGAACTCTTCCGGGAAACTCGTTGCCGAAGGAGTCGAAGGGCGCGTCGCGTATCGAGGAAGGCTCGAAGACGTGATCTTCCAGCTACTTGGCGGACTCCGCTCGGGAATGGGTTACGTGGGGGCCGCGAATTTGGAAGAGCTGCGGACCGAACCGAAATTTGTCCGAATCACTACAGGCGGCCTCCGCGAGAGCCACCCCCACGACATCACCATCACTGAGGAGCCGGTCAACTACCAGGCAACCAAGGTTTAGGTTCCGAACTCTGGATTGGTTGGGAAATTCCTTGCCTGGCCGACTAACTCAACCTACGAGCCCTTCTTATGCTGGAAAACGCCATTGCCGTGATCGATTTCGGATCGCAATACACCCAACTCATTGTTCGTAGAATTCGTGAATTGGGCTATTTCTCGCGGCTCTATCAACCTGACGAACTTCGGGAAACAGGAACTCCCGCAGCCGTTATCCTATCCGGGGGCCCCCGAAGCACGACGGAGGCTGATGCACCGGATATCGATTTCGACTACTTGCAAAGCCTCGCAGTCCCAGTTCTCGGAATTTGCTACGGGATGCAGCTATTGAATTTGAAATTCGGCGGCTCGATTCAACCACATACCACCCGGGAATACGGACCTGCCATTCTCAAGCCCTTGACGACCGGGGGGCTGTTAGAGGGGGTAGGGGAGTCGAAAATTTGGATGAGTCATAGCGATA
>CAYGQD010000112.1:0-22299 GCA_964351855.1 uncultured Verrucomicrobiales bacterium
AGGCCATGGGAGTCACTTACCGAACGGAGGTTGAGCCGCTCGAAATTTCGAGCGGTAGCGGAAATAGTCTTGGCGATCTTTATCTTCTCCGGGCAACCGCCACGATCGGTGAGGAACAAGAAACCGCCGAAATCTGGGTTTATCGAAAGGACGGCAAATGAGGTTGAGAGCCCCGGAGGTCAGGTTACGAAGGTTCCATGGTTTCACCCTCTTGGAAGTCGTCATTGCGGTAACGATTCTTGCCCTCCTCACCGGCTCCATTTACGGGCTCTTGCGGCAATCGATCCTCGCCGCCGCAGATTTGGAGATGGCAGAGCGCCAGGATCAGGCCATCCATCATTTTATCGACCTGACTCGCTCAACGTTGGAGTCCCTTCCCAGCGGGGCCACCTTGGTCGCTGAAGTGGTGGAGGAAGGTTCGATGCAGCAGGAACTCACCCTGACTGGCGTTTTTGATGCGTTCAGCATGGGGGAAGATCCGGTTTCAGCTTCGGAGACCGTGATTGGACTAACGCCCGATACGCTGCCGTCCGGAGACGCCGATGGACTCATCTATGCGGTCGCGATTACCCGGCAAGACTTTGCCCCTCAGGCGGAAGACGGAGAGATGGCGATTCGCGTGGGAGCGACGGACGATTTTTTTGCGGCTGACGAAGAAGGGCGCTATTGGCTTCCTCTGCTTCCGGGCATGTCGTCGTTACTCTGGCGATTTTGGGATGAGGATCAAGAGTTGTGGATCGAGAGCTGGGAAGATGCCGCGACCCGCCCCAGCATGATCGAGTTGCAACTCCAGCCCTATGGACGTTCGATACCGATCCGAGTGGTCTATGACATTCCCCCGATTCCGGAGTTGGTGGCGGAAACCGAGGCGGCTCCTACCGCGACCGCAACCACGAACTCCGCCAGAGGTGGAGCGGGCGGCGGAGGAACTCCTGATGGTCAAGGTGGGCCAGGTGGTGTTGGGCGAGGGAACGGAGATGGCGGCGAGAACCGAGGTGGAGGGCCGCGTCCACCGATTCCACCAGGAGCTACTCGGGGTGAAGGAGCACGCGGCCAAGGGCCGCCCGGAGGGCGAACGCCTCCCAGCAACGGGGGTGGACCAGGAAGATCATCTGCTGCTGGAGGAACAGCCCCACCACCTTCCTCATGAGAACCGTTCCCAAAACCGAGTCTGCGGCGGCGTTAATGATCGTTTTGGCCGCGATCGTCTTGATTTCGCTCGCAATTACCGGCGTGGTTGAGCTAGCCAGCCATACGGCGAACGAATCGCTCCTCGCCGCAAAGCGTTTCAAGGCCCGTCAAATCGCGGAGTCAGGAATTGCGCTCGGGCTACACCCGGACATCCAGCCCACGGACCCGATTCTTCACCAAACGCTCACTGGCGGCTACCAACTGGATGTCACCGTCACCAGCGAACAAGGTCGGATCTTCATCAACAACGCGATCGAAGATTCCACAGTAGCTGGTTTAACCGATCTCTTTTTGGTCTGGGGGCTCAGTGCGGACGAATCGACGATCGCGGCGGAAAGTCTCGGGGACTGGATTGACGCCGATGATGATGCCCGACCGCGCGGGGCCGAGAACCAGTTCTACGCGGGCCTCGGCTATGCTCAGTTTCCCCGAAACAGCACCTTCAGCAGCCTTGAAGAACTCCTTCTGGTCCGGGGTTTTGAAATCGTCGCCAAAAAGAAGCCGGATTGGCGAACCTATTTTACTCTCTACGGAGATGGCGAAATCGACGTCAACGCGGCACCTGCGGAAATCATCCACGCCTTTGCCGGTGTCCCGATTTCGAATGCCGAACAATTTGTCCGGAAACGCAACGGTTCGGACGGAATTCTTGGAACCGAAGACGATACAATCTACCAGAGTGACAACGTCCAAGACGCGGTCGGTCTGCTCGGGATCCCGGTCGAAAGAATTCAGTCCCTTGGGCAGTTATTCACCTTGGAAGGTGCCGCCATTCGGGTAGAATCCAAGGCTACCGTGGGCGACCTGGAATATTCTTTGATCGTGATTTCCGATCGAACTTCGGGAGCGTCTCTGGCCAGAAACTGGCGTTAGAATGCGAGCGGGTTAAGCGACGGCTTCCTCTTGTTTCTTCGATTTGCCCTTGGATTCTGGCGACTGTTCAGGTTCGTTATCTTCCTCCTTGGACTCAGCTTCCACGATTTCTTTTCCTTCGACCTCGGCTTCGATGGGAGCATCATCCTCGTGGAGATCCTCTTCATCATGCTCTTCGTCGTCGTCATGGAAATCATCCTCATCGACGTAGTCATCCGGAATTTCGACCCGGAATTTTCGCACGCGCTGTTTTTCGGGTAGCGGAGACATCATCATGACAATCTGACGACCACTGAGTTTGGGCTCAATGTCCACCTTTGCCATCGTCTTGAGATCTTCCTCGACCCGCTTCATCAGGACAAAGCCTAACTCACGGTGGGCGTTTTCCCGACCCCGAAACTGGAGTTGGATGCGCAGTTTATCGCCGTGATCGAGGAAATCCTCCGCCCGAGTCATCTTGATCTCATAATCATGCTGACCGATGTTGATCCGGAACTTCACCTCCTTTGTCTTATTCTTGACCTTGGGAGCGGCTTTTTTCTGTTTTGACAGATCGTATTTGTACTTGCCGTAATCGACGATCTTACAAACTGGCGGATCGGCATTCGGTGCGATTTCCACCAGATCAAGGCCCAAAATTTTAGCCTTCGAGAGAGCATCCTTGGTTGGAAGGACCATGTTGATCTCTTCGTAGACCACTCGCACCTTGGGTGCGCGAATGCGTTCATTCAGCCGAGTCATGTCCCGGCGTGGCCTATTGAATTTCCGTTTTTTCTTAGCGATAGGAGTTAATGGTTGGAGTTCAGTGTTAGTCTTCGAGACGAAAGAGAGCGAGGCATTTGCGCATTAGGATGCGAGAGCGAGTTCCCAGGAGAGGGGAAGGGAGCCGTGGTTGCCAGAAAGGAACCGAAAAGAAACACCCTGTGCCGCAGTGACCATGCCTCAAACCGCACTGTTGATCGCTTGATCGTTCAAGCGGGAGAGTGTGGATTTCCGTAGTGTTTGATTCCTAAAAGTCATCGAAAGCTTCAGAACCTAGTCGTTGCTGAGCAACTTGATCAGAAGGATGAAGCACGGATGCTCTCCCTCCTGGGTTCCTAGGCTTATTTATAAGGACTTTTTCTCGAATGAGCAAGGCGAATTTTCGGTGACGAATTGCTCACCCAGAGAAGCTCACAACCGGCTCATGAGGATTGGATTCATCAATCTGCCTCAAACCGCTCTTTCTCGAATCTCCTCGACCAGTTTTTCGACAAAGGCATCGACTCCGACCGATCCCTCATCCCCGCGATTGCGATGACGAACGGAAACTTCGCCAGCCTCTAGCTCTTTGGCCCCGATCACCAGCATGTAGGGCGTTTTGGCGAGTTGGGCGAGGCGAATCTTCGCGCCCACTTTTTCGCCGGTGCTGTCCACTTTGACACGAACCTTGGCCGCTTTGAGCTTCGTCTCGATTTCGGCGGCGTAGTCGTTGAATTTCTCACTGATGGGGAGAATGCGAACTTGCTCGGGAGAGAGCCAGGTCGGGAAATGACCGGCGAAGTGCTCGATCAGGACGCCTACAAAGCGCTCCATGCTACCGAACGGTGCACGGTGGATCATCACCGGGCGATGTTTTTCGTTGTCCGAGCCAATGTAGCTGAGATCAAAGCGTTCCGGGAGATTGTAATCCACCTGAACGGTTCCGAGTTGCCATTCTCGGCCGATGACGTCCTTCACCACGAAATCGATCTTCGGTCCATAGAAAGCGGCTTCGCCCGGCTCTTCGGTGAACGGTTTGCCAAGGGATTTTGCCGCTTTGCGGAGAGCGTCCTCGGCTTTGTCCCAATTCGCGGGATCGCCGACATATTTGTCGCTTTCCGGATCGCGAAGGCTCACCCGGACGCGGTAGTTGTCCATGTTCAGGGTTCCGAGCACGATTTTGACCAATTCCAGGCAACCCTGAATTTCGTCATCGAGCTGTTCCGGAGTCACAAACAGATGGGCGTCGTCTTGGGTGAAGCAGCGGACCCGCGTCATTCCGCCGAGTTCGCCGGATTGCTCCCAGCGATACACCGTGCCAAATTCGGCCAGCCGAACCGGGAGGTCCCGATAGGAATGCGGGCTGGCGTCGAAAATCCGGATGTGATGCGGGCAGTTCATCGGCTTGAGGAGAAAGCCGTCAGCTTCGCCCGATTGGAGAGCGTTCTGCAGTGCCGCGCAGGAACACCCGTCATCAGCGAGCTTGTTCAGAGCGTCTCGCTCGATTACCGGGACGAACTGAGAGTCCTCATAGTAAGGGAAGTGGCCGGACGTGCGGTAGAGATCCAGCTTCCCGATGTGAGGGGTGAAGACCTGAGAGTAGCCCTGGCGCTCCAATTCTTCTCCGATGAAATTCTGGAGTTCCTGGCGTACAATTGCGCCGTTCGGCAGCCAGAGCACGAGGCCCTGGCCCACCTGCTCGTCAATTTTGAACAGCTCCAATTCTTTGCCGAGCTTGCGGTGATCCCGCAATTTGGCTTCTTCCACGCGCTCCAGGTGTTCGGTGAGGAGCGTTTTGTTTTTGAAGGCCGTTCCGTAGACCCGCTGCAGTTGGGGATTGTTGGCATCGCCTCTATAAAACGCGCTGGCGACACTCTGGATCTTGTAGGCCTTGCAGTTCCCGGTACGCCCGACGTGGGGACCGGCGCAGAGATCCCAAAAATCTCCGTTCTTGAAAATGGAGATCGCTTCACCCTCGGGAATGTCTTCCAGTAGATCGATTTTGAACTGCGAGGGAACGTCGCGCTCGGTCAAACCGCCCAAACGCCCGCTTTGGGCCAGCTTCAGCGCTTCATCGCGGCTCACTTCCATTCGCTCAAACGTCTGGTTCTCCTTTACGATCTTCTTCATCTCCGCTTCGATTTTCTCGAAATCGTCCGGCGTGATCCGGTGCTTCAGATCCACATCATAATAGAACCCGTAAACCTCGTGATCGATCGGAGGGCCATAGGCGAACTGGGCATCCGGCCAAATTTTCAGGATTGCCGTGGCCATGACGTGCGCGGTGGAGTGCCGCAACCGTTCCAGGTCCGACATTTGATTGCGCTCATCGAGCGTTTTGCGATTTGAAGAAGGATTTTCCGTTTTGGCCATGATTTGAGTGCCTAGTTTTACCTCTCCGTCATCGAATGACAACCCGTGACTGCATCCCGGAAGAATTCAGCGGGGCGACGATCAAGAATCCTATCGCATTCGCTCGGCAATCGCTTTGCCCGCGAGATGGCCCGTGGTCCAGGCGGACTGGAAATTGAAGCCACCGGTGATTCCATCAATATCCAAAACTTCGCCGGCAAAATAGAGCCCGGGCTGAAGACGGCTTTCCATCGTTTTCAGATTCACTTCTTTCAATTTCACGCCGCCGCAGGTCACAAATTCTTCCTTGTTGAGGCTTTTGCCAGTCACCTGGAAGCGCGCGCGGATTAGCGATTCGGTCAGCGCTTTGCTGGCCGGTTTGCTCAGATTGGACCAAGTAGCGCCTTCGGGAACTTGGGCCAGTTCCACGAGGCGTGCCCAAAGCCGGCGGGGAATTCCTTCGAACGGGGAGCGTTTGGCTACTTGACGACTGCCGTGCTCTTGCCGCTGGGCGAGAAACTCTGCAGCGACCTCGTTCTCAGTTGACTCACCCAGCCAATTGACTTCGATTTCGAAGCGATAAAGCCGCTGCGCCATTGCCCGTGCGCCCCAGGCCGAGAGCCGCAAGATCGCCGGGCCGCTCAATCCCCAGTGTGTGATCAGGAGTGGGCCGGAAGCGGATTCTTTCGTCCCCAGATCCCGAACCGTCACCTCAGGAATCGTCAAACCGGGGAGTCCTTCGAGTCGGGGATCATCGATATGAAACGTGAACAGCGAAGGCGTCGCCGGAACCAGGCTGTGCCCGAGATCGAGAGCTGGCTGGCGAGCCGAACCACTGCGGGTTCCCCCGGTAGCCACTAAAATCGCGGAAACCAGGAAGGCATCGCCATCGGAAGTTTCGACCGAAAAGGATTCATCCTCGTTGGCGCGAACCGAGGTCACAGCAACTCCCGTTTCCCAGCGAATTCCGGACCGTCTTGCGGTTTCGGTCAGGCAATCGATGATGGTTTGCGATTGATCGGTAGTCGGGAACATCCTCCCATCGGGTTCGGTTTTCAGCTCGACGCCATGGTCCTCGAACCACGTTACCGTGTCTTCAGCCTGCCATTGGTGAAAGGGACCCATCAGGCTACGTTCGCCACGCGGATAGTTGGTCGTCAGTTGCTTGGGATCAAAGCAGGCATGGGTGACATTGCAGCGACCACCGCCTGAGATTTTAACCTTGGTCAGGACGTTGGCGCTTTTTTCGAGAATCAAAATGTCGGCGGGCGTGTCCAGAGCCTCCGCACAGGCGAGCGCTCCGAAAAATCCGGCGGCACCTCCGCCAATGACGAGAATTTCGGGCATAGCCCGGAGACTCGTTGAATTTTTCCCGAGTCGCAACCAACCTCTTCTGATGAACCCCGCTTGTTGTTTATTTACCCTTCTAGGACTTCTCGTTCCAATGCCGTTGCCAGCCCAAAACGCGATTCCTCCAACCTTGCCGGACATTCCTTATGGGCCAGACGAACGGCATCGGATCGATCTTTGGTTGGCGGAAGGGGAGGGGCCGAGGCCGCTCTTGGTTTACATCCATGGCGGCGGGTGGACGACCGGAGACAAGAGCCTGCGGGGACCGGATCTGAAACCGTTCCTCGATCGAGGAATCTCCTGCGCGGCGATCAATTACCGCCTCACGGGCGCCGCACCACTTCCGGCTCCGGTGCATGATGCGGCCCGCGCGATTCAGTTCATCAAATTCTGGGCTCGCGAATGGAATCTGAATCCCGAACGGATCGCCCTGACGGGTGGAAGCGCGGGAGCCTGTACGTCCATGTGGTTGCTCTGTCACGATGATCTGGCCGATCCGAAGTCGCCGGACCCGATTCTTCAGCAGTCCACCCGGGTGGCGGCGGCGGCCGTCAGTGCGGGGCAGACGTCCATTGATCCAACGGTGATTGAAGATTGGCTCGGGCCCAAGGTTCTGGAGCATCGCATGATCTGGACATCGGTGGGTGCGGCAAATATGGCGGAAGCCCGCTCGAACGATGCGAAGTATCGAGCACTGTATGTCGAGTTCTCTCCTTTCAACCATCTTTCCGCCGGAGATCCTCCGCTTTTGATGACCTATGGAAATGATATGACCTTGCCTTCCAAGAATGGCGGTCATGGGATTCATCATCCGGTTTATGGGATCAAGATGAAGGAAAAAGCGGACGCAGCGGGCGTCGAATGTCATCTGCTCATTCCGGGTGTTTCCGATTCTCCGGACTTCGCCTCCGCCAATGAGTTTCTCTTCGCGAAGTTACTCGCCAAGTAGCTCAGGATCCCGTCGCCAACATCTCCCGCATCCGCTCAAAGTAGCCAGCGGCGACTTCTTCCGTCGCGGGTTCTTCGGTCAGCTCATCGTAATTGATGATTTCGAGATATTGCTCATCCAGTTCCTTGATGAAGGAGCTAGGCATACAGGGAACCTCTTCGCCGTATTTCTTCCGCGTGCTGCAATAAGAAAGGGTGAGCAGATCCTTGGCCCGGGTAATTCCCACGTAGAGGAGTCTGCGTTCTTCATCGCGAGTTCCTTCATCGACCGAGCGACTGTGAGGCAAGACGCCTTCTTCCATTCCGATCAAGTAAACGATGGGAAACTCCAACCCCTTAGCCGCGTGGAGGGTGATCAGGCAGACGCCTTTTTTCTTGCTGATATCGTCGTCATCGCGATCGGACATCAGGGAGATTTCGTCGAGAAAGTGTTGCAGGCCCTTGGCTTTTTTCGAGGAACGGGCGCGGTGGTCGTAAATCGTATCGATAAACTCGCGGGCGCTATTCTCCCGCTTATTCGCTTCCTCTTCGCCTTTGCAGTTGCGACGGAGATAGCCAAAATAGCCGATCTCCTCAAGCAGTTTTCCCGTCATCGTCGCATAATCCGCCGAAGGGGTGCGAGCGACCGCTCCAAAGTCTGACATCAAGGTAACGAAGTCCTGGATCCCTTTGCGACTGCGACTGGTTCTCTCTTGGAGAAAGTCTTCTTGCTGTAAACTCTCCCAGATACTGAGATTACGGTGCATACTAAAGTCGGTCGCCGCCTTAATCGCCGATTCACCGATGCCGCGAGGTGGATTATTGATGACCCGCAAGAGGCTGAGATCGTCTGCCGGATTCGACAGGGCCGTGAGATAGGAAATAATATCCTTTACTTCTCGCCGGTCGAAAAAACTCATTCCTCCAACGACCCGATAGGGAATTTCCTCGGCTCGCAAGGCGTGTTCCAGCATTCGGGATTGTGCGTTGGTTCGAAACAAGATCGCAAAATCTTCCCATTCCCGGTTTTGGGTCTGCTTTTGATTGTAGATCTCGTTCACGATGATCTCAGCTTCCTCTTCCGCACTGGGCATCCCGATAAGGCGAACGAGATCGTGGCTTTCCTTGCTGCACCAGAGCGTTTTTTCTCGGCGATTTTTATTCTTCCGGATGATGCTATTAGCCAAGTTGAGAACCGGTTGGGTGCAGCGATAGTTCTCTTCCAACTTGATCACGGTTGGGTCCGGGAAGAAGCGCTCAAAGTCAAGGATGTTGGAAATATCCGCACCGCGCCAGCCGTAGATACTTTGGTCATCGTCACCGACCACACAGACGTTGTGGGTCTTGCCGGAGAGATTCCGCATCAGCCGCATTTGCAGGCTGTTGGTATCTTGGAACTCATCGACCATGATGTAGGGAAACTGACGTTGCCAAAATTCCCGGACGTCTTCTTCATTCTCTAAAAGCTCGACAGCAAGAATCAGGAGATCATCAAAGTCGACCGAATTGAGGGTCTTGAGTTCTTCTTGATAACAAGCGGCAACTTCTACGACAAGATCCTGAGGATTGTTAGAAATGGGCGTTCCGCTGTTCTTCCACTTTCCAATGAGGGAGAGGGCGACGTTGGCATCGAGGCCGCTTTCCTTGCCCCCCTTTCGAGCGATGATTTTGCGAACCAATCCCATTTGATCCGCTCCCGAGTAAATCCCGAAATTCTTTTTGTAGCCGAGGCGATCGATATTGCGGCGTAGGATTTTTACACAGAGCGAGTGGAAGGTGGAGACTGTGACCGCTTTCGCTGCGCTCGGAGTAATCAATTCCGCGACACGTTCACGCATTTCAGAGGCGGCTTTGTTCGTGAAGGTTACCGCCAAGATATTCTCCGGGCGAATATCCTCCGAAATCATGTAGGCGATCCGCATCGTGATGACGCGGGTCTTCCCGGTTCCTGCTCCGGCGAGGATCAGCACGGGACCATGAATTTGGCGCACGGCGGCGCGTTGGGGCTCGTTTAGACTATTCAGTCCCTTCATACCAGAAGATGATCGATCGAAGCGTTAAAGGGTGAGATCGCTTATCGAAAGAAGCGAAACGTGAAGGGGTAAGCCATATACTTCCCTTCATTGGCGCGGATCGACCCGATGATGGGCATCACGATCGAAAAGATGCCCGCGGCGATGGAGAGGACGAGACTGACTCCACAGGTAAGGAACGAGAGCGCAGCGCCAACCCAAGCCAGAATCGACATCGTGATTTGGAAGTTGAGCGACTCTTTGCCATGGGCATCCACCCAAGGGCTTTCCTGTCGCTTGATGAGCCAAGGAACCAGGGGACCGACGATGTTCAGAAGGCTAGGACCCACCAGATTTGCGAGCGCGGCAAGGTGGCAGAACATACCCCAAGTGCGTTCTTCGCCTTCTGACAACGTTCCCTGACCCAAAGCCGGGCTCTCCGGCATCGATGAAAATCGGCTCGCGTTGCGCTCCACCCAGTCGGGCCGTAAGTCGCCTTCAGGTGAGGTTTGGTCGATGTCAGTCGGTTCGTCGTCCATGAACTCTAACAAAGTCTAAATTGGTGCGACTGCAAGGGTTTAGCCGTTGGCGTTTGGTATTCCACCCTTTTGCACAAGTTCTTCCCCAAATTCGCCAATCACCCTCGGATAGAGTTCGTGTTCGGCTTCTTGGATTCGAGTGTGCAGGATTTCGGGAGTATCACCGGGTTGGATCGGCACGCGGGACGAGGCGAGAATGGGGCCGGAATCGATTCCGGCATCGACGACGTGAACGGTGCAGCCAGTTTCCGCAACTCCGGCCGCCAGGGCTTGCTCGCAGGCATCGCGACCCGGAAACGCGGGCAAAAGAGAGGGGTGAACATTGAGAATTCGTCCTTCGTAGGCCCCCAAAAGTGGTTGCTCCAGGATTCTCATAAAACCGGCCAAAACGATCAAATCGACGTTTTCCGCCTGTAGCCGGTCGATAATTTCCTTCTGCGCCGCAGCGCTGAGTGTGGCCCGTTTTTCCCCGGGAGCAATGTGGAGGCGATTGATCCCCAAAGACTCGGCGCGTTGAAGAATGGGAGCCTCGGCGACATCGGAAATGACCAGCTTGATCTCGGCGTTCAGGGAGCCTTCGGCAATGGCGTGAGCAATCGCCTCGAGGTTGGAACCGTTTCCGGAACCGAGGACGGCGAGTTTCAGGTTTTCACCGTCCGGCGGTGCTTGGAGTTTGTTCAGCGTTGCGCTGGTCGATTTTCCCGCGACGAGAGAAAGAATTTGGATGGTGGCCCCAACCCGTTCGAGAGCTCCCCGTTCCTCCGGATTGAGCGATTCAATGGTGTAGTCTCCCCCTTTGGTATAAATGTGAGGGCGAACGACTTCGATCAATCGAGTCACTCTCGGTTCATCAAAGACCACCACGCGGTCGACCGACTCTAACGCACACAAAATTTCCGCTCGGTCTTCCGCATGGTTGATCGGGCGACCCTCGCCCTTGAGCTGGCGAACCGAAGCATCGCTGTTCAAGGCGACAACCAGCGCATCACCGAGGGCACGCGCTTCGCGGAGGTAACGGACGTGACCGACGTGCAAAAGATCGAAGCAGCCGTTGGTGAAAACCAGCTTCTTCCCTAGGGCGGCCAGTTCGTTCCGCCAAGCGGCAGCTTCTTCGGGAGAGGAGATGGAAGACATGGAGCCTTACGTTAGGCAAGGACCCTTAGTTGCTCAATTCGAATCTGACCGGTTCCAGAGTGAACCAGACATTCGTTCCCCAACCACTGAGACGCTCGACTCCAATCATTCCGTCATGAGCTTGGATGGTTTCGCGGGTGGCGACGAGCCCGGGTCGAACCAGCAGTTTGCCATTGGAATCGATCAAACGGCCCGGGCATTCTCCAAAGACGGCCATCAGTTCATCGGCAGACCCATTGAAGCTGACCTCGAGATAGTGGATTTCGTCTCGCTCCGCATTCGTCCGAATCGTGATGCTTCCCTCACCCGTAGGAACGGAGTTTGCGATGTAGCCGAGCAAGCTGGTCAGAACGCCTTCGAAAACCAGGGGATCGACTCGCCATTTCAACTTGGGATCCAATTTGACGGTGAGATTGATCCCTTCCAGGCAGGAGCGGAGCAGAGTCAACGCTTCTTCAACGAGGTCCGTAACCGCGACCGGTTCGAAATCCGAGAGGTTTTCGTAGGACTCCTGTTCCAGGGCTGGCTCGTCATCAACCGAGTCTTGGAGATCCGCTCCAATCGATTCACAACCAACTTCTTCCATGATCCCAGCCGCCACCGGATTAATCCAAGCACTTCTTCCATCTTCGGGAAGCTGGGACCGCAAACCTTCCGCTAACGAAGGCGCAATCGAGTCTCGGAGATTCCGAGCGCGACCGACAAAATCCTGGAGCAGCTGTTTGTGAGAAGAAGGCATTCTAAATCGTTTACCTTCATTGACAGTATGTCAGTGCGTATCTTTGTCAACTTGAACGCGTTTCACAAACTTGGGTCCAGGTTTCGTGGCCAAATTCCGCGCGTAAAGCAGCTTCTAAATCCGTTGAGTCACGCTCCGGTTTGAGAATCGCAAAGGTGGTCGAGCCGGAGCCTGACATGAGCGCCGCCTCGACCTCCGTTCTCGCGAGAAGCCAGGATTTGAGATCCGCCAGAAACAAGTATTTTTCGAACACGGGACGCTCAAGACTGTTTTCAAGCGTTCCCCAGGATTGGGCTTGAGGGGCGTATGCGGCTCCAGGTAGTTCCCGAGAATCTTTCCACTGTTGATAGGCCCAGGGAGTTGGAATCCCGAATCGCGGTTTGATGAGAAGCAGATTCAGGATGGGATCGAAGGCGATGGGCTTCACGTCTTCTCCCCGGCCGCGGCAGTCACAAACGCTCTCGAAGAGGAAGAAAGGAATGTCAGACCCTAACGTTGCCGCCATTTCGCAGAGCCGCTCGTGACTCAATCCCAGCAGAAAGAGTTCGTTGACGCTGCGGAGAGTGGCTGCCGCATCGCTACTTCCGCCGGCGAGTCCCGCTCCGTGGGGAATCCGTTTCTCCAAATGAATCGAGAGATGGAAGCTGCGCCCGGATGCTTGCTCCAGCTCGCGAACGGCGCGGACCACCAAATTCGATTCGTCTCGGGGTAAGGTCGAATCTGAGCAGGTGAAGTGCAGGCCTCCGGATGATTGCGCCTCGAACTCCAAGGTGTCGGACAAGCTCAACGGAGCCATGCGCGTCTCAATTTCGTGAAACCCGTCCTCCCTTCGCCGAACGACTTTGAGCGAGAGGTTCACCTTTGCGGGAGCTGAAACCGTCATCGCTTTCATGAACTCGCCTCCCCGGGTTCCCAGCCTAACAAGGCCAACATGCGACCGGTGTGCCCCTTCTCGATGCGATAGGAATAGTGGCGCGAAAGGTCTTGCGAGGTGCATTGGCCTGCATCGAAATACTGCGCTGGAGGAACGGCGCTTCCGATCACTTGCTCGCGAATTTGGGCCGCAAAATCGATTTCATAGGCCGGTGGCCGAATGCAAGGGCTGAGAGCGACTTGCAGATTTTCGGGCCTCGTCCCAAACGCTTCACCCATGAACGCGATCATCTGAGGAGCGATTCCGAGTTCGGTGCCTTTTTTCCCGGAGTGAGCCAGCCCAATCGCCTGGTTGATGGGATCGAGGAACCAAATCGCTCCGCAATCCGCCACATGAATGCCGAGGGCGACTCCGCGAAGATTCGTCGCCAGCGCATCAGCATCGGGAATAGGCCGTTGCGAGGATTCCACCAGATTCTCTGCGGTCACCTGATGGATGTTCGCGCCATGGACCTGCACACTGGTGACGAGGGGCCAATTTCCCATGCCCAACTCGCGCCGAGCGGCATCGTGACTAGGGGCGAGACGTTGTAACACAGCATCTTTTTCAGGAGAATCGACATCCACTCCCGGGGTGCGAAGGAGAAAGCCGTGACGCAACCCGGGAATCCGTTCGAAGGCTGTAATCGATTCGATGGGGGCCGTTAGCTCCATCGCTCAACCTGGACAAAACTGAGCCGCGCGCAAAGACTTCCTGACAAAAACCCAAGATCCTAACGAGCCGCTATTTTCACCAAGGCCTGGCGAGCCATCACCAGAGGATTATCTTTCACGTAGTCACCCGTTTCCAGATTGATGAAGGCACCCGGATAAACCTTGTTCATCCGCTGAATCGCCGCATCGGCATAGTTGATGGCTGCTTCATTTCCATCGCGCTTGGCAATGGCAAAGGTGACGTATTGGTGGGCTTCGCTCCAATGTTGTCCCAGCCGGTTGGTCTCGTATTGGCGGTGAGGGTTCTCGCTGTTCTCTTTGAAGGTGTCACGAACGGCTTTTTCAACGTTGATCATTTGCTCAAGGACCGCGTTCCAATCTTCCCGGCGAAACGCTTCGAGCTGCAGTAGGCTTTGGGCCCGAACGTTGGAAGGGTAGCTCTGGAGGGTGTTGGCCAGAAGCTTGTCGGCGTCACTCCAAAGATAGGAGCGGTGCTGGGAAAGGGTGACGAAACTCACCAAGACGACCGCCGTTGCCGCTATTCCGTAAACTTGTTTCTTCGACCAAATCCACGTCAAGCCGATGCCGATCAACAGACCGATCCAAGGTAGCGCCGGATAGACGCGATATTCTACCATCAGCTCGCGAATCACGTAACCGAAGCGCATCGCCAACGGTGCCAACGCGAGCGCCAAGAGCATTCCGATGACTCGGTGCCGGGTGAACATTGTGAGCCAAGCGGAGGCCGCGAAGACGCAGAAGGTGGCGATGAGGGCGAAAACGGCCGACAGATCGCGAAACGAAACGGACCATGGAACCCAGTGATCGACCGCCAGATTCACCGGCATCAGAATTCGGGCGAAATAGGCCCAAAACAGGCGTCCTTGGGTCAAGGCATGGATTTCGAAGTTCACCGGGACTCGGAATCCGAAATGCGTCTTCCAGAAAAAGGCGAAGGCAACGACCATGACCATGAGGATCGATCCGCAAACGATGAGATGGGGGCGAAGATCTTGCCCGATCTCTTGATGGCGCAGCTTTCGAATCTGTAGGAAGGAGACGGTCGCGCAACAGACGACAAAGAGATTCGTCACGGCATGCACGATGCCCGGGTGCTTGGAAATGGCCGCTCCGCCAATTGCCGCAGTGGCGACCAAAGCCCACAGCGCGCTGGGTTGTTTCACGAATCGGAAGACGGCCCAGGCTGTGAGAACACTGAACAACGTCACGCAATCGATCATGAGGCAACGTGCGTAGTGGACCGCCTCGCTGCCAATGGGGTGACAGGCGAAAACGAGCGCTCCCAGGAGGGCGGCCATCCTGCGCTGTTTCGAATCGACCAGGAATCCGCTCCGTTCGAAGATGTCTTTTCCGCAGAAGAAGACGAGGCAGGCAATCGCCAGGTGAACGGAGAAATTCAGAGCGTGGAAGAGGGGAGCGTAGGATTCCAGGTCCAGCGATTGATTCGATGGGTGAATCGCTTGGATCAAGGAAAAGAGGCTGGACCAAATGAGGTAAGGCAACCAACGCCATTCCGCCGCCTGCCACTGGCCGTCGATGACCGAGGGAGAACTCAGAATATGGCCGCCATCGTCCATGAAGAATTCAGCCTGGAGAACCCATGGATGGGCCAGAAAAGCGACAAGGACGATGAGTGCGTAGGGTAACCAAGCAGCGGTGGCTGCGGTGCGCAAACGGGCGGGTAAGTTTGAAGAAATAGAAGAGAGCATGAGAAAAGCGCGGCAGAAGGAGCTTTAAATTTATTGCTATATCCATAATATTCAAATTTATTAGATAAATTACGCATGGCTTTGTTGGCTAAAAAAATTGGGATGTTTCGCAATAACGGTTTGCGATTCCTAAATTTCCGGCGATTTAACAGGCCGCATTTTTCCTAAATCTCAGCGGAATTGAACACCTACCTTAAAACTAACCCTTCAGGGATGACCTGACGATTCATACAACTCCAACTAACTTCCCTGACCAGTCAGGGACTTGTTACGACCTTGAAAAAGAAAGTCCTGATTGTTGGGGCCGGCGGTGTCGGCCGGGTTGCAGCGTTTAAATGCGCCGCCCAAACTGAAACATTTGGCGAAATTCTCCTCGCCAGTCGCACCCTGCGGAAGTGTGAGGAGATCGCTGGTGACATCGAGAATCGATTGTGTAGACAGGTCAGGACCGCGACGGTGAACGCGGACAAGACGGAGGAGATGGTTGCCTTGATTCGGGATTTTCAGCCTGAGTTGGTGATCAACGTGGCCCTTCCGTATCAGGATTTAACCATCATGGATGCCTGCTTGGAAACGGGCGTTCATTATTTGGACACGGCCAACTATGAGCCTCGTGAAACCGCGAAGTTTGAGTATCACTGGCAGTGGGCCTATCATCAACGGTTTAAGGATGCCGGGTTGATGGCACTTCTCGGGTCAGGCTTCGATCCGGGAGTGACCAATGTATTTTGCGCCCGAGCGGCCAAGCATCATTTTGATGAGATCGACACGATCGATATCATTGACTGCAATGCTGGCGATCACGGGTTGCCCTTTGCCACCAACTTCAACCCTGAGATCAACATCCGGGAGATCACGCAGAACGGCCGTTGGTG
The DNA here is from genome assembly GCA_964351855.1 of uncultured Verrucomicrobiales bacterium. Taxonomy (GTDB): domain Bacteria; phylum Verrucomicrobiota; class Verrucomicrobiia; order Verrucomicrobiales; family DEV007; genus JBCDHN01. Next base: position 16,051 of record CAYGQD010000112.1, read on the forward strand.
GAATCAAGGCGACTGGATCGAGATTGAACCGATGTCTGTGAGCAAAGATTTCGATTTTCCGGAGGGCATTGGCCCGAAGCGTATTTACTTGCTATATCACGAGGAGTTAGAGTCGCTGGCTAAGCACATTCCCGGGGTCAAAAAGCTGCGCTTCTGGATGACGTTCAGCGAAAAATACCTGACTCACCTGCGCGTTTTGGAGAATGTCGGGATGACGTCGATTGAGCCAATCGACTTCAACGGTCAGAAAATCCAGCCCTTGGAGTTTCTCAAAGCGGTGCTTCCGGAGCCGGCTTCACTTGGACCACTCACCAAAGGGAATACCTGTATCGGCTGTCTGATTCGAGGGAAAAAAGACGGGCACGAGCGCTCGGTTTATATCTACAATGTGGCCGATCACCAAGAAGCTTACGCCGAAACCGGTGCCCAGGCGATCAGCTACACCACGGGTGTGCCGGCTGCCGTTGGGGCACGCATGATGTTGGAAGGTCACTGGATGAAGCCAGGAGTGTGGAACATGGAACAAATGGATCCCGATCCGTTTCTCCGTGTTCTCTCGGAGCAAGGTCTGCCATGGACCGAGCAGATCAATGATCTTCGCAAACAGGCGACTTCGCCAAACGCCTGCATCACAGCCCTGTAATCACCATGCACCCTCCTTCTCTTTTGGCCGAAGCCACTTCAGCTTCGGGAACGGACGCATTGTCGTTTCCGTGGACGGGTCAGGCAGATCCAGCAGCTTCGGCCATCCTGCCGATTCAGGATCTCCCCACTCCGTGTTACGTCATCGATCTGGTGAAATTGCGATCCAATATGCAGTTCCTTGATCGGATTCAGCACCGCGCTAATTGTAATATCTTGCTGGCGCTGAAAGGATTCGCAACGTGGTCGGTTTTCGAGCACATGAGTCCCTATCTGGCTGGCTGTTGCGCCAGTGGTGTCTGGGAAGCGCAACTGGCTCGCGAAAAATTTGGGCGTGAGATTCATGCCTACGCACCCGCTTTTACCCCGGAAGATGTGACCGAGTTGCTCGGCTTCACCGATCATCTGACGTTCAACTCCTTAAGCCAGTGGAATCGATTTCGTTCGGAAGCTTTGAGCCATCCCCGATCGCACGAAGTCGAGTTTGGTCTTCGGATCAATCCTCAATGCTCGACAGGCAAAGTTCCCCTCTATGATCCTTGTGCGCCTCATTCGCGGCTTGGCATCACGGCGGAACAACTCGCTAGCGCCGATTTGAACGGAATTACGGGGCTACACTGCCATACGCTCTGCCAACAGAACTCCACCGCGCTGGAATTCACCTTGGCGGCGATCGAAGAACAGTTCGCACCGTGGTTGCCCAAGATGCGCTGGTTCAACATGGGTGGTGGTCATCATATCACGAAGCCTGATTACGATGCGGATCTCCTCGTGAAATTGGTTCGCGACTTCAGCCAGCGATGGGACCTCCAGGTTTACTTGGAACCCGGTGAAGCTCATGTGGTCGATGCGGGCTATCTCGTTGCGTCCGTACTGGATGTGATCCATAATGGGATGGATATTGCCATTCTCGATATCTCGGCGACCGCACACATGCCGGACGTATTGGAGATGCCTTATCGGCCTCCGGTATCGAACTCCGGGAAGCCCGGAGAGAAGCCATTCACCTATCGGCTCGGAGCTCCGACCTGTCTTTCCGGCGATGTCATGGGCGACTATTCGTTCGATAAGCCGCTCGAGCCCGGAGATCGGATCGTGTTCGAAGACCAGGCGCAATACACCATGGTCAAGACCACCATGTTCAACGGAATTAAGCATCCGGCCATTGCGACGTGGAATTCGGAGACGGGTGAAGTGAGTGTTGTGAAGGAATTCGGCTACGAAGACTTCCGCGATCGGCTTTCTTAAAAATTTCTCTCCTGCGGCGCAACTTTGCTGCGTCGTGGGAGAGACGGCCGGGTGGATAGAGGAGCGGCGCCAGGAGAATGTTTCGGTCGGGGTAATTCGCGGTTGACCGGCTGCACGGTCCCGCGTTGCTTCCCGCATGTCTAAAGCCCCTCAATTTTTTAGTATTTGGGCCCTCGTGGGAGGGCTTCTAACCAGCGGTTTTGCGGAGGTGAAGCTGCCTTCCATTTTTGGCGATCACATGGTTCTGCAGCGGGATCTCGACTTACCCGTCTGGGGGTGGGACGTTCCTGGCCAATCGGTCTCCGTCGAGATTGCGGGACAACGTGTCGATGCCGTTGCGGATGAAACGGGGCGTTGGGAAGTAAAGCTGGCTCCGCTGAAAATGTCCCGTGAGCCGCTTCAGATGACGATTCAGGGATCCAGCAACGCCGTTTTCGAGAACGTTCTGGTGGGAGAAGTCTGGGTCTGTTCTGGCCAGTCGAACATGCAATGGCCGGTTTCGGCCTCGGATGATCCAGACTTGGAAAGCCTGACCGCGCAGTTTCCGAATATTCGATTGATTACGGTGCCCCAAATCGGCACTCAAGAGCCTCAGCATGACTTCGAAGGGGAATGGATTGCCTGCCGTCCGGAAACCGTGGCTGATTTCAGTGCCGTCGGCTATTTTTTCGGGCGGACGCTTCATCAAGCGTTGGACGTTCCCATTGGGTTGATCGACAACGCGTGGGGAGGATCGGCGGCCGAAGCTTGGGTCCGTCGCGACGTGTTGGAAGGGAACGAAATTTTCAAACCTTATCTCGAAATTTGGGAAGCCAAGGAAGCCAACGTGGAGGCGGCGACCCAACAATGGGAGGTGGCCATGGAGGTCTGGAAAACGAAAGCAGCCGAAGCACGCTCGGCGGGGAGACCGGTTCCCCGCAGCCCTCGCAGTCCGGAGCAAGAATTGAGCGGCCAGCATCGACCGGCCAACCTTTACAACGGGGTGCTCTTTCCGATCATCGGCTATGGCATCCGAGGGGCGATTTGGTATCAGGGAGAAAACAACTCCGGGCGAGCCTACAATTACCGGGAATTGTTTCCGCTGATGATTTCTCAGTGGCGGGAATATTGGGGGCAGGGCGATTTCCCGTTTTATTGGGTTCAGCTCGCGGATTTTATGGATGAGCAGTCAGATCCTCAAGCAAGCGCCTGGGCGGAACTACGGGAAGCGCAAACCATGACCTTAAGTCTTCCGCAAACCGGGCAGGCGGTAATTTATGATCTGGGTGAAGCCCATGACATTCATCCGAAGGACAAGCAAAACGTCGCCAAACGCTTGGCTCGTCATGCCTTGGCCAAGGACTACGGGATTGAAATCGCGGCGGAAAGTCCTCGCTATGCTTCTCACGAAGTAAAAGGGAACAAAGTGGTCCTTTCGTTCGACGACTTTGGAGTGGGGATGGACACCTTTGATGTCCGCACGCCGATTGGTTTTGCTGTGGCGGGCCAGGACCAGAAGTTTGTCTGGGCGAATGCGAAGCTAGTAGGAAACAAGATCGAAGTCTGGAGTGAAGACGTGGCTGAACCGATTGCCGTCCGCTATGCTTGGGCTGACAATCCTGTGGCGAATGTGCAAAACAAACTGGGCCTCCCGCTCACTCCGTTTCGGACGGATGATTGGAAAATGGTCACGAATCCTCAGTAAGCGAGACCTCAAGAGCGATGGAGCTGATCGAACGGCGAGAAAAAGCGTGGGTGGGGGATGCGGTTCTGGCACTCTATGCCAGAGCGTGGATCTTGCGAGAACGTGGAAAAATGGACGGACCATTGCAGACTTCGATGACCTCGAATGACTTTCTCGCAACGATCGGGAATCCAACTCAGATTGAAGCTTCTATCGGTATCGTTTACGAGCAGAAGGGACTCGCGGCAGCCTTTGAATGGATCGAACAAGAAATTCTGCCGGCCTTCTTGGCTCAGGAGCGGAATCGATCACAGCAGCGACGGAAGTAAGGGCGCAGAATCGCTCGGTTTCTTAGCTCAACAGAATCGGGAATCGCGTTAGGTTTTGAGTGCAATCAGGGGACGAAACGTCATCTATGAAGAACGGATTCTTGCTTAACGCAGGAATTCGGTTCGTTTGATGGTGAAAATAACCGTAACAAAAATCTGATGAAGAAAACACGCAAGTTGCTCTCGACCCTGGCAGTCGTAGGTCTTTTTGCTCTGGCTTCGGCCACAGCGGAGGAGTCCAAGGTTGCCGAGTCCCTCAAAGGGAAGTTGGTCAAAATAGAAAATGGGGAAGCCGTGGAGGCCACGTTGAGTGGTGATCCGGAATACTACGTCCTCTATCACTCCGCTTCCTGGTGAGGCGGTTGCAAGCCCGTGACTGCACAGTTGGTGCAGCTCTACAATGAAGCTGGCGAAGATCGGAAATTCGAAATCGTGCTTTTTGGCTACGATAGCGACCAATCTTCACTGGAAAAGTACATGAAGAAATCGAAAATGAAGTTTGCCGCCGTGAACAAGGCCGAGATGGGCAATGTTGCAGAGCTGGCAAGCCTCGGAGAAACCGGATTCATCCCGAATGTGGTTCTGGTAGGCCCGAGCGGAGAATTGATCGACAACGATCAGGATAAGGTTTTGAAAAAGCTCCAGAGTTTGGAGTAGGCCCAAATCAGCCTCTTTCGTTGCCCACTTGGTGATGCGGTTTTCAGCCCCTCGCCGAGTGGGCTTTTTTTGTGCTGGAAAGTTGGGTTTTCGAGACCGAGTCGCGCAGCAGAACCTCGTTGCGCTTCGAAGTGATTTATTCGTTCTGTGGAGCTACTGGTAGCTTTATAAAGGCGATTGCACGCTCCACAAATTCACATTGACTAGGGTTTCTGGAACAGGCGCGGGCGTTTTTAGGGAGAAAGCAACCCAACGTGAAGTCTGGGCGTCGAAGAATCGGTGACGATTTCCCTACGGTCGCGTCAATGCAGTGAGAACTCCGTGAAGCATGTTCAACTCATTGCTGCTTGGGTTGGCCCGGCCGAAAATGGCACGGAGGTTGCCGATTGTGTCCGGTCGCTGTTCGGGAGTGAGGAAGAAACCGGCGGTATCGAGAGCTTCTTCGAGCCGGTGGAGAAACGCAGCGGTTTCGGCTTTCGCGGCGGGGTGTGGGTCTGACGATTTGCCCGAGGGGTCTACCGGGACACCGTCTTGCCCCTGCCACCATTCCCAGGCGAAAAGAAGGACGGCCTGGGCGAGATTGAGCGAGGAGAACTCGGGATTGGTTGGGAATTGGACCAAGCGGTCGGCGTAGGTGATCACTTCATTGTTGAGACCGGACGCTTCAGGACCGAAGAGGATGGCGTTTTTTACGGAAGGATCGCTGAGGTGGATTTCACGGACTGCGGTTTTGAGATCGAGAACCGGAATCTGCAAACGCCGCTGCCGAGCGGTGGTGGCGAAGACGCGTTGGCAGTCGGCCACCGCTTCGGCGACACTATCAAAGCACTCGACTTGGTTGATGATGGTGTCCGCATCGGCGGCGGTGGCAATGGCCGCCGGATTCGGCCAACCATCACGCGCTCGCACCAGTCGCAGCCGTTCGAGACCACAATTGAGCATGGCCCTCGCACACATCCCGATGTTTTCTCCGAGTTGCGGTTCGACAAGGATAACAAGCGGAGCGGAGGAAGAGGTCATTGATGAAAAGAAGATCCGGTCGGACGATGAGAGCGATAGGCTGAAAATCGATTATGGTCAGCCGTTTATTCTCAATCACCGGATTTTCAGAAGCTGGAGCGAATTCAGACATTCTGCTAGCTAGTCAGTATCCATTGAGCCAGTCCAGCTTTTCAACGGCGAATGTGGGAATCGCCGAGTTAACGTTGGTTAGGGTTTCTGGTTTCAGGAACAGGTGCGGGCGAATCTACTTTGCCAGCGGCACCGGATTCTCGACAAAGGCGGCTGGGCGATGGTTATCGGCGATGTCTTTGGCAAACTCACTGAGATAACCTTGAAGCTTCTCGGCTACCGCCGGGTTTCCCGTCAGCACGTTGTTCGTTTCGCCGATATCGGCATCCAGATTGAAGAGCGCGGCCGGCTTTCCATTGTTCACGTGAAGTTTCCAGTCACCTGATCGCACGGCCAGGAGGCTATTTCCCCGATGGTAGAAGAATGCTTCGTGGGGAGTCTTCGCCTCTCCTGACAGCACCGGCCAAATGTCTTTGCCATCGATCACGCGATCAGTTGGGACTTCCGTTCCGGCTAGTTTCGCGAAGGTCGGTAAAAGGTCCATTGTGGTCATCAGTTCATGGTTCGGCTTTCCGGCTGGAATCTTTCCAGGCCAACGAATCACCGTCGGCTCGCGCATCCCGCCTTCGTTCGTGCTGC
>CAYGQD010000113.1:0-22235 GCA_964351855.1 uncultured Verrucomicrobiales bacterium
TCACTCTCCTCCGTGAAGACGTCGTCTCGCTTGATTTGCGCCAGAAGCCATTCCGCAACCGCGCCTCCATCCGCGCAGCGACTGACTCCGTCTGCGACCGCAACAAGAACAGCGGGAAGATCGGTTCTCGTTTCCTCAGGGCTGAAATTGCGAACCAGGACGCGGTCCTCGTTTTCCGTGTGATCGACAAACGCTCGTTTGCCGCCAGCGCGAGTGAGGCTGAGAGTCTGGTAGGAAGGTGGTGCTGCCATAATGATGTGTGGTTTCCGCGCGAATAGCAAAATTGCCTGATCGTAAGTTACACGCGGTTCCAAAGCCAAATCCAACGATTTTCGGAGATTCAAGCGATCTGACCCTCGGATTCTGCGGATTCCCGCCCTGCTTGAAGTTTTCATTTGTCAGAGGGAGCAACATCGAGTGTTCTCTCCATTTCGTTCTGACTCTTCAGGTGCCAGGTTTTACTCCATCTCCTTTTCAACGCAAGACCGCATGGGCCGCTCTTACTGCGCTCTGTGTCGTGACGCTTGGGGCGATTGCCGTGGGAAGCGTGTTGCTTTTCAGTTGGGGGCTGGGCTATTTGCAACCGGTGCTCGTTCCGGTGGCGGTGGCGGCGATCATCGCCTATTTGCTAGAACCGGCGGTGTTGTTGGCGATGAAGAAAGGCCTGCAACGAGATCGAGCGGTTTACGCGGTCTTTGCCGCCTTCCTTACCTTTTTGCTAGTCCTCGCTTTTCTGGTGATTTACCCCACCGTCCGGCAAGGCCAGAAGTTCATCGACGAGTATCTGACCGAACTCACTCCATCTCTGACCGAACTCACTCCATCTGAACTCCTGGCTTCTGGTGAGCCGGTAGCAGATGCCGGTGGAGACTCGCCCGCCAAGCTCTCCCGCACCAAACTGGGGGTCAAGACGGCGGAACTTTTGGATTCGCTCGATCAACGGATCGGCCACCTCGCTTTTGCCAAACGATTTAAGACGGATGACGACAGTTGGGATATTGCCGAACTGACGAACTGGATTTGGTCCCATATCAGCGGCTTTCTCGATGAAGTTGCGCAAATCTTTGGCCGGGGATTTTCAAGTGCCGCTTCCGTTCTAGGCTACATCCTCGGGTTCTTTTTGGTCCCCATTTACCTCTTCTTTTTTCTCCGAGAGAGTAATAGTATCGCGCAACACTGGAGCGATTACGTTCCCTTGCGGCAGTCCAAATTGAAGGACGAGGTCGTGGATGTCCTGAAGGAGATTAACCAATACCTCATCGCTTATTTTCGTGGTCAGATGCTAGTGAGTTTGATTGACGCCTTGCTGGTTACGATCGCCCTCAGTCTGATGGGCTTACCTTACGCCCTCCTTTTGGGGGTTTTTCTGGCGATTTTGGGACTGATTCCCTATGTGGGTTCACTGATCGTCTTGATTCCCACCGTCATCATTGCCCTGGTCCACTTCGGGGCGAAGATCACGATACCGGCCGACGAGTTGGGAGACCGAGCTCACCGGATCCACCAGACGATTTCCGATGCTGCGGGAAATCCCACCAGCTACGAAATCTACTATCACACTTGGGATTGGCTCCCTACTCAAGTCGGGACCTACGCCGTAATCGTCATTCTGCTGTTTGTGACGCTCCAACAGATCAACGGATTGATCACGGCACCTAAGATTGTCGGGGACAGTGTCGGGTTGCACCCGATTACCGTGATCTTCTCGATGCTGTTCTGGGGTTTGCTGCTCGGAGGACTTCTAGGTGCCCTTTTGGCGGTCCCGTTAACCGCCGCAGTGAAGGTCCTTTTCCGTCGCTATATCTGGGAGCGCCGACTTCAACCAGGGATGAATCAACGTCTTGCCGGAACTGAGGCGAATCATCCTCCGCCGGATGACGTCGAATCGCCCGAAACTGGCAAACCTGCGGATTCCTAGCTCCGAGCTTGAACTTTGCGGTGCAATCGCCATCCTTGGAATCCTCACCTATGTCTACGGCCCCTAAAATTCCGCGTCACCCGGTTGATCCGGCTCAACTGACCCAGCAAATTGCAACTCAGTCGGTCTGGGTACAGGCGGTCAGAGACGAAATGGCCCGGGTCTTGATTGGTCAGAATGAACTGGTGGACCGCCTCTTGATTGGCTTGCTCACGAATGGTCACGTGTTGCTGGAAGGGGTCCCCGGATTAGCGAAGACGCTGACGATTAAGGCCTTAAGTGGTTGCCTTCACGTGGAGTTCCAGCGTTTTCAGTTCACGCCAGACCTCCTGCCTGCGGATCTGATCGGAACCATGATCTACAACCAGCAAGCGGCGGAGTTTACCCCGAAGCTGGGCCCCATTTTTGCCAATCTCATTCTTGCCGATGAAATCAACCGCGCGCCGGCCAAAGTGCAAAGCGCGCTGCTCGAGGCAATGCAGGAGCGTCAAGTCACAATCGGAGAGAATACCTATCCCCTACCCGATCCGTTCTTGGTCCTGGCAACTCAGAACCCGATCGACCAGGAGGGAACCTATCAACTCCCGGAAGCGCAGCTCGACCGCTTTCTGCTGAAAGTCAATGTCGATTACCCAACGAGAGCCGAGGAGCGTCAGATTCTCGATCTGATGGCCACCAGTTCCAAGCCGCCGGAGACGCGCCAAATTGTCGATCCCCCGACGATTATTGCCAGTCGTGACTTGGTGAACCAAATTTATATCGACGACTCAATCAAAGATTACATCGTTGACCTCATCGACGCGACCAGGAATCCGGGTCGAATTCACGATAACCTGAAGCCCCTGGTGCGCGCTGGATCCTCACCTCGCGGTACCATAAATTTGACCTTGGCATCACGCGCCCGCGCGTTCCTTAAAGGGCGCGGAAGCGTCTGGCCGGAAGACATTAAAGATTTGGCGATCGACGTCCTTCGTCATCGGATTCTGCTGACCTATGAAGCGGAGGCTGAGGGCATCACGACCGAGCAAATCATTCAGGAGATTCTGAATCATCTTCCTGTTCCTTGATTGGCCCCTGACTCTCCGTCATTCTTGATATTAAACGTTGCATCTAATTCAAGCTTGCCAATACTTGATCTGTTTCGCAATTTTGCGACGCAGAATCATGAAGGCTATTCTTTCGACCCTTTCCCGCCAATCGAGCAACGACGAATCCGGTGTCACCTGGCAACACACCTTTCCTTCTTGTTGGGCATCGGATTTGGAGTTGATCGTCAAGCGCTCCCAAGGCCCGACCAAACCCTTCACTCAACTTGCCGGTAAACGGCGCGAGGGAAGCTATGTAATTACGGAGACGATCGATGGATGCCCTCTCGGTCAGTTGATCGGACGCCAATGTCTCTCTATCCAGATCGCGCTGGAACTTGCCTCCCATGTCCACGAAGTTCTCAACCGAGCAAAGCGGCTTCATCTCAGGATCCCATCCCTGCACCCGGAGAACCTTTTCTGCTCGAAACTTCAGGCGGAGCAAGACCTCACGTCCTGGCTGGCGTCGCAGCGGCGTCCAATACTACGGATTCGAACCATTCCAACTCGCCTCCCTCATTCTCGCCAGTTGCCGGATCTCATGGATAAGGCGATTCAGCAGTCAGTCGGTCAAGTATCGAAAGAGGGATTCCAGGCATTGGTCGCTCGATTGATTGGGCATCAGGGACTGCGTGACGATCGCGTGCTTCAAATCCTTCGAGAATTTGCGACCATTCCAGGTCTTGATTCGGAAGGTCGCAGAAGCTTCCTCTCCACGTTGGATCAGGTGAGGCGATCCGCGAGCAGTGGAAGCGCATGCAGCATTGTCAAGATGCCGCTCGATCCTGAGGTCCGAGATCGTTTCATGAATGGTAAGGCTGCGAGTTCCTGCCTGTCCTATCTGTGATCTCGGAAACCGCCCCCAAACACCAAGATGTTTCCGCGTTGAAATTCGCCGAATCGGACCAACACTTCGCCCATGTCCATTTGGGATCACGCCAACCCGCAATTGCGCAACCTCGTTGCCTACGAACCCGGTAAACCGATCGAAGATGTCGCTCGGGAGCTCGGCCTCCTTCCGGAGGAGATCATTAAACTCGCCTCTAACGAGAATCCGCTAGGCCCTTCCCCAAAGGCCGTCGAGGCGATGAAGAGAGAGGTCGATAGCGTCAATTTTTACCCCGATGGTGGTGGCTGGAAGCTCCGCAACGCCATTGCGGAAAAATTTGGAATGATGCGCGAGAATGTGATTCTGGGCAATGGATCCAATGAGATCATCGAGCTCATCGGGCACGGATTCGTGAGACCCGGCGATGAAGTCATCGTCGCCGATCACGCGTTTGTGGTTTACAAGCTGATGGCGACCCTGTTTGGAGCAACCACGGTAGAAGTTCCGGATCCGGGCTTCATTCATGATCTGGACGCAATGGCCGCTGCGATTACGCCGCGGACAAAACAGCTCTTTATCGCGAATCCCAATAACCCAACGGGCACGATGGTCGATGAAGCTGCAATTGACCGGTTCATGGCCAAGATACCAGACCATGTGACGGTGATTTTCGATGAAGCTTATTACGAATTTCTTCAGGACCCGCCAGACACTCTGAAGTTCGTTCGCGAAGGACGCAACGTGGTGGTGCTACGTACGTTTTCCAAGATTCAAGGTTTGGCGGGGCTTCGGATTGGCTATGGGCTGGCGAACGCCGATCTGGCTGAGGTTCTGCAAAAATGCCGACAACCTTTCAATGCCAATTCGATCGCCCAAGCAGGAGCCTTAGCCGGACTTCTGGATCAAGAGCATCAGGACCAAACGCAGCGACTCACGATCGACGGTCTAAGATTCTATGAAGCCGCATTGGAAAACCTTGGCCTGGAGTTTGTTCCCAGCTTCGCGAATTTCATCCTGATCAACGTCGGTGACGGAGATCGAGTCTTCACTGAGATGATGAAGAAGGGCGTCATTGTTCGGGCGATGAGGGGTTACAAGCTGCCAGATTATGTGAGAATTAGCGTCGGAACACTCGAGCAGAATCAGCGATGCATCGAAGTCTTGACGGAGGTGCTCGGAAAGTAGCATCAGCGCGATGGATGCCGATACCATTGCAGCGATTGCAACGCCTCCTGGAGTCGGTGCCATAGCCGTCTTGCGGGTCAGTGGCAGTGATGCCTTCCGCGTGGGGGCGACGGTCTTTGCCTCCAAGCGGCGTTTCGATATTCTGAAGCCGCGAGTCGCGAGTTTTGGGAGCATTGTCGATCCTGACGGACAGGCCATCGACGAGGTGCTGTTGACCAAGTTTCCCAATCCCAACAGCTATACGGGAGAAGACTTGGTTGAGATCAGTTGCCATGGCGGCATGCTGGCAACGCAGCAGATCCTGGAGCGCCTTCTCGAAGCGGGATCACGTCCCGCCCAGGGGGGTGAATTCACCCAGCGTGCCTTTCTCAATGGCAAAATGGATCTCACTCAAGCCGAGGCCGTTATGGATGTGATATCGGCGCAAACAACCCTAGCGCTCCGAGCCGCAAATGAACAATTGCAAGGTCGATTGGGTGAACTGGCTGAAGAGCTACGACAAAATCTGATCGACATTATCGCGCACGTCGAAGCGTTCATTGATTTTCCCGATGAGGATATTGATCCTGAAACGGGCGACGAGTTGATCGGGCGTCTTACGGTTGCCATTGACCTTGTAACACAACTCACGAATACGGCAGAGCAGGGAAAGATGCTGCGGGAAGGGGTTCGCACCGTGATCGCCGGCGCTCCCAATGTGGGTAAATCGAGCCTCCTGAATGTGCTACTCGGGTTTGACCGTGCCATTGTCAGTGAAACAGCCGGCACGACCCGAGATACGATCGAAGAAGTCATCAATTTGCAAGGCATCCCGCTCCGACTCATTGACACGGCTGGGTTCCGAACGACGGAAAGTGCAATCGAGCGTGAGGGCATATCCCGCGCGGAGTCTCAACTGGCGAATGCCGACTTGGTCCTTGAGGTCATGGATGGCAGTCAAATCCCGCCAACCGATCCGCGCGAGCTCAACCTGAATGAGCAAATTAGGCATCTCAAAATACTGAACAAGAGCGACTTAGGAATTCACCGGAATTGGTCGGAAAGCGATGGTATTCCCGTCTCGTGCAGCAATCGGGAAGGGATCGACCAACTTAGCCAAGCGATTCTAGAGGCACTTCAAGTCAAGGGAGCAGCCTGGGGACACCACTCCATTGCAATCAACGCCCGGCACAAATCTTGTCTGATTCGAACCCGCGCCTTTCTGGTGGCCGCGTCTGAGAAATTGATTCAGGGTGAATCCTCAGAATTCGTGGCGATTGAGCTTCGTTCTGCGCTCGAATCAATCGGGGAAATGATCGGCCGCACGGATGGTGAAGAGATCCTCGATAAGATCTTTGGCACCTTTTGCATCGGCAAGTAACTAAGAATTCGTGGCGACGTAAATCGAAGAAATCCCCCCCGTCAGCGGAATCCATCGTGTCTCGATGAATCCTGACTCTTCGAGCAGGGCTTCCATCAAGGCTCCGGAGGGGAATTTTTCGATCGACTTTGAAAGGTATTCGTACGCTCCTCGATTCCCGGCGATCACCCCGGCCAATTTTGGCAAGACATGGTGGAGGTAAAGCCGATACGGGCCTCGCAACACTCCGGACGGAATCGAAAAATCGAGGATCACCAAGCTACCACCTGGCCTCAAAACCCGGCGCATTTCTCGGGCGGCACCCGACCAGGACTCCATGTTGCGTAGCCCAAATGCCACTGTGACCACGTCGAAATTCCCGTCTTTGAATGGAAGATTCATAGCATCCGCCACTTGGGTGTTGGGGACCCCGGCCTCTTCGGCGATCTCCAGCATTTCTTTGCAAAAGTCGGTCGCAACCAATTCCGTATCCGGACAGTGCCGGCCAATCTCCAGAGCCAAATCTCCGGTTCCGGTAGCAACGTCGAGCAGGCGTTTTGGTTTCAGGTCCTCCACGATCTTGGCCACCTGTTTCCGCCAAAGGATGTCGATACCCAGGCTCAACACATGATTGGCTAGCACGTAGCGAGGCGCGATCGAGGCAAAGGCGGATTGGACGAACTTTGGATCTTGTGACATTGCAAAAGGTTACGTCCGCCCGAGGCTTCCGGAAGTCCTGATTCTAAGCTCCGCGAAGCCGGGAAACCTCCGGCAGACTGAGCATTTGGGAAACGATCTCTTCCCGCTCCCCACTTTTGAGCTTCGACGCCGTTACAGCTCGATCCAGGTTGAAGCGCCCGGATTTCGTACGACGCAAGCTACTCAGGTGGCCTAAGGTTCCGAGCTTTTGGCCGAGATCGTGAGCATAGGTCCGAACGTAGAAGCCTTTGGTACACACCACTCTGAAATCGATCTCCGGAAGTTCGACCCGTGTGATTTCATAATCGTAAACATGAACCAGACGGGGATCGCGCTTCACTTCTTGACCCTTCCGCGCCAACTTGTAGAGCGGCACACCATCCTTCTTAATGGCGCTTACCATGGGTGGGATCTGGTAAAAATCTCCTTTGAAGGACTCGAAAGCTTCCCGGATTTGCTCCTCGGAAAGGTCAGGCACTTCTTTTTCCGCGACGATCTCGCCTTCCTTGTCTTGGGTGCTGGTGGAAGCCCCCAAGGAGATAGTGCCTATGTATTCCTTGTCTTCGGACATCAGTAACTCGGAAATCTTGGTTCCGCGACCAATGACCAGGAGAAGCAGACCGGTGGCCATGGGATCCAAAGTCCCACAATGGCCGATCTTTTTCATGCCGAGAGTTTTCCGTGCGATCGCAACCACATCATGAGACGTCATCGCGGGCTCTTTATCAACGATCAGGACTCCGTCCAGGGCTTCCATATTAGATTAACTGTTTTCTGGCTGTTTGAATGAATTTCTTGGCGACTCGATCAATCTGCCCGGGGATTCGGGCTCCGGCAGCGAGAATATGCCCGCCGCCTCCAAACTCTTGGCAGACCTTCGATACATCAATGATTGGCGATTTGGACCGTGCACTGACTCGAACGGTTCCATCTCCTACTTCCTCAAAAGAAACTGCGACGAGGACCCCTTCAATGGATCGAAGATGATCAATGAGACCTTCCGTGTCCTGATCCTGGATCCCAAGTTCGTCCAGGTTGTCGTGCCGGAGCTTCCAACTCGCGATCTTCCCATCTGGAGTCCGTTCAACTGATTCGATTAACCGACCGAGAAGTTCGAGCCTGCGAAAAGGGTAGCTCTGGTAAATTCGGGCGGACAAATTACCGACATCGACACCCTCTCGAACGAGATCGGCGGCGATTTCAAACGTTCGGGACGTGGTGTTCGAATACTGAAAGGAACCGGTATCCGTGACGATCGCCGTCCAGAGTGCATCACGCCCTTCATCGGTGACCTTCCATCCCTGTTGGCGGATCAACTCATAGACAATTTGTCCAGTCGCCGGACTCACAGAGTCCACGTAATTCAAGTCACCATAACGCTCGTTGCTAATGTGATGATCCAGAATGATGAGCTGATTATAGGCTTCCAGCGTTTTCCAAACTCCGTCGCCAATACGCTTTGCGTCCGCAGTATCGAGAGCCACGAAAACATCAACCTCCAGTGCTGCGCCGAAATCCCCTGGTCGTCGAATCCGGTCAGTCCCACTGAGAAATCGATAATTGTCGGGAATGCCGTCCTGATTGAGCATGACGACGTCCTTACCAGCGCTCTCCAGGGCAGAGCCTAGTCCAATCAGAGATCCGATCGCGTCACCATCCGGGCGAGCATGACTGGCCAACGCAATCCTATGCGAACGATCGAGAAGTGCGCCGATTTCACGGAGCAATCCTGGGAGGTCTTCGTTCACAATTGGATATCGTCTTCTCCCAGAGGCTCCAACTCATCAGGGATCTCGATCCCGTCAATCAAATTGACCATTCCGACACCACGCTTGACGGAGTCATCGTGATGAAATTGCAGCTGGGGCGTATACTTCAGAATTACCCGTTTGGTCAATTTCTGCTGAATGGCACCACGGTGGTCGTTGAGTTTGTCGATGATGCTTTGCTCGCGTCCCTTTGCGCCTAACGTACTCACGAACACATGCCCTTTCTTGAGATCCGGCGTCAGGTCGACCTCGTTAATGGTCACAAGAGCACCACCGAATTCGAAATCGCGGCTGATGACCGTGCTAAGTTCGCGGCGAAGAAGTTCGCTCACGCGGAGAAGTCGCTGAGACATAGAGACAGGAGGTGGAGGTTTGAAAAAAGAAAAGATCAGAGCGTCTGCGCAACCTTCTCAAGTTCGTAACATTCAATGACGTCTCCCTCTTCATAATCATTGAAGTTTCCAAGACGGATTCCGCATTCAAGCCCGTTTTTTACTTCATTGACGTCGTCCTTGAAGCGTTTCAGCGTTTGCACACCACCATCGTAGACTTGCTGACGGTCACGTAAGACCCGGGCTCGGCCGGAACGGAGAATTTTACCCTTGGTAACTTGGCAACCTGCCACTCGTCCTCCCGTAAGCTTGAACACTTGAAGAACCTTGGCATAGCCCAGATTCGACTCTCGAGTCTCCGGATCGAGTAATCCAAGCATTGCTTCTTTCACCTGATCGATGAGTTCATAAATGATAGAATAAAGCCGCACTTGAACCCCTTCGCGCTTGGCGGCCTTGACAGCATTTCCTTCCTGCCGGGTGTTGAAGCCAATGACGATGGCGTCGGAGGCACTGGCGAGTAGGATATCACTCTCCGTAACCGGACCGGCAGCCGAGTGAAGCACTTCCAGATTGATCTTGTCGCTCTCGATTTCCTTTAGCGCACCAATAATGGCTCCGGTCGATCCGGCAACGTCCGTTTTCAAAACCAAATTGAGGGTCTTTTTCTGCCCCTCCGCCATTTCGCCAAAGAATGATTCGAGGGTCGAGTGAACCGGCTTCTTCAGTTTGTCGAGACGCTTGGACTGCTGACGCTCATCGCTCAGGCGCTTCGCGTTGCGCTCGCTGTCCATTTGCACCAACTCATCGCCAACCGAAGGAACGTCACCAAATCCCAAAATTTCGACTGGAGTAGAAGGGCCTGCCGTTTTGATCGGCTTACCCTTGTCATCCAACATTGATTTGATCTTACCGCTCAAGCTCCCACAGATGAACGGGATTCCAACCTTGAGCGTCCCGGACTGCACGATGACGGTTGCCGTCGCTCCGCGGCCTTGCTCCATCCGCGCTTCGATGACGGTCGCCCGGGCATTGCTCTTGGGATCTGCTTTGAGTTCCAATACCTCGGCCTGAAGCGTGATCATTTCGAGGAGATCACTAATCCCGATTTTCTGAGTGGCCGAAACATCGACGCAAATCGTGGTTCCACCCCATGCCTCGGGTTGGAGCTGGTAATCGCTTAATTGCTGTTTAACACGATCAGGGTCCGCCGTCGGCAAATCGATTTTGTTAACTGCGACAATGATCTCGACGCCTGCGGCTTTTGCGTGATTAATCGCCTCGATCGTCGTTGGCATAATTCCGTCATTGGCTGCGACGACCAAAATGACAATGTCAGTAACGTGAGCGCCCCGAGCGCGCATTTCTGTGAAAGCCTCGTGACCCGGGGTATCAATAAAGGTGATCGGCTTTCCGTTGTGATCCACGGAATAGGCGGCGATGTGCTGGGTGATGCCTCCAGCCTCGCCATCCGCTACTTTCGCGCTCCGAATGGCGTCGAGGAGCGAGGTTTTCCCGTGATCAACGTGCCCCATGACGGTGACAATCGGAGGACGGTATTCCAATTTTTCCTCTTCCGGCTCCTCGATGACTTCAGGTTCGGCGATGACCTCCTCTTCCTTGTGGACACCGCCACCCTTTTCCCGTTTTTCTCGCTCGAAAACGAACCCGTGTTTCTCGCAAATCTGGGCGACGATCTCAGGCTCGACCGATTGGTTTTGATTCGCGAAAACATCCAACTCCATCAGATCCTGGATGATCTTGAAGGGTTTCAAGCCGATCGCATCCGCGAGATCCTTTACCACGATCGGAGGCTTCAACTGAATGATCTTCTGCCCTTCTTCTTCGACCACCAAAACCGGTTCTGGTTCTGGTTCCTTCGGTTCCATTCCCTCTTTGACCCCACCGCCCTTGCCCAAGGACTGAAAGACGGACGCATCTTTTTTAACGACCGATTTCTTGGTCGTCGGCTTCTTTTCCTCTTCGATTCCTAAGTCGAGCGCATCCTTCTTTAATTCCGAGACAACCTTCCCTCCCATTTTTGACTTCTCGGCCGCAGCATTGGGCTTCGAAGCCGTCTTCTTCGCGACCGCATTCTTGGCAGCGGCGCTTGGGCTGACCTTAGCGGGTTTCTCCGATATAAGGTCCAGGGCGTCTTTCTTTTTCGGCATACGGAATTTTTCGAGGATAAAGGGAGGATTGAAAGGGAGTCAGTTCGTTCATCGCAATCGCTAGTTTGGCGGCTACGAATCGCTGGGAGACAATTGATTCAGGGCGAAAATTTGCTCAGCTTTCTTCACAATCTCACCAGCAACATCTTCTTCAACTTCAAGGATTCCAGAAACGTCATCGGCGTCCATTTGAGAAAGCAACTCGAGTGTGGTCACTCCGCCCCGAACCAGGCCCATGGCCATTTCTTGATCCATCCCGAGTTGGGAGACAAAGGTTCCAGCAGCGTCGGCGACCCGAGCTTCGAACTGCTCGTGCTCGCTTTCGTCCTTCTCCACTTTCACCTCCCAGCCAATCAAGCGCGAGGTGAGGCGCGCGTTCTGACCATGTCGGCCGATGGCGCGCGATAGCTCTTCCTCATCGACGGTTACGCGAACGGTTTTGTTCTCATCATCTAATTCGATGGTGCGAAGTTTGGCTGGCTTGAGAGCGTCCTGGACAAATTCACGGATATTGTCGCTCCAGCGAATGATATCGACCTTCTCATTGTTGAGTTCCCTGACGATGTTTTTCACCCTGGCCCCACGGAGACCAACACAAGCGCCGACTGGATCGACTTTGTCATCCGCACTGTGGACAGCGACTTTCGTCCGATAGCCGGCTTCACGAGCAATTCCGCGAATTTCGACAGTACGATCCGCAATCTCACTCACTTCAGACTCGAAGAGGCGGCGAACAAAATTGGGATGACTGCGGGAGAGGATGATTTCGGGACCGCGAGGGCCATTATCGACCGCCAAGACATAAGCGCGAATTCGATCGCCGATGTTGTAGTCTTCGGTCTTCACACGCTCGCGCGACGGCATCGTTCCTTCAAACTTGCCAAGATCGACCATCACGTCCGAGCGCTCGAACCGCCGAACGGTCCCGCCAACGATGTCCCCGGCCCGATCTTTAAATTCGTCATAAATCATTGCCTTTTCCGCTTGGCGGAGGCGCTGCATCATCGCCTGTTTGGCAGCCTGTGCGGCAATTCGCCCGAAATCTTTCGGCGTGATTTCCACATCGACCTCATCCCCGAGTCCTGCGCCGGGTTTGATTTTCTGGGCCGTTGCCAGGGGGATTTCGTCGTAAGGTGCATTGACCTCTGCAACAGCAATCAACGTGGCGATGGCGCTGATCTTGCCCTTCACGGGATCGACCTCAATCCGCAATTCCCTCGCCGGACCAATGCTCTTGCGAGAAGCCGACAGCAATGCCTGCTGGATCGCATCCACCATGGTGTCACGGTCGATTCCTTTTTCCTTTTCGTAGTATTCAAAAAGCGCTAAAAGCTCGCTAGTCATCGTTATTTGGTCTTCTTTGAGACAAAAAAGGACGAGAACATAAAGTCCACGCCCAACTCGGTCCAAAAAATTTGGTTGCGTCAGTGCTTAGTCTTCGCAGAATCGCACCATAGCGGCATTGCCCCTCACCGCAACCTGTTTTGAGCGGGGAATTCCATTCCACCATGCCCTCCTACCGAAACGCCTTCTTCGACGCCGCCGGGACCCTTTTCAAACTCCGGCAAAGCGTGGGCGAAGGCTACGCTGCAGTCGCCCAGCGTTTTGAGATTGAACTCGATCCTGACGCCGTTCAACAATCCTTTTTTCGCCGGTTCCAGCAACTTCCGGATCCATACCCAAGCCTGAATCCTAATCCGGAGCGAGGATGGTGGCATCATTTGGTGGGCCAGGTGTTTGCCGACTGCGGTGCCGCTCTCGACGAGCGATGCTTCCAGGCGCTCTGGGAATTTTACGGAAATGGTGCCGCCTGGGAGCTCTATCCGGAGACCCGAAAAGTTTTGAGGGATTTGCGGAATATAGGGGTGCGCCTCATTCTGGTAACCAATTTTGATGATCGCATTTTTCCGATTTTGGAGGAATTCAAACTGGATCGTGAATTCGAAGGGAGAGTGGTGACTTCAGCACAGGCGCGTTGCCGAAAACCAGGCCGCGAAATTTTTGAGGTAGCCCGGCGAATGGCGTTGCCAGGAGCCACGATTCATGTTGGTGACGATCCGGTATCGGATTGGGCCGGCGGCAGAAAGGCCGGGCTCGATGTCTTCGAACTTCATCGCCCCGAAAACACTTTGGACGAATTATGGTCGATTCTGGACCAAGGGGCCTGAGCTATTTGAGGGACGGATAGATCACGAAAAGGCAGGTAGTTTTCGAGAAAGCCTCGCCAAGCGGCATCGTTTTGTGAGAACGACCAGCTCCCCAGGAATCGCTGAAGATGATCTCTCCGGTTTCCAGATTGTAGCCACTGATCAAGCGTATGTGCCCGCCTTGCTGGCTGGAGCGACTGAAGCTCTCTTCCGGATCGGTAAGGACCATTCCCCAAAGTAAGGGGACGCCCTTATCCACGATCCGCCGAATCCAGGTTAGAAAACGACCTGTATCCGCCGATTTCTCATTTATGGTCGAAACATCGAGAAGTTCGCCGCTGGCATTTCTCATGAGACGCGCCTTAAACCGAGTCCGGAAACGATGGTCGATTTTCTTCAACGCCTCTGCAATGACGACTGGGCGATCTCGGCTGAAAAAGGCCCTGCTACGATCTTCGCTCAACCACGCGAAGTAAGGATTGTCTTGGGCCGAGGCGGTCGGCGGCGAGCCAAACGTGGAATCGACCAGTTCGGGAGAAACTTCCCAAACTCCAGAAAAAATCTAACCGGCATACCATCTCGCGATCGCGCAACTGCTTGAGAATCTCTTTTTCCCTCGGATCCATCGCACGACTCGAAGCGGGCAAGAGGAACGAACAGAAACATCCGATCCAACACAGTTTTCGAAACAACACCATACGGATTTGTTATATCGAAGTTCGCGGATCCTAGGAAAGAAAAAACGACTTCGAACCCAAGGTTTGCCCAAGAAGCTCGGAAAGACCGAAGCTTGCCGTTGATTTTTCAGTTACCGCCCCTACCAAAGTTCTTGTGACTATTTCAAGACCTTCGCCAGTCAAAATATCTCGACTTCTGTTTTTGTTTTGGAATGATTGACAGAGTCGCATTCAGCCCGGTAGCTTTCGGGTCCCTGCCTCGGCACACTCATCTTTCAGTTGCACGTTGTTACTGAGAAAAACACCTAAAAATTTCGTCCCCAGAGAGCCTTGTATTCCAACGAAGATTACCTCCTCACACTGCTGAAAGAGAACGGGTCGATTGACCAGGGCGGACTCGATTTGGCAACCCAGCACCGGCGAAATGTTGAGACGCCAGTCCAGACGCTCCTCCGAATTGGTCAATTGTCCGAGGAAACCGTCGCCCAGACGCTCGCTTTCGCCTCGAGCATGGACATGGTTGATCTCAACCAGTATCCGATCGACGAGAGCGTCGTCAAAATCGTTACGGCGGCAGATTGTATCCGCTACAAAATGCTGCCGATCGCCTTTGACGGCACCAATTTGATCGTTGCCCTTGGCGATCCGATGAATATGGAGACCCTCGATAGTCTCCAGCACGTTCTCCCCTACCCGCCTGAGTTCGTCTGCGCCCAAATCGGCCAAATCAACAAGTGCATCGCGGATTATTTCGCCGGAGAAATCGATAGCGAGCTGGCAAAACAGATCAACACCAATGCGGTTTCCGTCAAAGGAACCATGGATGACGGGACGCCCACGACGGGCGAAGACGCGCCGGTCATCACGCTGGTCAACCAACTGCTTGCTGACGCGTTCCAGAATCGCGCCAGTGATATCCACCTCGAGCCCTTGGAAAAAGAGGTCCGGGTGCGCTACCGGATCGATGGTGCCCTGCATCACATGGCCAGCCATCCGATGAAGTTGCTGCCTTCGATGGTTTCCCGGATCAAGATCATGACCGGAACGATGTCTATCGCGGAGAAACGAATCCCGCAAGATGGTCGAATTCAGGCCAATATGGGAAATCGCGAGCTGGACTTACGGGTTAGCACGATTCCCACGAGTTGCGGAGAATCGATCGTGATGCGGATTCTTGACAAGAACTCCCTCCTGCTCGGCCTGCCCCAGTTAGGATTTTTCGCCGACGATCAGGAGAATTTTGATCGACTGATTCGCCTGCCAGACGGGATTATTCTGGTGACGGGGCCGACCGGCTCGGGGAAGACGACGACGTTGTATGCCTGCTTAAATGAGATCAACAAGCCCGACCGTAAGATTATAACGGTTGAGGATCCGGTCGAATATCAGCTTAGTGGCATCAATCAGGTGATGGTGAAAGAGTCCATCGGCATGACCTTTCATGCGGCACTCCGATCGATTTTGCGTCAAGCGCCCAACATCATCATGATCGGGGAAATTCGTGACTTGGAGACCGCCACCATTGCCATCAATGCCTCGCTCACAGGTCACTTGGTTTTCTCAACGCTCCACACCAACGACGCACCCGGGGCGGTGGCGCGTTTGGAAGACATCGGCGTGAAGCGATTCCTGATCTCCTCGGCGGTTCGGTCCTTCATGGCCCAACGACTGGTTCGCCTGCTTTGTGAAGAATGCCGGGTTCCGGGTGAGCTTTCCGATTCAGAGATGCGACGACTGAACATCGATGCTCAGCAAGCGGCGCATGCCGACGTCCGGGTGCCGCATGGCTGTCGGGAGTGCCGCAACACCGGATATCGCGGTCGCAAAGGGCTTTTCGAAATCTTAAACGTTACGGATGAGATCGCCAGAATGATCAACGATGACCTTACGACCAGCCAGTTGCGAAAACGGGCTCGGGAACAAGGCATGCGAACGCTAAGGGAGGATGGCATTCGCAAGGTTCTGGCCGGGATCACCTCGGCTTCGGAGGTAGTTCGGGTAACCATGTCCGACAGTGATTGATAACTCCACCCATTTTCTGACCTTCGACTGCAAGTTTTCATGAACGCACCCACCATCATCGACCTTTTGATCAGTCGAGATTTGATCGACGGACCACAAGGGGAAGACATCCTCAACCAGTCTTTGAACTCGGAGAAGAGTGTCGTCGAAATCATCGAAGATTACGGAATTCTCAACGCGGATGCTCTCTACAACATGATCGCCGAGGACATCGGCGGTGTGTATTTTGATCTCAGCGAGTTTGAACCCAGTGCGCAGATTTTGGGCACCATCGCTCCGGGGACAGCCCGGCTTCACGAAGCGTTCCCGATCCAGTTTGACGAAACCGCCTTGTATGTTGCGGTCGCCAACCCGCTCGACCCCAACGTGGTCGATGATCTGCGCTTTACGCTGAACCAAGAGATTCGGGTTGTGGTGGCCAATCCGGATCGAATCCGAGAGTTGATCAACAACCACTATGCGGACACGGGCCCATCAGACATCAACGACGTTCTTTCCGACCTTGGCTCCGAGTCAGTGGACCTGACCGATCAAGATCTCGAAGCGGAGGCCAACTCTGCGCCCATCATTCGTTACGTCGATCTGGTGCTGTTTCAGGCAATCAAGGAAAGGGCAAGTGACATCCACTTCGAGCCGTTTGAGGATGACTTCAAAATCCGCTATCGCGTGGATGGTGGGCTTTACGAAATGGCCCCGCCACCTAGGCACCTCCAGTTGACGATTTCCTCTCGAATCAAGGTGATGGCGAATCTGAATATCGCTGAGCGTCGCGTGCCTCAGGATGGACGGATCATGAAGACGATTGCCGGGCAACCTGTCGATTTACGGGTATCCACGCTTCCCACCCAGTTCGGAGAGTCCATCGTGCTCCGGGTTCTCGATCGCAGTTCCGTGAACTTGGATTTGGAGAATCTCAATCTGCCCTCTTACGTTTCATCGTACATTGATGAGACCATTCTCAAACCGAATGGCATTTTCATTTGCACCGGCCCCACTGGTGCGGGGAAGACGACGACGCTTTATGCCTGCCTCCGAAAAATTAACACGGTCGACACCAAGATTCTCACCGCAGAAGACCCGGTCGAGTATGACATTGATGGAATCATCCAAGTCCCGGTCCAAGAAGGCATTGGACTGACGTTTGCGCGAGTGCTGCGGGCGTTTCTGCGGCAGGACCCTGATCGGATTCTCGTCGGAGAGATGCGCGACCTCGAAACCGCCCAGATCGCCATTCAGGCATCCTTGACGGGTCACTTGGTTTTCTCGACCCTCCACACGAATGATGCTCCCGGTGCCGTGACCCGCTTGGTCGATATGGGATGTGAGCCGTTTTTGGTTGCCGCGACGATGGAAGGAGTCCTCGCCCAGCGCTTGCTGCGAACGATTTGCCCAGATTGCAAGGTTCCTTACCAGCCGACCGAGGCTCTACTCTCCAAGCTAAATCTAACCTATGCCGAAGTCGGTGATAACCAGTTTTACACCGGCGCAGGCTGCAACACCTGCAATGATACGGGTTACAAGGGTCGCCAGGGTCTCTTCGAACTCCTCGATATGAACGATCCACTCCGAGATCTCGTCACGCAGCGAGTCGGAACGTTGGTTCTCAAGCAGAAGGCGGTCGAGATGGGAATGCGCACCCTGAGAGAAGACGGTCTCCGCTGCATTTTTGAAGGAATCACCACGATTGAGGAGGTCCTCAAATACACCTAGATTTTCGTAGAGGTTCGCAAAGCCGCGAAACCGTTCAATGCGCTGAAGACCTCCCGAGGTAACGTTCCCTTCAATATCGATTTTTGCCAAAAACCGGCCAACCTCAATCTCCACTCCACAATTGCGGTGGATTGAGTGCTTTGTTATTTACTTTCTGGGAAAGCTTTTAGTAATCTCATCATAATCCTTGTTTAATTCCGGACAAAAAACACCATGCCCAACTTCGAATACATCGCTCTTGACGCTAAGGGCCAGGAAACCACTGGCACCATTTCAGCAGCGAACGAGGCGGATGCCTATACCCAGTTGCGCCGAAATGGCCTTTATCCCACCAAAGTTGGTGAACAAGGCAAAGGGGGTGTAGGGGGGCAGGCAAAACGGAAGGCCAAAGCATCTCAGAAAAAGCGGGCGGCAAGTCGCAAGAAGGTCACCGGCAGCGTCGCCGGAAAAACGCTGATGCTTTTTACACGGCAGTTAGCGACTCTCGTAGACGCCGGATTGCCCCTTCTCAAAGGATTAACTGTGTTGGGCGATCAGGAAAAAAACCCAAAGATGCGCAGCGCGGTGAACACCCTTGCTGATAGCGTCCAAACCGGCTCGACTTTCTCTGAGAGTCTGGGGCAGCATCCCAAGATTTTCAATAAGCTCTACGTTAATATGGTGAAGGCAGGTGAACTCGGAGGTGTGCTTGAGGTTGTTCTGAATCGTTTGGCGGAATACCAAGAAAAAGCACAGAAGCTGAAGAACAAGGTCATTGCGGCCATGGTCTACCCGGTGATCGTGATGATCATTTCAGTGGGTATTATGGTCTTCCTGCTCGCTTTCATCGTGCCGAAATTTGAGAAGATTTTCGACGAGATGTTGGGCGGGAAAGAGTTGCCTAAGGTGACGCAGTTTGTGATCGCCGCTTCGGACTTGGTCCAAGAAAACATTATCGTCCTCATTGGCGGTGTTCTGGTGTTTTTTGCGCTCTGGAAGGTCGTTCAAGCGACCAAAGGAGGACGTCGAATCATCGACCGGGTGAAGTTGAAGATTCCGATCTTTGGCCAAGTCCAGCAAAAGACCGCGATTGCACGATTTTCCCGGACGCTCGGTACTCTTGTCAGTAGTGGTGTGCCCATCCTTCAGGCCCTCAACATCACCCGCGATACAGCTGGCAATGTGGTCGTTTCTGACGCGATCGACAAAGTTCACGAAGCGGTCCGTGAAGGTGAATCCATTGTTCACCCGCTCGAGGCTAGTAAAGTGTTCCCTCCCATGGTGATCAGTATGGTTCAGGTTGGTGAAGAAACCGGCCAACTCCCTGACATGCTCATGAAGATCGCAGACGTCTACGATGATGAGGTCGATACCGCAGTTGCTGGCCTGACTTCCATGTTGGAACCGATCATGATCGTAATATTGGCCGTGATCGTCGGAACCATCGTCATGGCTCTCTTCTTACCCTTGGTCAGCATCATCACCAACCTGCAGAATCAGGCCGGTTAAAACCACGGCCAAACCCCAACCCTAAGCCATCCAATGAACGTCCAACCTCTTAACCGCCCATCGACCAATGGATGGACACTAACGGAGCTACTCTTTGTCATGTTGATCATGATTGGCCTTGCCGCTCTAGTCGCAGGTTCCATCGGTCCCGTGAAAAATACCGTTGCCCGCTATCAAGCCAATGCACAAATCTCCATGATTTCGACTGGATTGGCTGACTACCAGGCCGAATACGGCGGGTATCCCATCTGTGAAAACCTCGCCGACAGTGGGGGCATTCTCTACCGAACCCTCTTTGGAGATTTCGATGGTGAGCTTGGAGTTCCAGATTGGCGGGAGGACAGCAAGAACGGAGATATAAAAACCTTCGTGCCTAAACTTCAGCCAGATCCAATGGTTCTTGATGGGGATCCATCCACGCTACCCACCGGTGTAAACTATGTTCTGGATATTGGCGGGCAACTGTCTGTGGTTGATCCTTGGAATACCCCGCTCGGTTATATCAATTTCCGGAAAGGAACGAATAACAGCGTGCCTGAAGGCG
Source organism: uncultured Verrucomicrobiales bacterium (assembly GCA_964351855.1). Lineage (GTDB taxonomy): Bacteria > Verrucomicrobiota > Verrucomicrobiia > Verrucomicrobiales > DEV007 > JBCDHN01. The sequence goes on from CAYGQD010000113.1 coordinate 19,916, forward strand.
GTGGAGCCTACAACCCCACTTACGATCTCTGGAGCTACGGTAATGATCAGACTAAGGCGAACCAAGCGAAATGGATCACCAACTGGTAACCGCCGGTCGCTTTAGTCTGTTCGATGCTACGTATAGCTTTTTCGCAGGTGGCTCGGTAGAATATCGAGTTCTTCGCGATACTTCGCTACGGTCCGCCGAGCGATTTTAATGCCTTTTTCCTCCAGAGCCTTGACAATGGCTTGATCACTCAAGGGTTTGTAGTGATCTTCTTCGGCGATAATTTCAGCGATCGCGTCTTTGACGCTAGTATTCGCCATACTCTCTCCGCTCTCTGTCTCATACCCGGTCGTGAAGAAAAACTTCATTTCAAAGACTCCCTGAGGAGTTGAAATGAATTTCCCGGCGATCGCCCGGCTCACCGTTGTCTCGTGAACACCCACCGCTTCAGCAATCTGGGCCATGTTCATTGGGTGAAGATGCGCTCGCCCGCGATCGAAGAAATCCGATTGCCGGAGGACGATCTCTTCTGCAATCCGCCGAATCGTATCTTGCCGCTGTTGGATACTTTGGATCAAACTTCGACCACTCCTGATCTTGTCCTTGATATAACTGCGAACCTCACGCTGGTCCCCTTTGGTGGCCATGATGTCCTTGTAGGTATTGCTGATCTTGAGCCGGGGAATCTGCTCGTTGTTTAGCAGGACAACGTAGTGATTGTCATCGTCGATCTCAACGAAGACATCTGGGGTGATAAATCGATTGTCACCGCTCTCAAACAGCCGACCCGGCTTCGGGTTCAGACCGCCGATCACTTCTGCGGCGCGACTGACTTGCTCGGTCGGAACGCCCATTTTTTTCGCGATTTGCGGGAAGCGACGCTTTGCCAGGTCGTCGAGATGATCTGAAAGGATGCGGTACTCCAATCCAAACGGCTTCCCCTCCCTTTCGAGTTGGGCGATAAGGCATTCCGCCAATGACTCCGCCCCGACCCCAGCCGGCTCAAAGGACTGAATCACCCGTTTGGCCTTTTCCAGTTCTTCCAGCGGAATTCCGTTATTCAGACTGATCTCTTCGATGCCCGTCTGAAGAAAACCGTTTTCGTCAAGATTCCCGATCAACATCTCGGCGAACCCTCGGGTCGGCTCGGCAATCCCTTCGGTGCTCAACTGCTCGAGCAAATGCTCCTGTAAGGTTACGGGACGCACGAGAGAATCGAACATGAATTGTCGCTTCTCCTCATCCGCAGCGGTCCGCTGGCTGGATTTTCGCGATTGGGCCATGTATTCACGCCACTCATCATCCATTTGGGAAAGTTCGGAAAACTCGTCCTCAAACCCATCATCGTCCTCATTCAGATCCTGATCTTCGATCGAAATATCCTCAGTCTCATCTTCCAGGACCGGGTTTTCTGCCAGTTCCTGCTGCACCAGAGTCCTCAGCTCAAGGGTAGGAGCCTGCAAAATCTGGAGACTTTGCTGCATCTGCGGCGCAAGCTTCTGAGATTGCCTGAGTTCTGGGCGTTGAGAAAATCCGGACGATGCCATTAACCATCAAACTGTGGCTGGTTCAAAACTATACAAGCAGTTTTCGAGCCAACCGAGCAATTAAATCAGCCCTTGCTAGTTCTTTGGTCTGCATGATTTTGACAAGATGCTTGACGCCCCCTTCGATCCCTTGGCCGAAATGAAGACCGACGAGTTTTACATGGGAGAAGCGCTCAACCAAGCGAAAAAGGCCTACCGGGCAACCGAGGTGCCTGTTGGAGCCGTGATCGTGCACGGCGGGAAGATTATTGCCCGAGCCTTCAACCAGGTTGAAATGCTAAAAGACGCTACCGCTCATGCTGAAATGCTTGCACTGACTTCGGCCGAATCGATGATCGGTGATTGGCGATTGAATGACTGCGATCTCTACGTCACCAAAGAACCTTGCCCTATGTGCGCCGGGGCGATTGTTCATTGTCGGATCAGGAGAGTAGTCTTCGGAACGTCTGATCCCAGAGGGGGGGCTGCGGGCGGACTCCTCAATCTCTTGCAACAGCCGACTCTCAATCATCACAGCGAAATCACGCCGGGGATCCGGGAAACGGAATGCACTGCGATTCTGAAAGCTTTTTTCGCCGAAGCTCGCGAACGCAGCAAGGCGGAAAGAAACCAACTGCCAATAGACTAGCCAAGCCGATTGGACGGTTCGTAGCGATTGAGCATTTTTTCCAAGGCGGTAGCTACTGCGACTGGATTTTCCTCCAAGCGGTCTTTTCCTTCGATGTTGACCACCTCAACTCCCGCTGCAGCGCACTGCGACCACCCAAAATCGTGATTCGATTTCT